>JAWOLO010000384.1:0-15609 GCA_033853375.1 Terriglobia bacterium
AAATGGCGCGCCCGGTGAGATTCGAACTCACGACCCCATGCTCCGGAGGCATGTACTCTATCCATCTGAGCTACGGGCGCGCGGTGAGCGCTCCCAATGGCCTTTGAAAGAGCGCGCAACGTGCAAGAAACCGATTCGACTTAGATATTCTATCCCCTCTAATTCCCTCGCGCCAGCAGGCAATCTAATCGCCGCTTTTACCCTTCTAAAAATCGCGCCGGATTACCCGATCGTCCGAGAACGTATGCTTTTCGCAAGCTTTTCAATTTCCTCAGCTTTCTTCAGCATAGGCACGGAGAGCACCCGCACAGAATCGGTTTTTTCCACCTCAGCTTTCAACTCGCTGGCCAATTGATAAAGCTTCTCGACGCTTTTCTTGATGTCCTTCTGATTGGCCTCTAGCATTGCTTTCGCGTCGATCTTGGGTTCGTCGGTGTCTTCGTCCCTCTGCACCGGTTTTGGAGTGGGTTGAGCTGCCCCTCCACCTTGCGCGCGCACGGAAGAGTTCATGAATCTGATGGGCAGACCTGAAGCCAGAAGCATGGTCAGAAATTTTCGTCTTGATTCCATCATCAAAACTCCCTTTGCCTGTCCCTTCACCTCGATCCAGCACGTGAATGCGCTTCCGCGAACCTCTTCCAATGTTATACTCCCCCTCTCAAACAATCATGCCAAGTTCTTTAAATCATTGGGTGGAATTGATCCTTCCCCATGCGCTGCGACTGTTGGGCATCCTTGTCCTTGCGTTGATCGTGAACCGCCTGCTCCGCGCCGCGAGCAAATTGATCATCAAGCCCGCCACAGGACCGGCGCGCCAGTCACAACTGCGGGAGCAACAAACACGCACACTGGCCGGGATTGTTTATAGCGCAAGCAGCAAAGTGGTTTGGGCCGTAGCGCTACTCATGGCACTGCACGACTTCATGGATGTAACACCCGCTGTAGCGCTTGCGGGCCTTGCCAGCCTGTCCTTGGGCTTTGGAGCGCAGAATCTTGTTCGCGATGTGATCACGGGGTTCTACATCGTGCTGGAAGACCAATACGTCGTGGGCGATACAGTTCAGATTGCCGAGTACACTGGCCGCGTAGAGCATCTCACGCTTCGCCGGACAGTTCTTCGGGACGCCCGCGGAGCGCTCGTGACCATCGCCAACGGCGAGATCCGCAACGTCAGCAATCTTAGCCGCGATTGGTCGCAGGCATTCGTGGACGTCTCGCTGGCCCCCGAAACTCCCGTTGAGAAAGCGCTAAGAGCTTTGGAGACGGCGGCCAGCGCGTTGCGAGGAGATCCGGCATGGTCCCAGGCCCTTGTAGATGGACCGCGAGTCCTGGGCCTTCAGGACTTTGACCGAACCGCTTCGACGATTCGGCTGCAAGTGCGAACGGCGCCGACGCGCCAGGACGAAGTGGCGCGCGAACTGCGGCGTCGAATTCAAGCAGAGTTTCTCAAGCAGGGGATACCCGTTTCGAGCGTGCAGCGCATCGAACTTACCGGCGTTTCTCATTCCTTGCAGGAAGCCGCACAATCGGATACTGCGAGTTAGCCCAGGAGGACTCGCTATGGCCCAGATCACGTATGACGAAGTGAATCTTATGTTGCGGCTGTACGATTTACGCCGTGAACCACGCCTGCGGCAAGCGCGGGCCTGGTTTACCGACAATTTCCATCCCACATCTCCCGAAGACATGATGGAAAAATACCCCCAAGGAAGCGAAGAGAACACTTACATCCGCATGGTGATCAGTTACTGGGAAATGGTGGCGAGCATCGTGAATCGCGGGCTGATCAACGATGAACTTTTTTTTGAAAGCAACGGGGAGATTTGGGTGGTGTGGGATCGCATGCGCATGATCGTTCCCACCTGGCGCGCTGCTTTTAAGAACCCCCACCTGTTCCAGAACATCGAAGAGACCTGCAAGCGGCTAGAAGCCTGGAGAGAGAAGCGCGCGCCGGGCTCCACCGTGGCCATGCGTCAGATGCTGAGCCAGTCAAAATCGAAGTCAAAAGCTATTTAGATTTGTGTGGTACGACTTCAACGGGCTCTTTCCGAAGGGATTATCGCCTTCGCCGCATAAATTCGGGAGCCATCATGAGCGTATCGTTCGGTTGGTCCTTCGGGATCGCGGCTTTGACACAGTTTCTTCCTGCCGCCTTTGCCGCGTAAAGAGCAGTATCTACTTCGTGAAGCAGTTCCGGAACAGACAGATAGCCCCATTCCTGGCTAAGCAGTAACCCAAAGCTCATCGAGATGGATACGCTGCCTGCCGACGTTTCCACCGGGCGCTCGCAGATGGTTTTGCGAATGATTTCAGCGCGCGCTAACGCAAAGGCCGGATCGCAGTTATTTAGCGTAACCAGGAATTCTTCGCCGCCAAAGCGCCCCACAAAATCGTACGAGCGCACCGATGAGACCAACCGTCTTGCGGTTTCTCGCAGAACCTCATCACCGGCGAGATGCCCGTACGTGTCATTGATATTTTTGAAATGATCCAGATCCCCAAGCAAAATGGCTGTACATTTCGCTTCGCGCCGCGATCGCGCCAGTTCGCGCCCGAGGAGTTCCATGATCACGCCGCGATTCCAAAGAGAGGTAAGCGCGTCGTGGGTCGCTTGGAATCGCATTTCTTCTCTTGCCTCAATCAGGCGATCCTCGAGATCCAAAATACGCATCCCCGTGCGTAGCCGGGCTTTGAGCTCTTCCGGATCAAAGGGTTTCGTGAGATAGTCGTCGGCCCCGGATTCCAAGCCGGCCACCACATCTTCTTTCTTTTCCTTGGAAGTCAGCAGGATCATGTAGACGTAGGATTGGTCCATTCGTTTGCGGACGGCGCGGCAAACTCCCGGCCCATCCAACTCCGGCATAATCCAATCCAGCAACGCCAACTTGGGACCTTCCGGTTTGCACAGCTCATCTGCGGCGAGCCGGCCGTTTTCCACGGCGTTTACCTCGTATCCGGCTCGCTGAAGGGTCTTCTCCAGCAGCCGCCGCGACATTAGCTCATCATCGGCGATCAAGATCCTCATCCGGACACCTCGGCCATGCAGGCATCCAACTGGCGTGAAAGCTCTTGCGCAACCAGCTCGAAGTGTGCAAGGGATTCGCGGAACTTCGAGGTCTCTTTGGCCCGCGCCAGGTGCTCCAGTTGGGCAGCGGCGTTCGCGGCTTCGCCCGCTGCTAGGTTGGAAAGCATTCCTTTCAACGAGTGGGCCTCCAAAACGACGCGAGCTGCATCCAGAGACTCCACCGCCTGGCGCAACGCTTTGTGGCGCTGCGGGAATTCTTCCTTGAAAATCGACAGAAGATCCCGCATGAGTTCACGGTCGTTTTCCGTGCGCGCCATCAATTCCTCTAAGTCGATCGAGTTCTTTGTCATCTCTTTCTTTTCTTTTTTAGCGCGCCCCGTGGCATGGCCTGGCTCAGGCTTGTTCCGAATTTCCCGTTTCTGCAAGCCAGTGAAACATCAGGTTGTCGAAATACGGGCACGATGATGCCCATAAAGCGAGATGTGCTAGCGCTTTATTTGGTTGAAAGCAGGGGAATTAGCTTGGAATCGAGGATTTTGAAAGGCATCCAATTACCGGAATGGAACAATCTACCGGAACTTGGTTCAAGATGAAACAAAAAGGGTGCGGACGATCAGAGGGCCGTCGAGACCGTTGTACCAGCGGCGGCAAAGACGGTAGGCATCTCCTCTCGGGCAAACGAAAGAAAGACCTTCACTACCGTGGGGTCGAACTGAGTGCCGCTGGACTCCGAAAGCCGACGCATGGCTTCTTCGAAGGGAAGCCCTTTGCGGTACGGCCGCGACGAAACCATGGCGTCAAAGGCGTCCGTCACGGAAACGATGCGCGAGACAATTGGGATCTCCGTCCCTTTGAGCCCTGCCGGGTATCCTTTGCCGTCGAAAAATTCATGGTGGTGGAGGATATCAAGCGCGGCCCGCTCAAAGCCGGGAAGCATACGGAGAACTGCCCACCCGTACTCGGGATGTTTTTTCATCAAGGCATATTCTTCGTCATCGAGACGCGCCGGCTTGCGAAGAATGGAGTCGGGTATGCCGACCTTGCCAATATCGTGAAGAAGCGCTGCCACTTCAAGATTTTGAAGCGCAGACTCTTCGAGGCCCAGTTCCTGTCCAACACGCATGCCCCACTCCGCGAGGCGAGTGCTATGAACTCCAGTATTGAGGTCTTTCAGGTCGAGTAGCTGGTTAAAGGCGCAGATAACAGAATTGCGCAATGCAGAGGCTTGTTCTTCCAGTTGCTTGATCCGGAGGGACTCCGGCGCCGAAAGAAGCGGGGAGCTTCCTGTCGGCGCCGGAATTTGACCCTTGAACATCAGCAATCAGAAACAGAGCAAGAGACATGAGCTTGAACTTGAAGTCGAAGATGAAGTTGAGCTGGAGCCGTTCACCCACGCTGAAACGGCTTGATAGACATTGAGACGGCCGTGATTCAGGTCCGGCGTGAGAACTTGTGCGTTCGCCAGGGCATTCGCAGCCTGGGATTGATTGAGTCCCGACTGCTTGGCACTGAGCAGCAAAGCGACAGTGCCGGCAACCAGCGGCGAACTGAAAGAGGTACCTGATTCGCTGGCGTAGGTTCCGCCGGGATAAGTGCTGATGACGTATTCCCCCGGAGCGGCGATCCATACATCCGCAGGACCATAATTCGAAAACGAGGAGCGTGTATCCCAATCGGTGGTCGAAGCAATGCCGACAACGTAGCCATTCATGGCCGCGGGATAGGCCGGTGCGCTGGTGCTCTCGTTCCCGGCCGCCGCCACAAGGACCACGCCCGCTTTGTTGGCATAAGACACGGCGCGATTCAAAGCGGATGACGATGAGCCTAGGTCGAAGCTCATGTTCACCACGTTGGCGTGATTCTGGACCGCATAGTACAGAGCAGCAACAATGTTGGAAAGATAGCCAGTCCCATTCGCTGAGAAGGCCTTGAGCGGGAGAATCTTGGCCTTAGGAGCAACCAGGTGGACCAAGCCCGAGGTCATCGTGCCGTGCCCGAAAGCAACGTAAGGAGAACCATCCAGAACTGCGGCGGTAGATTGATCCAGAACGGCCGCAGTCGACTGTTGAACGTAACCCGGTTGCTGGTTCCCTCCCTGACTCTCGTTGATCTGTGTGCCAGTCAAGTCAAGCCATTCGGAAGCGCCCGGCTGGTTTCGTGTGAAATCGTATCCTTGCAAAAGAACGGGCTGCAGAACGGGGTGATAAGGATCGACACCCGTATCAATGAGCGCCACGATGCCTGTTCCCGAAATCCCAAAGCCATTCTGCGCATCCTGGAGCCGAATAATCTGGGCCGCCGGCTGAGCTGCATAGCCATGCCAGACCACCGTGCCGTAATAATTTACCGGAGAGGTGTCATACAGACCGTAAGGAATCCTTGGAAGCGAGGGTTGCGCAATCGGCAAGAGATGATCCGGCTCGATGCTGACAATCCCCAACAACGACTCCACCAAAGTCAGCGTCGTGTTCAAAAGGTTTGTTGAGGTTACGAGGAAGGTCTGTCCGAGGTTGCCATCCAGACTTCCTTGAACTTGGCACCCAAGCAGAGAGCAAAGATTCAAAACCGAAGAAAGACCGCCCGTGGAAACAACGATGTAGCGCTGCTGAGCAGCCGCCGGCCGGGACGAAGCCAGCATCAGGACGATCATCGCCAAAAGAATGGTGGTCCTGCGTTTCATAGGTTGCGACCCTGAAAAGGGCCTCCCGTAATTGAATTCCTCAGCTATCGGTTGGAGGATTGCCGCAACAGTTTCGCGGGAGAGTCCTTCCTACCCAATAGTACGACCAGGCCTTCATACCCACCCGGATTTGCCATCGGCTCCGGTACTTTCGTACCAAAGCCGCGCTGCGATGCAAATTCAGGCGGCGCGGGAATCATTTGTCATCCTGCGAAAGACGACCGAGCGCATCGCGCAACGAAATCACAATGGGCTCGCCGCGCGAACCTGAAAATGTTATTTGCAAGTCCCCGCTGTTCTTAATTTCGCACGTGAACTCTCCGTGCTGATTGCTGACGGCATGCACCACATGACCGCGCAGATTGGAGAGCGTGACGTTTACGTCCTTGCCTGCAATTCCGGGATTGCTCAAATCCAGGAGCTGGCCGGTAACCAGGAGATCGTTGCTGCCAGGTTTGGCTTCAATTTGCAGGTCAATTTGAAATGGATCCGCGCGATAGAGCATCTGCCTTGAATCCGTGGCCGCCGAGCGGGCCCCTGCGACAACGGGCTGCAAAAAGCTGTCGAAGAGAACCGAGATCCGGCTCCTGGATTCCTCTCTTTGCGCTCCCCATCTGGACGCCGCAAAAGCAGCCTTGACGACTCTCAAGGTATCAGCAGGCGGCTGGTAGCTTTTTTCGGCCACCGCCGATCCCTGCACACGCTGCCACATGGAAACCGTCTCCTTGCAGCGTTTGCACCCGGGCAGGTGCTCCTCCATCTCTTTCAGTCGCTCTGGAGAGACCATCCGGTTCACAAAATCGATCCATTCCTCCGCCGAAAAATGCTTCATGATTCCCCCCAATATCCTTTCCGTTGTCCTGGCCACTCCCCGGTGGTCCAGGCGTCATTTACCAACACTCGTTCTATAAGGGCACAAAAAGGGTCGAAAAATAGGTAAAAATGCGCTCCGACAATTTTTAGTTAAGTTTCCTAGAATCAGTGAGTTTGCCAACGAGGACGAACGGCGCCCAGTAAAAGGGGTGGGGCTTCTTTTGGCGCAGTTCCTGCATAGCGCGTCGCAAAGCCCCCGCCATGTCGGCGCTTCGGATGTAATTCTGGTAGAAGTAGCCCATCAACTGCGCAGTGCTTTCGTCATGAACGTCCCATAAGGAAAGCAGTAACGTGGTCGCCCCGGCAGAAAACAGGCCACGCTGGAGGCCCAGCAATTCGTCGCCAGCGGCGACGAAGTTCATGCCCGTGGCGCAACCGCTCAGCGTGACTAACCTGGCGTTCAATCTCATCTGGTAGAGGTCATACAGATTCAAATATCCATCCCCTAAGCGGATGCCCGAAAACATGGGGTTGTCCTGGCGATATACCCCATGCGTAGCGATGTGCAGGACCCCGCTCTCCGGTCCCTTTTCCCGAAGCAAGGAAGAGGTGGCTTGCTCGCCCACGTAAAGGGAACAACAAGGAAGCAATGAACTCACAGAGCGGACCTCATCAAGAATTTGGGGTGCCCGCTCGTCGGAAATCCCTAACACGAGCGAAGCAGGAGCAGGGCTCGCCACCTTCTGCTGGCACAGAGAAAAAACCGTCGCACTCGGCGCATAAGAAATCGTGAACGCGTCGCAAAGATATTCCTCCCCGTTTTTCAGTGCGTGAAAGGGCAGGAAGTGAAGAAGGCCGTGAGGCACAAAAATGAGGTGGTCTCCCTGAAAAAGCATGCGCACAGGCGCAACCAACTCGCTGTAGAGCGATTCCAGATGGCTCTGGGTAGCTCGCAAGAGCGGCTGTTCGAACCGCCTCACATAGTTATGGCCCATGCGAAATTTGGAGACCTGAAAACGCAGTAATTGCAGAAGATGAGTCACGCGGGAAAGCATGGTCACCGGCAGAATCCGTACCGTGTCGCGCGACACGATTGCAGCAACCAACTGCTCACCGGTAATGAAATACTCGACAAGCGTAGCGTTTTGCGGCAACGTTGCTTGCAATTTCTTCAGTGAAAAATCAGCCGGAGCTTCGAGAGTTGCATTTTCCCGTTCGTGAGCAGGCAGCTCCCGCAAGGTCCGCAACAATTCCTTTTCTCGCGACTGGGCAATTTCCTGAAGGTTTTCGAGCTTCTCGCGGGATTGCGTTTCGGGCCGCAATTGTTCCAGTTCGATGCGGTGATAGTACCAGTTCAGTTCTTCCCGCAAGTCCCGGATCCGCCGGACCAGATCGCTTTGGCCTGCCTCTCCAAGAGGAAGGCTCTGGCCGCTCTGAAAAATCATTTCGATCATGTTGCGCGACTTCGCGGCTTCGATGCAGGCAAAGGCCTCTTCGTCGGAAGCCCCGGCGTCGCCATCACTGAGGTAGAGTGCGACCAGCGCTTCATAAACCTGCATTCTGTTTTTGACGAAAGAGATCTTCAGCTCTTCTCCTTGGAGCCGGCTGCGCAGCGTTTCCAGCGCCTTGCGGGCCTCCAGATAGGCGCGGTGCGCCGTCTGCCGCTCGCCGCGTGCCCGCGCGATTTCTCCTTCGAGGAAATGCGCCTGATAAACGAGCACCGGCGTTTGAAGTCCGGATAACTTCGCAATGGCCGCGCGGGTCTCTTGATCGGCCGTGTTCAGATCGTCCATCCCGAGGGCGATCTGACCGAGAAGAAGGTGTGCCAGCACGGCTTTCCCCGAAAGCGCCGATTGATCGAAGAATGCTGCCGCCGAAGCGCACAAGCGCCTGGCCTCGAAGAAACGGCCCTCCTGAAAGAGCAATAAACCCTGGTACAAATCAATAAGCCAGGGCCAAACCAGATTGTCTTCACGCACAAAGATCTCGCGGGCTTTCGCAAAGCGCTCCAGCGCCTGCACGGTTTTTCCTTGCTGACCGTAAGCCGTGGCTTCGTTGGCCAGAGTTTTTGCAGCTTCGTAGCGCATGCCTAGCTTTTCGAAACGAAGAAAGCCCTCATGGGCCATCTCGCGGGCCTCGTCGCTCAGATTCAGCTCAAGGTAAATGTCGGAAAGGTCCAAATGGCAAAGCGCAAGGTGATAGGCGTCGCCCGTAGCCTCGCAGCCGCGCCTGGCCGCGTACAAGGCTTCAATCGCACGGCTGTATTCACCGCGCAGGTAATACAGATAAGCAATGTTGTAGTCTGCCTGCGCGACGAGCAGCGGCATGTTGTGCTGTTGGCAAAAGGCGCGCGCCCTCTGGTAAGTGGCGAGAGCCCGCGGAAAATCGTTCAAACTAATCAGGCAGACCGCCATGTTGCTCAGAACGACGGCGATTCCTTCCACATCCTTGTAAGGCAGCAAACCCTGATATGCGCGCTCGTAGTGGGCGATTGATTCTTCAAACCGATCCTGCCGGTGATAGATGTTGCCCACGTTGATTTCCAGCCGCGCGAGGCGCCGCTGGTCATCAAGGCGAGTGAAGATTTCTCTGGCCCGCTCCGCGGCATGGAAAGCTTGGTCGTATTCACCGAGCAAGATCAAAGGCTGGATGGAGGTGCTCAGAGTGCGCGCAGCCTCTTTCCAATCCCCCAACGATTCATACAGCTGGAAAGCCTGCTGGTGATGTTCCGTGGCTGCGCGGTTGTCGCCAGAGGAATAAAGGGCATTGGCCTTCGCGCGCAGGCCGAGCGCCAAGGCGTCTTTGCCTTTCAGACGCTGGGCGATGAGGATCGCCGCCTCGGCGAGATGCAGTGCTTCCTGAGTGCTAACACGGACCCTCTCGACCACCAACTCAGCAAGCTGCTCGACCAGTTCCTTGCGAATTGCGCCGCGGTGGGAAGCCAGAAATTTCCGACGATCGGCTTCCGTGGAAAGTGACGCCAGCTGCGTAATCCATTGTTGTGTGGAGCTCTTACTACGGGTTGCGGGCATCAGAAAAACCCAATTCCTCGAGTTGCCGGCGCAAACGCTCGATGCATCGCTGGCGCGTGAAACCAATCGAGCCTACGGCAAGCCCCAACTCCTTGGCAACTTCGGTATACGGCCGCGCAGGAACCTCGTAAAAAAGCAGTTCCACCAGGCGGCGGCACTGCGGCGTGAGAGCGGCCATAGCTTCACGCAAAATTTGTTCTTCCTGAGTCTGCAGCACTAACTCTTCCGCGATAGGCGGAATTTCCGGCTCAGGCAAGTCGGGATCGGCATCGCGGCTGACCACTCGCTGGCCCTGGCGCTTGCAGCGATAGCTCTCATGATGCGCAACTTGCATCAGCCATTTCGGAAGCGCACGGGGCTCACGCAACTCCGGTAAACGCATCAAAAGCTCCGCGCAGGTCGCTTGAAAAATGTCAGCAGCCTCTTGCGGCGGTAGTCCGTATTTTATGGGGATCGAGTAAATTAGGGCCTTGTATTTATCGATGAGCACAGACCAGGCTTCTTCCTTGCCGGCAAGGCATTCCTTCACGAGAAGCGTGTCATTCCAACTGACAGCCTCTTTCTTCCTGGTTCTTGCGCTTGCGGGCTTCATCGACTGGCATTTACCGCTTCATTTTTCTGGTACAACTGCTCCACGTTCCATAGCACATAAGGTTCCAGCACGGCTGGGTGGAAGTTGCCGACCGACTTCCTGGCTCCCGTTAGGATATCCGGGCTGGCCAGGAAAATCATAGGCTGGTATTCCCAGAGAAGCTCTTGCGCGCGGTCATAAAGCTTCTTCCGTTGTTCGAACGTGCGGGCGTACATTTGCTCATTGATCAGGCGGTCGATGTCCGCCTCCCAGGGTGTAGCTGGATGGGCCTGCGAAGGATTCCAGAGATGCGTGCCGCCGCTCGAGAGCCAAACGTTGATGTCCGAATTCGGATCCGCGTCGAAGCTGGCAATTCCCAGGATGCATGCCTCATATTCTTTCGTCTGCGTAACGCGATCGAGCAACGAGCGAAATTCCAAGGGGGCCACCTGAACGCGCATTCCTACCTGCTTCAAATCGTCTTGAATCAATGCGGCCATTTTTGTCCGTTCGGCATTGGAAGAACTCGTGATAATGGAGAATTCCACGGGCTTGCCGCTGGAGTCGACCAAAGTGGACTCAGCGTTGGACGCCGTGGTCCACGAAAAGCCGGCCTCTTTCAAAAGCATTCGCGCTCGTTCCAGCGAGCGCGGCGCATGCGGCAGTTTCTCATCCTTCCAATGTCGGTTTCCGGGCGTAACCAAGCCCCACAACGGAGCGCCACGTCCTTGATAGACGAGCCGCACGATCGCTTCGCGATCAATCGCAGCAGACACGGCCTGCCGAAACTTCACTTCCCGGAACCATTTCTGTTTCTGGACAATTTCCGCAGACGTTTTTTCATTAGGCTCATTTAAATTAAAAAAGAGAAAGTTGTACTCCAGCCCCGGCCCGGCATCCACCATCGTGTAGTCTCCTTGTTGCCGGGACAACGCAGCAAAATTTTCCGCACCCAGCCGGCTGATCACATCGGTCTCGCCAGACTGAAATCGCAAAACCTGTGCATCTGCGCTGGGCACAAAAAGGAAAACCAATTCGTCCAGATAAGGCAGCCGGTTCCCTTTCGTGTCCGCTTTCCAGTAGTAAGGATTGCGCTCCAGCACCAATCGTTGCCCGGCCGCGTATTCCTTCAATCGGAAAGGGCCGAGACCCACCCACTGATTTGGCGCCGTCGTCAGCGCTCCCAGTTGGGCAATTCTCCCTTCCTCGTAAGGCTTTTCGAGCAAATGCCGGGGCAAGATTGCCAAACCATCAAAAAGCCGCTCAGCGACGCCGTAAGGTTTCGGCAGTTGAAAAACAATCGTCTGCGAATCTACTTTGCGAACTGTCAGCGGCTTACCCTCAAACATCAGAAGATCGCGCTGCGGCGCGTGCACCTTTTCATCAAGATACACGCGAAATGTGAACAGTACGTCATCAGCATCCAATGGGTAGCCATCGGAAAATTTCAGACCGCGCCTCAACACCAGCGTATATTGCAGTCCGTCGGGCGATATCTTCCAAGATTTCGCGAGGGCAGGCTCGGTCAATTGCGTCGCGCGGTTGATGTGCACTAAATCCGCTTGCATGGCGCCGATGACTTCGCGGGAGGGAGTATCTGCAGCGATTAAGGGATTCAAAGTTTTGGGCTCAGCGCGTAGCGCGACCACGAGCCTGCCGCCGGAACGGCCAATCTCGCCAGGAAGTACGAGTAATTCTTCTTTGGAATTTTTCTGCGGCTGAGAATAGGCAATGCGTTGCGCGAATAACGCTGCAAGAACGAACGGCAGAATCCAGACGATTCGGCGGGACGAGCAATTTGCTCTCGCAGGTTTCACTATACGCTCCGAAGCTACCTCCCTATCTTGTACGGCTCCATGCGCTCCTGCAACTCGCTCCCCAGCCCCAAGTACCCTAGAAAGAACGGCAGCATGATGAGCGCGGGCAAATACATCCACCAGTAAGAAATGAGAACACTGTACTGCTGCAAACTGGAGAGAAGATTTCCCCAACTCGGCGCCGGTTCAGGAACGCCCAGGCCAAGAAACGAAAGTGTCATCTCCGCAAGGATGAACTGGGGCACGAGAATAGCCGCCTGCGTTAGAAGCACGCTCGAAGTTTCCGGGAGAATGTGACGCCGTAATAAGTATCCGTCGGTAGCTCCAAAGCCTCGAGCGGCGCGCACGAAATCACGCTCCTTCGCGCTCAGCACGACTCCGCGAACCAGCCGTGCAGGACGCGCCCATCCTAAAGCCCCGAGCACGGCGATGATGAGGAAGAAGGCTTGCAGCGGACTAACCGCAAGGGGCAAAAAGGCCCGCAGCCCAAACAGCAAATAGAGCCAGGGCAAAGCCAAAAAGAGTTCCGCGAGACGCATTAGCAAATCGTCTCTCCAGCCGCCGTAAAAGCCCGCCGCCGCGCCAATGAATAGGCCAAGCAAAAGCGTGACCCCGGCACCCAACAGGCCGGCAAACAGTGAGACTCGCCCGCCATAAAGAAAACGCGATAACTGGTCCCGTCCGTATGCGTCGCTGCCCAACAGATAAATTCTTTCGCTATCGGCCCCGAATAAGTGCAAACGACTCGGGATGAGTCCCAGCAATTGATAGCTGGCTCCGCGCACCAAAAACTTCATGGGAACAGTCCGCGTCGTGTCTTCCTCATATTGGTCAAAGGAGCCTTCTCGCAGCTTCGGTGGATACACAAACGGGCGAGAGTGAAAATGCCCTTTGCTGTCAACGAAATGAACACGCATCGGCGGCAAGTAGGGATTCTTGCGGTCTTGTTCTGTTGGGTCGTAAGGCGCAAAGAAACTTGCAAAGATCACGATAAGGTGAAGCACAAGAAGAGGAACGAGCCACGCCGAGAGGGTGCGCCTGCCGCTCATGCGTTGCCCTCCGTTCGAATCCGCGGATCGGCCCAGTACAAAAGCAAATCCGCCAGGAAATTGCCGCCAACCAGGAAAAGTGTGGAGAGCAGAACGCCGCCGATCACCACGTAGATGTCACGCGCCAGGATGGCTTCCAACAAAAATGGCCCGAGCCCAGGCCAACTCATCACCACTTCGATGAGCAGTGAACCACTCAGCAGTGTCCCGATACTGAAGCCGAAGAGTGAAATCAGCGGATTTGCCGCCGCAGGAAGCGCGTATCGATAAAGAAGCGTGCGCCGGGGAATCCCATGTCCTTCCGCGGCGAGGAGAAATGGCGCATGAAGTACTTCTGCCACGGCCGCACGAACGTGCCGGACGAGCAAAGGCAAAACTGAGAGCACAAGCGCTACAACCGGCAGGGCCATGTGCAGAAGCAAATCGCGAAGCTTCCCCAAAAACGAAAGGTTCTCAAAATTCAGCGATACCATGCCTCCTGTGGGAAGGCCCCCACTCTTCACTGCAATAAGTAAGAGGCCCAGCGCGAGAGCCAAGTCGGGAATAACCAGAAGCGTTGCGGTTCCCCACGAAACCAAGCGGTCGGGCAAGCGCCTGAGATGTTCGGCGCTCCAAATGCCGAGGGGCAGCGCTATCCCCCACGCCAGTACCATGGCCGTTACGGTCAGGAGCAGAGTGTTTCGCGCACGAACCAGAAGAAGGGGCGTCACAGGAGTGTTGTAGGCAAACGAAAATCCCATGTCGCCGTGGAGTACGGAACTCACCCAATGAACATAGCGAATGGGTAGCGGCCGATTCAGTTCATATTCTGCGCGCAGCGCTGCGATCGTCTCCGGGGCGATCTGCGGGTTCAGGCGCATTTCGTCGAAATAATTCCCCGGGGCGAGAACGGTAAATGCGAAGGCCAGTAGCGAGACTCCGATGAGCAGGAAAACAGCATGAGCGGATCTGCGCAGCAAATAACGCATCATGATTCCGTCGTCCGATGCCGCGAGAAATCGAGACGCGGCACCGCTGCTAAAAGCTTGCGCGTAATCCTGCTTTCAGGCTGCTTCAGCACTTTTCCCGGCGGTCCTTGCTCGACAATCTGCCCATGGCTCATCACCGCAATTTCGTCCCCCAAATACGCCGCCATTGCCATGTCATGAGAAATGAAAAGATAAGTCATCTTTAGGGAGCATTGCAGGTCCATTAGCAGATTTGCGATTTGCGCCTGCACAGAACAATCAAGAGCCGAAAGCGCTTCGTCAAGAATGAGCAGTTTTGGCTCGAGCGTTAACGCTCGGGCAATCGCTAGCCGCTGCCGCTGCCCACCGCTTAGTTCTGAAGAGAGTTTCTTTTCCACGTCGGGGGAGAGACCTACTTGACTCAGTAAGGCATGAGCGCGCGACCTCATTTCCTCTCGGGCAAGCTTCCCTTGCAGGACGAGAGGCTCAGTCAGGATCTCAAGCACCGTCCATCTTGGATTGAAAGAATTTGCGGGGTCCTGAAAGATGAGCTGGATTTGCCGCCGGATGCTTCTCCGATCTTTTTCTTTGAGTTCGCTAGTGTTGGTCTCTTCAAACCATATGTTTCCCGACGTGGGCCTCTCCAGGCAGGCCATGCAAAACGCCAGCGTGCTCTTCCCGGAGCCTGATTCACCGACAATTGCCAAAGTAGCCCCTTGCAAAATAGAAAAAGAAACTCCGTCGAGCGCTCGCACCTCCTCACTTCGGCCCGCGAGCGCTTTCTTCGAATAGCGCTTCACCAGGTTCTCCACCCTAACGAGTGGCTGCATGTTCGGATCGCTTTTGCCTGTCTTCACTGGGCTTCATACCGGAAGCAAAAAACTGTGTGTGTCTCGCTTAGGTTCACTAATCCTGGCTCCTCAGCTTTGCAAATGTCCATTCGCTCCGGGCATCGGGGCTCGAACGGGCATCCTGTCGCGGGCAAAGAGGATTGCAGTGAATCACCGGAAATTGTGGCCAGCTTTTTCCTGCCGCCATTGCCAGGTTCGGCAAGAAGCTTTGGAATTGATTGGAAGAGCGCTCGCGTGTACGGATGTTTTGGTGAACTCAATATGTCATCTGCCGGCCCCAACTCCACAACTCGCCCGGCATAAAGAACCAGAACACGATCGGCAAAGCCCGCAAGCAACGCCGGATTGTGCGTAATGAAAATCATAGTGAGGCTCAGGCTCTTTCGCAGTGTTCGAAAAGCTCTCAGAATTTCCATCTGCGTGGTGGGATCGAGCGATGCCGTGGGTTCGTCGGCAATCAGCACAGAAGGCCCGCAAGCAATCGCTTGCGCTATCAGGACGCGCTGGCGCTGCCCTCCACTCAGTTGATGTGGATAAGAGCGCGCGATCCGCTCCGTCTCTTCCGCAAAAAATAGCGTTTCGAAAACCTCGCGCGTTCTTTTTTCTAAAGCGCTTCGGCCATTCCTTTCATGTGCAACCAACACTCGGCGAATCTGCTGACCTGCGCGCATCGTCGGATGAAGGGCAACCGACGGCTCCTGGAAAATCAACGCAATGCGCTTGCCGCGGATTTTCTGAAGCTCGTCCGGTTTCGCTTCAAGAAGATCTTGTCCTTCAAACAACACAGATCCCGACACAGTGGCGGAGTTCGCACGGAAGAGGTT
>JAWOLO010000385.1:0-26540 GCA_033853375.1 Terriglobia bacterium
CTTCCCGCCATCGACCACGAGCTTCATCCCCCAGAGCGGAAAGAGGAAGAGCATCCCACGATCATCATGGACATCGACTCAGCTGTCGCCCGCAGAGCCCTCGCAGCACAGCAGGCCCAACGCGCCCAAGAAGCTGAACGCCCCCTTGCCTCTCCAAGCGAAGACCCCGAACGCGCGCAGCGTGGCAACGGAGGTGACAACCGTCAGGCAGGATGACTTCGCCCGCTGCTTTGTGCGATTCTTTCTCCTCTGTTTTGGCGAGGAATGGAACGATGCTCAAGAAATTCAAGGACCTGACGGAAAAAGAGATTCTGGCCATCGCCATCGGCGCGGAAGACGAAGACGGGCGGATCTACGGGGAATTCGCCGATGCGCTCCGGGAAGACTACCCCTCGACGGCGCAAATGTTCGAGGACATGCGCAAGGAAGAAGCGGTGCACCGCGATCGCCTGATTGCCATGTTCCGGCAACGCTTTGGCGAACACATCCCGCTGATTCGACGCGAAAACGTGAAGGGATTTTTGGAGCGAAAGCCCGTGTGGTTGATTCGCCCCTTGGGCGTGAAGGTGGCGCGCAAGCAGGCCGAAGTCATGGAGCTGGAGGCGCAGCGGTTTTATCACAAGGCAGCGACCCGGACGAGCGATGCTTCGACGCGCGAATTGCTGTATCAGCTTGCGGACGAAGAACGCAAGCACACGCAGGTGGCCGGCGAACTGGAAGAAAAACATCTGACGCCGAGCGCGAAAGCGCAGGAGGAAGAGTCGCACCGCAAATTGTTTTTGCTGCAAGTGGTGCAGCCGGGCCTAGCGGGATTGATGGACGGCTCGGTTTCCACGCTCGCGCCTTTATTCGCGGCGGCTTTTGCCACAAAACACAGTTGGGACGCCTTCCTGGTCGGGCTGGCGGCTTCGATTGGCGCGGGAATTTCGATGGCGTTTTCCGAAGGGCTTTCCGATGACGGCTCGCTTACGGGACGCGGTTCGCCCTGGCTGCGCGGCGGCGTTACCGGGTTGATGACGACGGCGGGGGGAATCGGGCACACGCTGCCGTTCTTGATTTCCAGCTTTCGCGTCGCCACGCTTGTTGCGGCGGTGGTGGTAGCCGTGGAGCTCTGCGTCATCAGTTACGTACGCCATCGCTACATGGACACGCCGTTCCTGCAAGCGACGTTTCAGGTGATCGTCGGCGGCGTGCTGGTGTTTTTGACGGGATGGCTGATTGGCAGCTCGTGATTTGGAAAATGGTAGGACGACTGGCGATGGTCTCATCGAGCCTCAGAGACACGGAGATCAAGCCAGGATCCCTCGCTCCGCCTGCCTGCGGCGGGCGGGCTCGGGATGACAGGCTAAAACCGATTACCGCAAAAGGCGGGCCGAGTTTCGATTTTCGAGTTTCTAATTAGTTGGGCTTGGCCAGGAGCTTAACGAGGTCGTAGAGAAAGCTTTGACCTTCGTAGAACGACTCGACGAGAATGCGCTCGTCGCGGCCATGGAAGCGCACGTCGTCGCGGTCGATGAAGATTCCCTGAATGCCGTACGTGGGAATCCCGGACATGCGGAGGCGCCGGCCATCGGTGGCGCCCATGACCATGTTGGGAACGACGGGAACGCCGTGCCAGTGTGATTCGGTGGCGCGGCGCACGGCGTCCAGCACGTCGGGACGCAGCGGAGACACGGGGCCGGCCTCCGGATGGCCAAGAAGCGCGACGGAAACCTGATCGTCGGCAACAACTTTGCGAATCGCGCTCACGACATAATCCACCGAATCGTCCGGCAAAACGCGGCAATTGACGGTCGCGGCGGCGAGTTGCGGGAGAGCGTTCACGGCGTGGCCGCCTTCCAAGAGAGTGGCAACGCAGGTTGTTCGCAACGTGGCGTTGAAGGCCGCCGAAGCGGCGGCGAGGCGCTGCATGGCTTCCTGCGAGCCCTGCGCGGCCTCGGCAAGATCCTGCTTGAGAGGCCCTTGCTCGAGATTGGCCATCTGCTGAAAATAAGCTTTCGTCACTTCGTTGGTCTTCAGCGGAAAGCCAAACTGGGAGAGCCGCTCGAGCGCGCCGGCAAGGTGGTAGATGGCGTTGTCGGCAACAGGCAAGGAGCTGTGGCCGCCCTTGTTGCGCACTTCGAAGCGCAGATTGACGACGTATTTTTCGGCGACCTGAAGATAGTTGGCAACGCGCTTGCCGCCGATCATTTCGCCCCAGCCGCCTTCGTTCAGCGCAAAATCCGCGTCAATCAGTTCGCGATGATTGGCGACGAGCCAATCGACGCCATTGAATGGCCCGCCGCCTTCTTCATCGGCGGTGAGCGCGACGATGATGTCGCGATCGGGCTTGAAACCCTCTTTTTTGTATTGGATTAGGTTGGCGATCCAGATGGCCGCTTGCGCTTTGTCGTCGCCGGTGCCGCGGCCATAAAAATAGCCGTCACGCTCGGTGAGCTGAAAGGGATCCATGCTCCAGTCTTCGCGCTTCGCTTCGACGACATCGGTGTGGGCGAGCAGGAGAATGGGCTTTAATTTTCCGGTTCCGCGATAACGGACGACGAGGTTGGCTTTGCGAGGACTTGCGCCACCGACAAAAATGTCGGCGTCGGAAAATCCGGCGGCCTTGAGGTGAGCGACGGCGGCTTCGACGACCGGAGTCGTCGATCCGGTGGTAAAGCCGGACTTCACCTCGATGAATTCCTTGTAGATATCGTGAGCGAGCTTTTTCTCGGCGTCGGACCGTGTCGCTTGCGCGTTGAGAGAGGCTACTGGAAGCGAAAAAATTGCGAGAACGAGAGCGGAGCACACAAATTTTGGATTCGGCATGCGCGCATTCTTCCATGAAGCTCGCGAAGATACAACTGGTGAGAAAGCTTCAATCGGAATGCGCTGCGGCGTGAACTGGGGCGGGAGCGCTTCCGAAAAGGCCGCGCAGCCAGGATTGGAAGCGGTCCATGTAGATGTAGACGACCGGAGTGGTGAATAGGGTGAGCATCTGGCTGAGAATGAGGCCGCCGACAATCGTGATGCCCAGCGGACGCCGCAGTTCGGAGCCGACGCCGCTGCCGAGAGCCAAAGGCATGGCGCCGAGAAGCGCAGCCATGGTGGTCATCAGAATCGGGCGGAAACGCAGCAAGCCTGCCTTGTAAATCGCTTCGACGGGCGATTTGTTCTCCTCGCGTTCCACTTGCACGGCGAAATCGATCATCAAGATGGCGTTTTTCTTGACGATGCCGATCAAGAGGATAATGCCGATGAGCGCGATGATGTTCAGGTCCGACTTGATGACTTGAATCGCAAGAAGCGCCCCAATCCCGGCGGAAGGAATCGTGGAAAGAATCGTGATGGGATGGATGAAACTTTCGTAAAGAATTCCGAGAACGATGTAAACGGCAGCGAGGGCAGTGATGATGAGCACGATTTGGTTCGCAAGAGAGGCCTGAAAGGCTTGCGCCGTGCCTTGAAACGTGGCGTGGACGGTGTTGGGCACGTGAAGCTCGCGGCGAGCCGCTTCAATGTGGTCAACGGCAGGGCCGAGAGAAGCGCCCGGCGCGAGATTGAAGGAGAGCGTAATCGCCGGGAAAATGCCTTGATGGTTGACGGAGAGCGCCGTGTTCGAAGGCTCGTAATGCGCGAACGCGCTGAGCGGAACGAGCTTGCCGGATCTCGAGGGAACATAAATGGATTTCAACGCTTCCGGGGAACGTTGCATCTCCGGAGCGACTTCCATGACCACGTGGTATTGGTTCAAGCCTTTGTAAATGTTGGAGACCTGGCGCTGGCCGAAAGCGTCGCCCAAAGTGTTGTCGATATCCTGAACGGCGACGCCGAGGCGCGAGGCGGTGTCGCGGTCGATGACCAGGGAGCTCTGCAAGCCTTTTAATTGCTGATCGCTGTTCACGTCGCGCAGCTCGGGAATCGTGGCGAGCTTCCGCTGCAAGATCGGCGCCCAATAGGTGAGATCAGAGAGATTGTCCGCTTGCAAAGTGTATTGGTACTGCGCGCCGCCCATGCGCCCGCCCATGCTGAGGTCCTGCACAGCCTGCAAATACAAAGCTGCGCCGGGAATTTTGGCGGTCTTGGTTCGAATGCGAGCGATGACCTGGTCGATGCTGATTTTGCGCTCGTTGAGCGGCTTAAGCTGGCCGAACATGCGAGCGGTGCTGCCGCCGCTACCGCCGCCGGTGAACGAAGTGACAGAGTCCACCGCGGGATCGCTCAATACAATGTCTGTAAACGCGCGCATTTTTTGGGACATGGCGGTAAACGACAAATCCTGATCACCTTGAATGAGTCCGGTAAAGCGGCCGGTATCCTGCTGCGGGAAGAATCCCTTGGGGGTTTTAGCAAAAAGGTAGATGTTCAGACAGACGGTGCCAATGGTTACCAACAGAATGAGGAACTGGTGGCGCAGAACCCAACGCAAAGAAACGTCGTAGGTTCGCAGAAGGCGATTAAAAGCGTTTTCTGAGAAGTGATAAAGGCGATTGTGCCGGCCGGTTTCCTGGCGAAGGAAGCGCGCGCACATCATGGGAGTAGTGGTAAGCGAGACGAAAAGCGAAACGCCGATAGCCACGCTGAGCACGACGGCAAATTCGCGGAAGAGGCGACCGACGATTCCACCCATCATCAGGATGGGAATGAAAACGGCCACGAGGGAAGTGCTCATGGACAGAACGGTAAAGCCGATTTCGCTGGCGCCCTTCATGGTGGCGGCGAAGGGTTTCATGCCGCTTTCGATGTGGCGGGTGATGTTCTCAATGACCACGATGGCATCGTCTACAACGAATCCGGTGGAGATGGTAAGGGCCATGAGAGAGAGATTGTCGAGGCTGTAGTGGCAGAGGTACATCACGCCAAAGGTGCCGATGAGAGAGAGCGGCACGGCCACGCTGGGAATGATGGTGGCCCAGACGTTTCTCAGGAACGCGAAGACAACGAAGATGACAAGCAAGATGGAAATCCCAAGGGCGATCTCGACGTCGTGGACTGAGGTACGAATGGTGGTTGTGCGATCCACGGCCACGGTGAGATGGAGAGACGGCGAAATGGAGGCACGCAAGAAAGGAAGGACGGCCATGACACGGTCGACGGTCTCGATCATGTTGGCGCCGGGCTGGCGGAAGATAGCCATGAGGACGCCGCGCTTACCATTGGAGAGGCCGAGGTTGCGCGTATCTTCGACGGAGTCGACGACTTCGGCGATGTCGCGCAAGCGAACGGGAGCGCCCTGATGTCCGGCGACAATCAGGGGTTCATATTCATAGGCTTTGAAAATCTGGTCGGTGGCCGCTACCGTCCAGGTTTGCCGGTTGTCTGAGAGCTCTCCCTTGGCAAGGTTAGCGTTGGCGGACTGGAGGGACTTGCGAATCTGCTCGAGGCTGATTCCGTAGCTGTTGAGCTGATTGGGATTGACTTCGACGCGAACGGCCGGACGCGCACTACCCCACGTGAACACCTGCCCGACGCCTTCCACTTGTGCCAGCTTCTGCGCGAGGATGGAGTCGGCGGCATCGTAAATTTCCGCGGGAGGGATATTGTCCGAGGTCAACGCGAGCAAGAGGATGGGAGAGTCGGCGGGATTGACCTTGCGGTAGTTGGGCTGGCTGGGAAGATCCGCGGGCAACTGGCTGCGGGCGGCATTGATGGCGGCCTGCACGTCGCGCGCAGCGGCATTGATGTCGCGATTGAGATCGAATTGCAAAGTGATGCCCGTGGAGCCGAGGCCGCTCGAGGAAGTCATCTGCGTGACGCCAGCGATGCGGCCAAACTGGCGCTCAAGGGGCGTGGCCACCGCCGAGGCCATGGTTTCCGGGCTGGCTCCGGGCAGGTTCGCGCCAACAGAGATCGTCGGGAAATCGACCTGCGGGAGCGGCGCAACGGGCAAGAAGCGGAAAGCGACGACCCCGGAAAGCAGAATAGCAATGGTTATCAATGACGTAGCTACGGGCCGCCGGATGAAGGGCGCGGAGAAATTGGAAGAAACGTGCAGGTGTTCCATTTAATCCCCGGGCGCAGGCTCTTCAATGGGATTACCGACGTGAAATTGGAAGCGGCGGCCAAGCCAATCGAAAGCCAAGTAGACCACAGGCGTGGTGTAGAGCGTGAGCAACTGACTGAGAATCAAGCCGCCAACGATGGTGATGCCGAGAGGGCGGCGCAACTCAGATCCGACGCCGGTGCCCAGCGCGAGAGGCAACCCGCCGAGCAGCGCAGCCATGGTGGTCATCATGATGGGCCGGAAACGCAGCAGGCAGGCTTCGTAGATGGCGTCGAGCGGTGACTTTCCTTCCTTGCGCTCGGCTTCGAGCGCGAAGTCAATCATCATGATGGCGTTTTTCTTGACGATGCCGATGAGCAGGATGATGCCGATGAGAGCGACGACGCCAAATTCCGTGTGGCAGAGCAGCAGAGCCAGGATGGCGCCGACTCCAGCAGAAGGAAGCGTTGAGAGGATCGTAATCGGATGGATGTAGCTTTCGTACAAAACGCCGAGAACAATATACACGGTGATGACCGCAGCCAAAATCAGGAGCGGCTCATTCGAAAGAGACCGCAGGAAGGCGGCCGCGGTGCCTTGGAACGTGCCTTGAATGCTGGGCGGCATGTTCAATTCCTGCTTAGCGCGATTCACGGCGTTGACGGCATCGCCGAGCGCCGCACCGGGCGCGAGGTTAAAGGAAATCGTAACCACAGGAAACTGGCCCTGATGGTTCAGGGCAAGCGCGGTATCTGCGGGATCAAAGTGTGTGAAGGAACTCAGCGGCACTTGCGTCCCATTGGACGATTTGACGTAAAGGTTTTTCAAAGCGTCGGGATCCTGCTGGAACTGCGGATCGACCTCGAGGACCACGTGATACTGATTCAGTTGCGTAAAGATGGTGGAGACCTGGCGCTGGCCGTAAGCGTCGTAGAGCGTATTGTCAATGTCCGCCGGGAGAATGCCGAGGCGCGAAGCAGTATCGCGGTCAATCGCGAGAGAGGCAAGCAAGCCTTGATTTAGCTGATCGCTGGCGACGTCGCGCAGCTCGGGCAGGGATTTCAGCTTGTCCATGAAGCGGGTGGTCCAGTAGGCAAGCTCCTTGGGGTCGACATCTTCGAGGCTGTACTGGAATTGCGTGCGGCTGACGCGATCTTCCACGGTTAAATCTTGAACGGGCTGCAAGAAGAGCGAGATGCCGTCGACTTTGGCAAGTTCGGGCTGGAGACGGCGAATCAAGTCGGAAGCGCTGATTTTACGCTCGGCCAACGGTTTGAGATTGATCTGGATGCGGCCAGTGTTGAGCGTGGTGTTCGTGCCGTCAATGCCGATGAACGAAGACAGGCTTTCGACTCCAGGGTCTTTCAAAATCGTGTCCACCAGAGCCTGTTGACGACGGGACATCGCCGCAAACGAAACGTTTTGCGAAGCCTCGGAAACTCCGAGAATCACGCCGGTATCCTGGACCGGGAAGAATCCTTTGGGAACGTAGATGTAAAGGAGAATGGTGCCGACGAGCGTGCCAATCGTAATGAGCAGCGTGGTGGTGCGGTAGCGGAGCACGAACTGGAGCGTGCGGCCGTAAAAGGCAATGACCACGTTGAAGACGTCTTCCGACTTGCGGTAGAACCAGCTTTCTTCTTCCTTTGTCTGATGGCGAAGGAGCTTGGCGCACATCATGGGTGTGAGCGTAAGGGAAACGAAGGCAGAAACCAGGATGGTCACAGCCAGAGTAACGGCAAATTCGCGGAAGAGGCGGCCAACGATATCGCCCATGAAAAGCAGAGGAATGAGCACGGCGATCAAGGAAACGGTCAGCGACACGATGGTGAAGCCGATTTGCTCGGAACCTTTCAGCGCGGCTTGCAGAGGCGAGTCCCCTGCTTCGATATACCGGCTGATGTTTTCGATCATGACGATGGCGTCGTCAACGACGAAGCCGGTAGAAATCGTGAGCGCCATGAGAGATAAGTTGTTGAGGCTGTAGCCCAGGAGATACATCACGCCGAAAGTGCCGATGAGGGACAGCGGCACGGCAATGCTGGGAATGACTGTCGCGCGAATGCTACGGAGGAAAAGAAAAATGACCATCACGACGAGGGCGATGGTGAGCACCAAAGTGAATTGGACGTCGTCCACGGAAGCGCGAATGGTGGTGGTGCGATCAGTGAGGATATCCACTTTGACCGCCGCGGGAAGCGCTCCCTGAAGCTGGGGGAGAAGTTTCTTCACGCGGTCAACGACGGCGATGATGTTGGCACCAGGCTGGCGCTGGATATTGAGAATGACGGCGGGATTGTCATTCGCCCAGGCAGCTTGTTTGGTGTTCTCCACGCCATCGACGACGTCCGCTATATCGCTGAGGCGGACGGGCGCGCCATTGCGATAAGCAATGATCAGCGGTTTGTAACCATCGCTCGAAAGCAATTGGTCGTTCGCGCCGATGGTGTACGCCTGATGCAAACCATCAAACGTGCCCTTGGCCATGTCCACATTGGCTTGGCCAAGCGCGGTGCGCAGGTCCTCGAGACTCAGGCCGTAGGAAGCGAGAGCGGTGGGATTGGCTTGAATGCGAACCGCGGGACGTTGGCCGCCGCTGATGCTGACGAGCCCTACGCCGGAAAGCTGCGAGATTTTCTGCGCGAAGGTGGTGTCCGCGAGGTCTTCCACCTTGGAAAGCGGGAGAGTTGGAGAAGAAAGCGCCAATGTCAGGATCGGCGCGTCCGCCGGATTGATCTTGCTGTAGATGGGCGGATTGGGAAGGCCCTGCGGGAGAAGATTCGACGCGCCGTTGATGGCTGCCTGAACTTCCTGCTCGGCAACGTCAATGTTGAGGTCGAGCTCGAACTGCAACGTGATGACGGAGCACCCGAAGGAACTCGTGGAGGTCATCTGATTCAGCCCGGGAATCTGGCCGAGCTGGCGCTCGAGAGGAGCGGTCACGGAAGATGCCATGACCTCGGGGCTGCCACCGGGATAAAACGTTTGCACCTGAATGGTCGGGTAATCGACTTGCGGCAGAGCCGAGACCGGCAATTGGCGGTAGGCCACCCAGCCGACAAGAACGATACCCACCATGAGCAACGTGGTGGCAACCGGCCGCAGAATAAACGGCCGTGACGGACTCATCGACGGGAACCTCCGGACTGACGATGGGGAGAATTGGGCGCCGGAGGAGCGCTGGGATTCGCAGGCGCGGCATTGCTTGAGGCCTGAGCGCCACTATTGTTTCCACTGGAAACCGTGGGCGTGACCTTGCTGCCGTCCTGGAGTTTGTCCTGGCCGTCGATGACGACGAGGTCGCCCGCATTTACGCCATCGGTCAAGCCAATGCGGTTGCCGGTGGTCTGCGCGATGGTGACTGGATGGATTTTCACGGTGTTGTCGCTAGCGACGGCATAGACGTAGGTGCCTTGAGGACCGCGTTGAATGGCCGAAGCGGGCACGATGGTCAGGTTGTGCTTGGTGTCGACCAGCAGGTGAACGTTTACGAATTGATTGGGGAAAAGAGCATTGTCGGCATTGTTGAAGACGGACTTGAGCTTATACGTGCCGGTGGTCGGATCGATTTGATTATCGATGGTCAGAAGCTTGCCAGTGGCAATTTTCTGCGTGTCGTCGCGGTCGAAGGCGTCGACAGTGAGTTGCGCGCCCGCGCGGAGCTTGGCGCTGACTTGAGGAAGGTCGTCCTGGGGCAGGCTGAAAAGGACGGCGATGGGCTGAAGCTGCGTGATGACGACCAGCCCATTCGCATCGCTGGCGTGCACAATGTTGCCAGGATCGATAAGGCGCAAACCCACGCGGCCGCTGATGGGAGCGGTAATCCGGCAATAGGTGAGTTGCAGTTTGGCGTTGTCAACCTGGCTTTGATCGGAAGTGATGGCGCCATCAAACTGGCCAACGAGCGCAGCCTGCGTATCGAGTTGCTGCTGTGGGATGACGCCTTCTTTGAAGAGAAGCTTGTAGCGCTCGAGGTTGACTTCCGCGTCTTTGCGCTGGGCCTGATCCTTGGCGAGCTGCCCCTGGGCCTGTTCGAGCTGGACCTGGAAAGGCCGTGGGTCAATCTGCACAAGAAGGTCGCCTTCATGCACGTATTGACCTTCTTTGAAAGCCACATTAATGATTTGCCCGTCCACACGGCTGCGAACAGTGACGGTGTTAAAGGCGGTTACGGTGCCGAGGCCGTTGAAATAGACGGGAAGGTCACCGCGCTGCGCAGGAGCTACGACGACGGGCACGACGAAACTGCCCATGCCCATTCCGCCTGGGCCTCCACGGCCTCTGCCGGGCGCCGCGGGCGCAGAAGGGTTGGCCGCCTCGCTGGGAGTGCGCGACCCTCGAAAATACCAAACACCTAGGACGATGCCGGCAATAAGAAGGACCCAGAGCCACCATAGGCTCTTCGAAGGCCTGACGGCCGATGTATCGGTGGTCGTGTGGCTACCCGATTCAGGTAGGCCCATCGACTTGAGCTGCCCCATTCCTTTGCTCCTAACCGGTTCCAGAATGCGCTACGTTCGTGCGAGTCAGCCTCAAAAGGCAGGGCAATCCCGGGCAAACTCCGAGGGCCGCTCCGACGAAGGGACATAGACTACCGGAAGCTTTAGTCTACGCCTATATAGGACGGCTCAGAGAGAACAAAGGTTACGCGCGGGGCGAGGCAGGAGCAGGTCGAAAATAGGCCACGAGTTGCCTCCGTGCTTCCGGGACAGAGACGAAAAAAATTTTGAAATTTGCGGCTGCAGAATCGCGGCGAAAACCGTAGACTAGTGCGGAACCAAGACCGCATCAAAGAGATTTTGCATCGATCCCGAACAGGGACAGGAGAATGGCTATGGCGAAAGGCTTTGTCCTGGGAATCGTGATTGGGATTTTGCTGCTTGTGGGGTGCGTGTATCTGTACTTTTCCTGGGGAATGGCGCCGGTCGCGACCTCAGCCAAACCCATGCCGTTCGAACGGAAATTGGCGAGAACCAGCTTGCACGCCTACCTGGATAAATTGCCGCATCCCCAACCGCTCGTCCCCGCGGATGAAATGAATCTGATTGCCGGGGCAAAGGTTTACAAAGAGCAATGTGCTACGTGCCACGGGCTGCCGGGCGAGCCGAAGTCCGCCGTTTCGAAAGGGATGTTCCCTGCGCCGCCGGAGTTGTTTCACGGAGTCGGCGTGACGGATGACGAGCCTTGGGAAACGTACTGGAAAGTAGAAAACGGCATTCGCATGACGGGAATGCCGGCATTCAAAGGCCAGGTCTCGGAAAAAGAAATCTGGCAGGTGTCGATGCTGGTGAAAAATGCGGACAAGATTACGGAGCCGGTGAAGAAAGAATTGCTGGCGGGAAATGCGACGCCTATGGCGATGGCCATGGACGATATGGGCAGCACGCCGGCAAAAGAAGCCAAACCTGCGAAGCAAGCCAAGCCAATAAAGAAATAGTTTTAAGTTGTAAGTTTTCAGGAAACTTGATTTTGGAGCTGGGGAGGTGCCGCTCCAGAACCCTTGTCATCCCGGCGCAATGTTTCGGGCATGTGCCAGCATTAGGCGGTCAGTCAGCGAAGTGGCCTAGTTCTTGCGCTCTGCGCAATTCCGGGAACCACCAAGCCCAGAGGCACGTGACCAGAATTGCGCCTACTCCACCGAGCACAACTGCGGGGACGCTGCCAAACCAGTGCGCGGTGAGGCCGGATTCGAATTGGCCGAGTTCGTTCGAGGCACCGACAAAAACGGAGTCCACCGCGTTGACGCGGCCGCGCATTTCATCGGGCGTGCCCAACTGAATGAAGAGTTGGCGGACCATGACGCTGACCATGTCGCTTGCGCCGACGAGAAAAAGAGCAAAGAGAGAGACATAGAGGTTTCGCGAGATTCCGAAGAAGACCGTGGCGAGTCCGAACCCGGCAACGCACCACAACATGCGGGACCCGGCGTGGCGTCCCAAAGGCTTGTGCGCGAGCAGCATGGCCATGGTCCCAGCACCGACAGCCGGAGCGCTGCGAAGCAGACCGAGGCCCCAGGGGCCGGTCATGAGAATTTCCTTTGCATAAACGGGAAGAAGCGCGACCGCGCCTCCCAGAAGAACCGCAAACAGGTCGAGCGAGATGGAGCCGAGAATCATTTTCTCGCGCCAAATGTAGTGGAGGCCCGCCAGCGTGGATTTCCAGGTCACAGGCTCGGGCGCCCGCTCGACGGATTCAGCTTTTATTTTTGCGGCGCAGGCCGCAGCCACGATCGCCGCGAAGAAAGAAAGCGCGTAGACCGCTGCGGGCCCGCGATTAATAGCGTAGACGATTCCGCCGACAGAAGGGCTCAGGATCACGGTGCTTTGGAAGAATACAGACGCCCAGGCTACCGCGTTCTGGAAATCCTTCGCAGGAACCAATTGGGGAAGGAGAGCGCGCGTGGCGGGCCCGCTGAAAGAACGCGCCACACCAACGAAGAAAAGGACGAGATAAATGGGGTAAGCAGAGCGGTATCCGCGCAGAGTGAGGAATAAAAGCGCCGCCGAACACGCTGCGGAGCCGACATAGCAAAGAACGATCAGCTTACGGCGGTTGTAGCGGTCCGCCGCGTGGCCGGACACGAGGAAAAACAAAATCCCGGGAAGGAACTGGGCCAGGCCGACAAGGCCCAATGCCAGAGGCTGCTGGGTGATTTCATAAATCTCCCATCCCACTGCGACGGATTGCATTTCGCCAGAGAGCACGATAAAGACGCGCGCCAACTGAAAGAAGACGAAACTTGGGTAGGTAAAAGCGATTCGCCCGGCGGCGCTGGAGTTCTCGGAAGCTGCCATCCTCAATACTGTGCCACAAAAGAGAGGGAGGAACGAGGAGGGCGCACAGAGAGCTTTCGATCTGCGCTAGAAGATAAAAATAGCTTTGTCATTTGCAGCGACGAAGGATGACCAAAAAAGCTCAAGAACAGTTCTTTCGAGATAATTAGGCTTCTATGGTTTTGCGCGGGCGCAGGTAGAACTGGATTGCTGGGGTAAAGACCAGCGAAAGGACCATGGAACTGAGAAGTCCGCCGATCACGGCCACGGCCAGCGGCTTCAGCATTTCAGAGCCGGAGCCGATGCCAAACGCCAGAGGCGCCATACCGGCGACCGTGGCTATCGCAGTCATGGCAATGGGTCGCAAACGGCGGCGGCCCGCTTGAATCATGGCTTCTTCCGCGGGAAAGCCAAGTTCGCGGAAACGATGCTCGGCATCGAGCAGCAAAATACCGTTTTTCGCCACGATACCGATGACCATGATCATGCCCATGAAAGAAGCTACGTTAAATGTGGTGTTGGTGATCAAAAGCGCGAGAAATCCGCCGAACGTGGAGAGCAGAGCGGAAGAGAGAATCGCGGTGGGCGCGGAGAAAGTGCGAAATTCAAACAGCAGCACGGCGAAAAGCAAAACGAGGGCGAGCATGAAAACCATTAAGAGATCGCGGAAGGATTTCATCTGTTCCGCATACGTTCCGCCATATTCGACGCGGATGGAAGAGGGCAGATGCAAGGCGTTAACGGCTTTCTTGACGGCAGCGATGCCGGAGCCCAGGTCGACTCCCTCGAAGCGGCCGGTAATTTGAACCATGCGCTGAAGGTTCTCGCGGCGAATTTCCGTCTCGCCCGGATCCATGCTGACGCTGGCAAGCGATCCGAGCGTTGCGGTGCGTCCGGTAGAACTGGTCAGCAACGTGTCGCTCATGCGCGCCAAGGAAGAGCGATTCTGTTCCGGCAGGCGAACTCGAATCGTGTAGGCGCGGTCATTGATGACCACGGGCGTGGCAGCAGGTTCGCCCTCCAGAATTGCGGAGGCATCGACTGCGACTTCCTCTGGCGTAAAGCCCGCGCGTGCAGCGACGGTGGGATTGATTTGGAAGGTGGTTGCGGGGCCGCTGATGGTGTTCTCGATACCGTTGAGAACGTCGACGACGCCATGAACTTTCTGTATCGCGTCAGCGACGCGTGGCGCAGAATCCGCAAGCAGCTTGGGATCCTGCGAGAAGATCTTTATGACGATGGGCTCCGGCTGGCTGGTGAGGTCGCCGATCATGTCTTGCAACACCTGGACGAACTCAACTTTAGTAGCGGGCTCGGTGTGCTCAATCTCCGAACGAACGTCGTTCATGATGTCGTCGATATCGCGCTTGCGGTCGCTCTTGAGCTTCACGGTGAAATCACCGCGATTCGCTTCGGTCACAGCGGACAGGCCCAGCTCCATGCCGGTACGGCGCGAAGTATTTTCCACTTCGGGCTGAGACTTTACGATTTCTTCGATGTGGAGCAGGATCCGATTGGATTCGGCCAGCGAGCTGCCGGAGGGTGTCCAATAATCGAGAATAAAACCGCCTTCATCCATTTCCGGAAGCAGGTCGGTACCCAGGAAGTTGTAGCAGAGGTAGGAAGCCACAATGATGATTGCCGAGCTGCCCAGGATCAGGACAGGACGCTCGAGAACGACACGCAAGACTTTGGCATAAAACGCGACAATGCGGCCAAAGAGTCCGGAGAAATGCGCCTCTTCTACTGCTAATAGCGAAGCCACATCTGTCGCGGAAGGATGCTCCTCTCCGGCGGATCGCGCTTCCTGCCGCCGCACAAAATACTGGCTCAGCGTGGGAGTCCAGGTGAGGGCCAACAGCAGCGAAGTGAAGAGCGAAACGGTCATGGTGACGGCAAGGGCGCGGAAGAATGTCCCCGTTACGCCGGTGATAGAGATGAGCGGAAGAAAAACGACGATAGGCGTGATCGTGGAACCGATCAGAGGAACGGTCATTTCTTTCAGAGCGCTTTGAATGGCTTCCAAACGACCTTGCCCGGCGTCGCGGTGCAACACGATGTTTTCCAGGACCACGATGGCGTCGTCGATTACCAGGCCGACGGCAGCCGCGAGACCGCCCAGCGTCATCAGGTTGAAGGTCTGGCCGCTGAGCTTCAGTACAATGAAAGTGATCAACAGCGTGGCCGGAATGACCAGCCCAGCCACCAGCGAAGTTCCCCAATCACGCAGAAACAGCACCAAGATGATGGAAGAGAGCAGCAGACCCAACAACACGGCATCACGCACGCTAGCGATGGATTCACGCACAATCGTGGATTGATCGTAAAACGGTTCGATGTGCACGCCGGGCGGCAGCGTCGGACGAATCTCTTCGATCTGCGCGTGGACTTCGTTGGCTACTTCCAGAGTGTTGCCGTCGGGCTGGCGATTCACGTTGAGCAGGACGGCGGGCTTTCCGTTGGCGGTCACAATGGTGTAAACGGGCGCCACGGATGGCGTGATTGTGGCAATGTCTCCGAGCCGGATGGGCACTTGCGCGGGAGAAGTTTTCACCACGATTTGGCCAATCTGTTCCGGCGTGCGCACTTGCCCGCTAACCAGACCGAGCACCAATTTGTGCTCGCTTTCGATCAGTCCGGGCGAATCGATGAGATTGGTTCTGCGAATCGCTTCCAAGATGTCGGTCACGGTGATTCCGGAAGCTAGCAGCCGCGCGGGATCAGGAGTCACCTGGAATTCCGGAACGCGGCCGCCTTGCACGATAACCGTGGCAACGCCATCCAGGCGATTCACTCGCGGCTTAATGTCGTAAGTAGCGATTTCCCAGAGTTTGTCCGGCGGGACCGTGTCCGACGTCAGGCTGTAGCCGATGATGGGAAACACGGCGAAAGTCAGGCGATGCGTTTGCACTTTGGCGGTAGACGGAAGCTCGGCCTGCATGCGGGCGACGACGGCGTCGACCCGCTGGAGCGTGAGAATCATGTCGCTGCTCCAGTCGAAGAAAAGGTCGATCTCCGCTTCGCCGCGACTCGTGACCGATGTGACTTTTTGAAGACCTGGGACGCTGTTGACGGCCTCTTCCAAAGGCCGCGTGATGGTTACAAGCATCTGGTCAATGGGCATCACGCCGTTGTCGACGCCGATGACGATGCGGGGAAAATCCGTGTTGGGAAAAACCGCGACAGGAATGCTGAAGGCGAGATAGGCGCCAACGAGCGTGAGCGTCACGATTAAGAAGAGAATGGGACGCGAGAGCCGGTGGAACCACGGCACAGCCGGTTTCGCTGCATTGCTCGCGTGCGGCGCGGGAGGCAGGAGGCCCACGAGTATTTACTCCTTGCCTTTCTTTGCAGGCTTTGCTTCGGCGGCGTTTTCGTCTTTCTCGTCCTTGCCCGCCTTGCCGCCGGCTTCTTTTTCCTCCGCGCCGGGAGCTTGGATTTTGATTTGCGTGTTGTCCGGCAACGCGTAGCCGCCTGAAGTGATGATGGGTTCCCCGGCATTCACGCCGCTCGCGATCTGAGAGAATTCCGCGTTGTGCGCGCCGATCTGGATTGTCTTAACGTGTGCGCGGCCATCGGAACCTGCTATCACTACGTAGCTCGCGCCCTCCTCGTTTTTGAAGACAGCTGGCGTGGGAACAACCAGCGCGTCTTTCACGGTTTTCTGAGTCATCGTCACTTGCACGGTCATTCCGGGTTTCAGTGCGGGGTTGGGCTTGATAGCTTCCGCCCAAACTTCGATGGTTGTGCTACCGGGATCCAGTGCGGGGCTTACCAAGGTGACGCGCGCCTTGATGGCTTCGTTCAGGCCTGGAACTTTCAATTCCGCAAGATTTCCAACCTTCAGCAGCGCCGCTTCCGATTGGACAATGTGGGATTTTGCGATCAGCCGCGAGGTGTCCACCACAGTGAGGATGGGCTGATTCGCGGTGGCCAGGTCACCGACGTACAGCGGGCGATCCGTCACATAACCGTCAATCGGGCTGTGAATCTCAGAGTAGCTGAGTTGTGCTTCCGCGGCGCGGTATTTCCCCTCCGCCGACAAGCGCGAACCCTGCGCGGCTTTCAATGCTTGCTCTTTGCCCAGCCGCTGCAAATCGGAGAGTTGGCGTTGCGCCTGCTCGTTAGCACTGCGCGCTTGCGCCAGCGCCACCGTTGCGGCGTCGAAATCGCGCTGTGGGAGCGCTCCCTGTTGATAAAGTTCTTTGCGGCTGTCGTAGACTTTTTGCTGAGCATCGAATTGGGCTTTTGCCGCGGCGGCGTCGAGTTCCGCCTTTTGGATTTGTTGCGGCAGGCTGGCGTTGATGGTGGTCACATAATTGGCGTCAGCTTGTTGGAAGTCCCCTTTCGTCGCTTCCACGGCTGCGGTCAGATCTTTGTTCTCCAGAACGGCAAGCAATTGCCCTTTTTTCACGCGGCTGCCGCGTTGCACCAAAAATTCCTTTATAGTCGAGGTGATCTTCGGCGCGATGGTCGCTTGTTGCAAGGGATAGACGACGGCTTCTGCGGAAACCGTTTGGGAAATGGTCGCGCGCGTTGCGGGCGTGACCTGTACAGTCACGACTGCATCTTTTTCCTTCTCTTCCTTGCTGCAGCCGACCAGCAGGAAAAGCGTTGAGACACTTGCGAGTGAGAGAAGAGCCAATTTTCTAGGTTTTAGAATTCCACGATGTACCGTGTGTTTCATGGAGTTGTCAGCACTCCCGTCAAAGTTTGCAAATTCGCCAGGGCTACGCGATAGCGCACCGCGCCGTCCTGATAAGCGGCATTGGATTGCGCATAAGTTGTCTGCGCATCGACCACTTCGAGCACAGTGGCTTCTCCGCCCCTGTAGCGCAGCGTGGTCAGCCGCAGGCTTTCTTCCGCGAGTTCTGCCGAACGCTTGAGACCAGCTAGCTCATTCATTGCCGTTTCTGCTTCCGAGTAGAGCGACTTGATTTCCGCCAGCAACTTGCGTTGGGCGAGCGAAAGCTCCCGCTGCGCCTGCGCGCGCCGCAATTCCGCTTGCTTGATGCGGCTCTGCGTCGTGCCCCAATTCCAAATGGGGATGTTCAGCGTGCCTAGGATGGAAGAACCGAGATTAGAGACGCCATTCGGACCGTTGACAGCAAACTGCGGTGCGTCGATGCCATACCAATAGTCCAGGCTGAGCGACGGCAAATAACCGGCGCGCGCGTTGGTTACGTCAAATCCAGCTGCACGCACCGTTTCGAGCGCCGCGCGCACGTCCGGATTATTCTGCGCCGCCTGCTGCTGCACTTCGCCAAGCGTTGGCAACGGCGCTAATGCGTGCAGGTCATCGGTCACTTCATAGTTGTCGTTGAAATCCGGAAAAATCAGCACTGCCAACTCGAGCCGCGCGTTGAGCAGTCCCAATTGCGCTTCTTGCAAAGAACGGCGGCGATCTTGCGCCTGCAATTCAGCTTTGATCACGTCCGAATGGGCTACTTCGCCGCCGTGCTCCAAATCCTGTGTCAATTTGAAGAACCGGTCGCCTTCATCGGCGGTTCTTTGCGCGGACGCGAGTTTTTGTCGCGCCGCCGCGACAGCGAAATAATCCTCGACGACTGTGACGACAAGACCGCGCGAGGCTATTTCCGCTTTGGCCTTAGCGGCTGCCGCGAGAGCCGCAGTTCGCCGAAAACTCGCCACGCTGGCCAGGTCCACCGACTCATGAATGTTTCCCTGACTGATGTACTCGTGGACTGCATTGTTGGCGATAAAAACGAAACCGTTTTTGTTGGGTTGCGTGTACAACGCTTGGTTGTCATAAGTCACGCTGGGAAGCAACGCGGCCCCTGCCTGAAAGCGGTCTTGCCGGGCGATGGCCGAATCGGTGAGGGCGGCTTGAAATTGCACGCTGTTTTTTCGTGCGCGCTCGAGCGCATCCTGCAGCGTGAGCTTCAGCGCAGGCGCTGCCGCAGACGCAGCTTGAGCCGGATTCGTCGCGGGCTTTGGGGTGGCTGGACTCTCTGCGTCTTGAGCCGCAGATATTGCCGCGCCGCATAGGCACAGCGCGGCGGCTATTGGCCAGGACACCGCAAAGATTCCAAGTGATCTCATGAATCCCCACTCCTATGCGGGCCGCACCTGACTCAGGGCGCCCCAATTTCAGGCTACCAATTTTAGGATAAACGCAGGATTAACTAGGAGATGCGGAGTGTCCAGAATCGACGGGTAGATACGCGGTGAAAGTGCTTCCTGTGGAATCGGAACGGGTCAGTTCCAGCCGTCCTTGATGCGCTTCGGCAATCCAACGCGAAATGGCCAGGCCCAGACCGGCGCCACCACCATCCGTTTCGGAACGAGAGCGCGCCTTGTCAGCGCGGAAGAATCGCTCGAAGATGCGTGGCCGCAATTCGGCCGGGATGCCGCTTCCCGTATCCGCAATGCTTACAGCGTATTCCTGGCGGCTGCGTTGGCAAGACACGGTGACGCGGCCGAACTCCGGCGTGTATTTAATCGCGTTGTCCAAGAGGTTCAGGAGCATGCGGCGTAGCAGAGATTCGTCCGCGTGGATCGGGGATTCGGGGGCTCCCTCGAACGTAAGGGAAATCTTTTTGGCTTGGGCTAGTGTCCGCGCGGAATGCACGCATTCAGCGATTAATTCATCCAGGTAAAATTCGCGCGGCTGAAGCGGGTATTGGCCGGCGTCGGCCCGGGTTAGCGTGAACAGATCTTCCACGATGCGCGTGAGCCGCTCCGCTTCGTGGTGCAGTACGCCCAGCGATTCGCGGTAGTCTTCGGCGGATCGCGCCTGCTGGGACAGCGCCACCTCCGACTCGCCGCGCAGAATCGCGACCGGCGTACGCAGTTCATGTGAAGCGTCGGCCATGAATCGCCGCTGACGATCAAACGATTCCGCGAGCCGGTCCAGCAAACTGTTAAACGAGCGCGCCAAGTGCCCCAATTCATCTTTTTCGTTTTGTACGGGCAGCCGCTCGTGCAAATTCGCAGAGCCGATGCGACCGGCCTGGCTGCTCATGGCCACCACGGGCGCGAGACTCTTGCGCGCCAGGAAATAACCGCCGCCGCTTGCCAACAAAATCGCAATCGGAATCACCCAGGCAAACGTTGCCGTCACTTCTTCGAGCATCTCCGTCTGCGGGTGCAGAGAGCGCAGAATGACGAGCCTGTAGGTATTTCCTTGCGCCGTGAATTGCCGGGCGAACGCCCGATAGCCGTTTCTGCCACCCTTTACGATCCCAAAGAACCGTTCTCCGTGCGGGGCGCTGCCGATGAACTGCTGAAAGGAGGCTGATTCCAGGAGATCTGTTGAAGCAGAACCTTTTCGTGAATTTGTCGAATCCTCATCGAGGGAATTCGCGATTACTTTTCCGTTGGCGTCCAGAATCGCATACGCATGATCGCGCAAATGATGCTCGGCAATGGCGGCTTCTATAGCCACGGTGAAGGGGTCGGGCGCAGTTTGATCTTCCAGTTCCGCGTGGACGGTGGCGAGGAATGCTTTCGAAAGTTCGCTCAAGTCGGAGTCCATTCGGCGCTGGACGCTTCGCAGAAAGACCAGATAGGTGATGACGAACAGCACCATCAGAACGAGCGCGAGCACGCCCGAGTACCAGAGAGTCAGGCGGGTGCGGATAGAATCAAGCATGGCTCTTTCGCACTGAAGACGGCGTTTTGATTCGCGAGCGTGAAGGGGGGTTCTCTTCACTGGCATCGGCGTCAGGCAGGTCAGATTCCGTTCCGAGAACATAGCCAACACCGCGGCGAGTATGCAGCAGCGGCTTCGTCGAATCCTCATCGATCTTTCGCCGTAAGCGGTTGATGTACACCTCGATTAAATTTGAGAAAGGATCAAACGTTTCGTCCCAGACGTGTTCTGCGATTTCCGCGCGACGCACCACGCGGCCCGCGTTGCGCGCAAGATATTCCAACAGCGCATATTCTTTGGCCGTTAGCGTCACGCTGCGGCCCGCGCGCTTCGCGGTCTGCGCTCCGGTATCGAGCACGAGATCGGCGATGGCAATTTTCTCCGGCCGCAACTCCCCGGAGCGGCGCAGCAAAGCCCGCAAGCGCGCCAGTAACTCGCGAAATTCGAATGGCTTTGTTAAATAGTCGTCTGCGCCGTGATCCAGGCCAGCGATGCGGTCCTCCACGGCATCGCGCGCGGTCAGCATCAGGATCGGCATGCGCTGCCCGGATTTGCGAAGTTCACGGCACACCGCGAAGCCGTCGGGCGCGGGAATCATCACGTCGAGGATCACCAGGTCGTAGCTGTTCACCGTCACTTGGTAAAGAGCGTCTTCGCCTGTGGCCGCAACGTCCACGGCGTATGCCTGTTCGCGCAGTCCTTTAGCTACGAATCGTGCGATCCGCGCGTCATCTTCCACCAGAAGTAGCCGCATAAGAGCATCATACGGCAGAAGAAGGAAAAAGAGACAAGCGGCCAGTTGTTGAAGGGGAGGTTTAAACGGCTGGCGCCTCACTCGAGCTCGGCGTCCGCTTAATCCTCTTTCAGATGAAGCCTTTGGCGAATGCGAGGATGTTCGACTGTTTGCCGGCGGCCGCTGGGCCAGCGCACCTCGACGCGATCGACTGAGGAGGCTCTTCCCAGGCCAAAATGAAGCGGCGTGGCGTGTTGCGAAAGATAGGAACCTTGGCTGCCGACCGATTGCAAATAGCAGCGGCCGCCAGACCACACACGCACGAGCGCACCAATCCCCTGCCGGTTGCTTTTCTTGCCTTCGAGCGAGATTTTGATCCAGTTGCGGGCTTCTGAGCCGTCCGCACGCAACAAAATCAATGGACCGCGGTTACAGGAAAAAGCCAAATCGATATCGCCATCATTATCGAAGTCGGCGGCGGCCAGCCCGCGTGCGTTGAGCGGGCGATCGAGGTCGGGCGCGATGCTCGCTAGAACATCTTGGTATCGCGCACCGTCGTAGTGAAACAAAAAGGGCTTTTGCGGAACGAGCAACTCATGATTCCCAGAGTCTTCCAATGTATTTCCGTTCACTACGATTAAATCCAGCAGGCCGTCATTGTCATAATCGAGGAAAGTGCAGCCCCAGCCGACTGTGGGAAGCGTGACGTACGCCAGGTCGGAGAATTCCGCGGCATCCGCGAAACTCAGTTGGTGAGTCTCAAAAAATAGGCTCTGATAAAGCGAATCGCCCTGCGAAAGCCAATGGGAGACAAAGAAATCGAGATCGCCGTCGCAGTCAAAGTCGCCCACGGTGAGCCCCATGCATCCCTTGTTTTCCGCCGTGAGCGTTTGCGCGCTTTGATCAGAGAAGCGGCCATTCTTCTGATTGACGAAGAAGCGGTTCATGCTCATGTCGTTGCCGACATAAAGCTCGGGCCAACCATCGAGGTTGAAGTCAGCGGCAGTAACCGTGAGGCTGCGGCCCTCGGGGTCTGCGACTCCCGCGTGGTGCGTTACGTCTGTGAACGTTCCGTCTCGATTGTTGCGCAGCAAACGGTTCGGCTGGGGCCGAAACGAGCGCGGGTTTAGCGCTGCAGGCACCACCACGCCGTACTGGCTTTCAGCCGCGAAGCGAACGCGCGAAACGTCCGCGGGATAATCCACATAGTGAAGGACATACAAGTCAAGCCAGCCGTCGTTGTCAAAATCCACCCACACTGCGCCTGTGCTCCACAGAGGATCATGAACACCACTGTGTTGCGTAACGTTTCGAAAGCGGCCGCTGCCTTCGTTGTGATAGAGATAGCAGCCATCGGCGCCGGTCACGAACAGGTCGAGCAAACCGTCGTTGTCATAATCGCCCCAGTAGGCGCCCATCCCGAAGTGATGCAGCTCGAGTTTTGCGCTTTCGGTGACGTCCGTGAACGTGCCGTTTCCATTGTTGTGGAACAGCCGGTTGCCTGGACCGTCTTTTCGTCCTGAACCAAATTTGGAAGGCTGGTTGACCACGTAGAGGTCAGGGAAACCGTCATTGTCATAATCGCCCCAAGCCAAGCCGGAGCCCATGTCCTCGGGAAGCAGTCTGTTGCGAGGTCCGCTGGAATGGGTGAAATGCAGACCGGCTTGGCTGGTCACGTCACGAAAACGTAGGCCGCCGGAAAGCGCGGTTGCCGTAGAACTTGGTTTCGAGGCGAAAACCCTCGACGGTCCGGCAGCCGCGGCCATCGGCGCCATCGCCAGCCAACGAAGAAATTCCCTGCGAATCACTTACCGCTTCCTTTTCCTCCGCTTTCGGCGCTGCTGGAAAGCTGGACAGAGGCCGCCCGCTTCGCGCGGCCTTCTGGTGCGACGGCAACGTCAATCGAGGCTGATGAAATTTCGGTAATTGGAACGGGCGGCGGAGTGGCGTTAGGAAAGATCGCCGCTAGGGAGTCTGGATTGAACTTCCGATAGAGCAGACGGGCGCGGCAATGCAGTGGCCCAGCGACACTGCGCGGCACAGGGAAACGAAACTCTTCCGAATCGCTTGCGCCCGGAAGAATTGCGCGCTTGTCGCGCGCGCCCACGGCATCCCACAAAGCGTGGTTGTAAAGCACCTGTGCTTTGCGGTCGAGCAGGAACGAGCGCAATTCTAAAGTCTTCCCTACAAGCCTGCCGCTGGCGTCCAGCGTTCCTGCAGAAAAGACGGGCTGGTTCTTCTCATCCGTAACTGTAAATTCCAGCCAGGATTGAATCACGTCGAGCGGACCGGTAGGAAATGCATGGCCGACCTTTGTATTGATGACCAAGGCTTCCACCGCCGCTGATTGTCCCGCGACAAAGGGATTCTCCGGCACCAAATTCACGGTAACAATGGGTCCTGCGGGCCAAACCTTGGCGATTTCAGGAATCACCGCTTGGCCAGTGAGCCACTGCTTGACCAGTTCGATCTGCTGGCCAGCACCCGGAAGATGCAGCATGTCCGGCACGAATGCGTTCGAGGCCAGGATGCGGTGCTCATGGATGATGCCGTTGGCGTTTCGCGCCGGATCCTCCGCGGGCATTTCATGCATGTGGCAATTCTGGCATTGCAACACTCTGGCCTTATCCGTGTGCCACGGCCCGTTCTTCCAATCGTCATATTGATTCTGCAATTGGACGAAGCCCCAGCCGTTCACACGCTTATCCAAATATTGTTTGTGGCAGGTGCCGCAGAATTCCACGGACTGTGAATGCTTGGCATCGTAGTCGCGTTTGTGTTGCTCGGGATGCAAACGAATCAGGGCTTGCGACATCCTGCGTAGCAACGGAGAGGACGAGAATTCGAACAAATAGGGATTTGGAGCAGTAGCCACATAGTTTGCGTTGCCCCGCGTATCTGGATTGCGCAGCACGTGGCAAAAGATGCAGGAGCTGCCGGCCTGCGAGGTGGGGGCAGTCTTTGGGGGAATAACCTCACCGGAAATCAGGGAAATGGGTTCGTGGCAGCCCGCGCAATACTTGCCTGATCCTACGCCTTGCGCTTGAACGTAGTTTGCTTTTATAAGCGCGTAGAAGGGATCAGAGCCCGAAAAATGATGCGCGCTCGGCAGCCATTCCTCATAGATTGTGCTGTGGCACCGCGCGGCGCCGCAGGATTCCGAATCGAGAAGCAGAGTGGCGGGAATCGCCTTCCCGGTTTCCGTGCGGGCGTTCGAGGGAGCAAAGTCCGCCGTCGCCTGAATTTCGGGCCGGCGTGCGATGCCCACACCCGCCGCACCAACAACAAAAACTACGATCCACAGAACCAGGGGTCGCGCCAATTGGGCGTACGGCTCTTGTGGGTAAGGGCTTTTTAGGAGCCCGTATGCGATGTGAATGATACCTAAGGCGCCGAAAGTGATGCCCACTGCAAGGTGAACGTAGTGCATGCGGTGGGGTACAAAGGTTCCCCACAGTCCCTTTCCCACCAGCCACAAGCCGCTGCCACCCAGCGCCAACCACCCTAAACCCGTCCACAGGCCCGGGCTCCACGAGCGGGTAGGAGTCTCCTGGTTGGCCGCATGGGCATGCTTCCACAGGATTACGGTGACTGGAACAATGGCGAGTAAGCCCACAAGAATGTGCAACAGGAGAATCCACTGCGAGAACACACCGTACCGCGCGAGGAAAGGAACAACTCCACTGAGGAAAAGGAAGAGAAACACCCCCGAAGCGCGTCGCAGGAGCTTTGGGTTTGCTGCGTCGTTGCTCATGAGTCCCCCGTCCGCTGGCCGTATCGACCAGCACCCACGTGCATCACGTGCATAATGGAGGGGCATCCTAGTGATAGCGGGCATCGTCCGCAAGTGAAGCGGTCACTTGATCACGTGACGGCTGTCACTTGAAATTGGTGAAGTGTCAAATTGCCTCGACTTCAGCGGACACGGAAGCGTTCACGCTATAATTTCAGCTTGACGCCATGAGCAGCGAAGCCTCCCAACCGCACTCCCCCGGCCTCGAATGGGCGCACCCGCTCGTCCGTGACTGGTTTGTTGGCCGCTTCGGCACGCCCACCGAGCCTCAACTTCAAGGCTGGCCGCACATTTTGGCCGGCAAGACCGCATTGATTTCCGCTCCCACGGGTTCGGGAAAGACGCTGGCCGCTTTTCTAATTTGTATTGATCGCCTGGTACGCAAAGCCCTCACGGGAGAATTGCTCGACCGCACGGAAGTTCTCTACGTCTCGCCGCTGAAAGCGCTGAGCAACGACATTCAGAAAAACCTGGAAATTCCTCTCGGCGAAATTCTGCAGCTCGCCGGACAGCGCGGAATGCTCATGCCGGAAATACGCACTGCTGTGCGCACCGGGGACACGCTTGCGCACGAACGCCGCGCGATGCTGGCGCACCCGCCACACATTCTGGTCACCACTCCCGAGTCCCTTTACATCCTTTTGACTGCAGCGAGAAGCCGCGAAGTCTTGAGGACCGTGGAATCCGTTATCGTGGACGAAATCCACGCCGTCGCGGACGACAAGCGTGGCGCACATCTGGCGCTTTCACTCGAACGCCTCGACCATTTAACCGGCAAGCGTCTTCCACGCATCGGTCTTTCGGCTACACAAAAACCCATCGAACTGGTAGCGGATTTTTTAACCGGCGCACAGCAACCCCCGCCTCATATTGTTCAGATCGGCCATCGACGCGAACTTGATCTGGCCATCGAGGTCCCTGGCAGCGAATTGGGGCCGGTCGCCTCCAACGAAATGTGGGACGAAATCTACGACCGCCTCGCTGCGCTGGCCACGCAACATCGCTCCACGCTGATTTTTGTCAACACACGCCGCCTGTCGGAGCGCATGGCGCACCATCTTGGCGAACGCCTGGGAAAAGACGCCGTAGCCGCGCACCACGGCAGCTTGTCGCGCAAGCTGCGTCTGGCCGCCGAGAAAAAACTAAAGGCCGGAGAAATCCGCGCGCTCGTCGCGACTGCTTCTCTTGAACTGGGCATTGATATTGGCACCGTGGATCTCGTTTGCCAGATTGGCTCGCCGCGCTCCATCGCTGGAGCCTTGCAGCGCATCGGCCGCGCAGGCCACTGGCGCGGAGCTATTCCCAAAGGACGCCTCTTCGCCACCACGCGCGACGACTTGCTCGAATGCGCGGCGCTGGTGCGCGCCATTCGTCAAGGCGACCTCGACCGTCTCGCCGTGCCCGAAGCACCGATGGACATTCTGGCGCAACAAATTGTGGCCATGTGCGCCGCGGAAGATTGGAAAGAAGAGGATCTTTTCCAAGCCGTACGGAGTGCCTATCCGTATCGCCATCTCGCGCGCGCAGACTTCGACGAAGTCATCGAGATGCTTTCCGAAGGAATCGCGAGCGCCCGCGGACGGTATGCGGCCTACCTGCACCGCGATCGTGTGAACGCCGTGGTTCGCGCGCGCCGCGGCAGCCGTCTCGCTGCAATCACCAGC
>JAWOLO010000386.1:0-2639 GCA_033853375.1 Terriglobia bacterium
TATCTATATCTCCCTAAGCTCTCGTTTGGACGCGTTGAACATCATGAGCCGACGCATCCTTGCTGATCTTCATGCCGCGGATACGCGACGAGGCTGTTGGAGCAGCGTCCCACTTCCTCTATGGCCAAGACCCTGGCTTTCGCGATCTCTACGTCAGGTCCAGCTTCAGGTCTCATCACCAGGGTCTCCGTATGGTCTCGCAACAACAGACCGCGCAGGCTCACCTTGATCGGGCCGAAAGCTAGTTGCACAACCACCTGCTGTCCAATCCACGAATCAAATGCATTTTGCATGTTGCCCACGGCCTCGTTCCGCGGAGAGGCAGGATGCGTAACAGCCAGTCCCACAGATACTGTCAAAAGTTACAGTTCGCTATGGTGAGGCCCCCTTTGTCGTGACCGGACGAACGTGCGGCCAGATCTGGATGAGCACACGTAGCCTGCATGAGGTGCCGACAAAACAGGAGAAACGCTTCAGAGGATTCGAAGTTTCGCTGCACTGAAGGGACTGGGCGTAGGTGTGGGCCCTGTCGGAGGACCAAAATAGAGCGCGCGAATCGACGCCGTCTGTCCAGAAACGAGTTCGCTTGCGCCAATGACTCCGTCAAAGTTCGTGCTTGGAAAAACTGTCGACAATTGTACAGTCACTGGGAGGGTTAGCCCGAAAAAAGATGGAAGAGATTGAATGGCGAAAGTGTTCGGCGGAGCTGCATTGGCAACACTGCCGGTGACACGGGTAAAACGCAGGTACACAAAATCTACGCTGGCAGCCGCGAGAGTATTGTCGGTGCCTGGTGTGAAGGAAACGACATGAACCGCAAGAGTCTGACCGGGCGCGAGAACGGAGGCGTCCGTGGCTCCGGTGAAAGACGTATTGGAGACAACCAAGCCTTTGCTATCTACCACAAACGGCTTTGGGCTCGCCAAAGTGATTCGCACGGGAGCGCCTAACTCTAGTTTGTTCCCAATTAGACTATTCTCATTCGCAAGGACGAAGTCATTCGTGACAAGCTGGAATTGCGTCGAGGACGAGGGCGGTAACCCTATAATGCCCTCAATCCAGTCTCCGGCTGTGATTGCCAGGGGATCGTATTCCAGAAGAGTGAGTGAACCATCCTTATTCAGAATCGTATCTAAACTGGCCACCTGACCCTGCATGGCGCACGAAAAGGTGGTGCCAAGATTGAACGTCGTGCAGTTCGGAGACACGATCGTTGAGGTCCCTGCGATAGCTGTTATTGAGCCCTTTGTGGCTGTTTGGATTGTCACGCTCTGTGTGGTCTCATCGACAGATGAAACGATCCCGCTTACATCCTCGACAAAGTCCAATGTCGCAGACGGCAAACTGCTTGATGCAGGAGGAAGAACCGTTGCGGTCAAAACATTAGGTGCTCCAAGGGTTACCGCCGTGATTGCTTGGGTCTGGCCGTTAAGGGTCAACGCCTTCGCGATATTTATATTGATAGCTAGGCCGATATTTTGCCCGCGGCTGACGAGCAGAGGAAACGGAGAGGTTGTGATTATTGGCGTAGCTGGTGGACCGCTCAACGTGGTTACGCTGCCCGCGGCGCACCCCGTTATTCCCTGAGTTTGCGTACAGTAGGTGACAACTGGATCCGATAAACTCACGACGATATTCGTGTAGGTTCCGGCCGGGATCGACGAGGAAAGAGCGAGAAGTGTGGCGTCACTCTGAAGCCTGGTCAGATCTACCTGGTACGGGTCGGAGTTTAGGGGCAAATTCACGGACCCGCCAGTTGCGGGAGTCAATGAAACCCCCACCACACTCGCTCGGAAGGAAAGAAGGTTGGTGTTGGCGGGGGCCTGCAAAGGAAGGGCACGAAGAGTAAGAATCAGAGCGACATTGCTGACTTGGCCGGTCCCTGGTCCGTTCGACTTACTCAGACCGCTGCACGATTCCAGGGAAAACGCCACCACAAGGACTGAAAGAGCGCAGAAGTTCTTGAGGTCACGCCAGTACATCCTGGTAAGAATTGACTTGCGAAGCGGACTCACACGGGCCTTCCCACCGCAGCGGGAAGTTTGACCTTCGCTTGGGGCTGCAACAACTGGTAGAACTATCAGGCTAAATTCAGTCGAGGCCCGGGATTTGGAAGATCTTTTTTAACCGGAATAGAAACTTCAATAACTGTGCCCTCTGAAGGTGACGATGTGATCTCGAGTGTCCCATCCAGAGCTAGGACCTGCTCGCGCATGCAAGTCAATGCGATCCCTTCGGGACGCAGGGGGTCCATACCGACTCCATCATTACAGACTCGCAATACGGCGGCTTTATCGCCCAATTTCAGCTCCATGGCGGCGGTTTTAGCGTGGCTGTATTGGACGATATTTTGTAGCGCCTCTTGTGCTACACGAAATAAGCAGACTGAAACGTCTGAGGGGAGGAGAGACGCCACATTATGTTCTGAGAATTCAATTGTGGTCTCGCACTGAGCACGAGCATCCCGACATAGCTTTCTTAGAGCACGCGGAAGGCCCAGGTATTCGAGCATGAAAGGGTGCAGGTCGTGGGATAAATCGCGAATTGTTTTGGAAATGTCGGAAATCTGTCCATAAAGGTTGTTCAAAGGCGATTTCCCAAAAGCAAGTGATGCAGCTCGGAGCTCGTCAAGGTGAAGG
>JAWOLO010000387.1:0-2555 GCA_033853375.1 Terriglobia bacterium
GGGCGTTCTAGAAATTTGTGGATGTCTTTCCCGAAACCGAATGGTCCACGCGTTATACCGTTGAGACAGTGGTTTGGCCCAGTAGAACAGCGCTATTCCCGCAAAAGCGACGTTAGCGAGAATCACAAACTCGACCCACAGCCAAAAATGCAACAAATTGGGCATTGGGCTCCGCATTCTCAAAGCACAAGTCTTTTTAAACAATAAATCATTATCCAAATCTTGTAAGCGGGTTCCGCGCGATGTATCGTGCCTTGCGGGAGAATTTGCATGCAACCTCGAACGGGATTCCGGTTTTTCGTTTTTCTCGCACTTTTCATTTTTGCCGCAGCCGTTTTGCTTCGCATCGCCCACGCGCAGCCGAAAGCCGGGCCAGCGCAAGCGCGAAATACCTCCATCAATCCAGCAAACCCGAAAATTCGCGCCATCACCGCGTTCGTCAACCTGGACTGGCGGGACTACCAGCGGCAAATCGCCGACGCGCTGAAGATGCTGCATCGCGCGCAGACCATCTTTGAGTCGCGCGGCTACCAGGTGCAGACCATTCGTATCGCCACGCAGCCTTTCCCCGAATATATCCAGGGCATGAACACGCAGCAAGCTGTGGACTTTTTCAAGCTCGTGGACGCGCTCGCGGAGCAGCAAAAATTTGCGATGTCCATCGGCCCGGCGATGCTGAACACCAACGACCCCCCCTCGCAAGCCGATATGCTCGGGGAAATCCTTGCCAACACGAAAAATCTGAACGGCACGGTGGTCGTGGCTGGCGAAGACGGCGTGCGCTGGGGCGCCATCGCGGCCGCCGCGCGCGTCATGAAAAAACTCGAAATCTCTACGGAGCACAGCCAGGGCAATTTCCGCTTCGCGGCTATCGCTAATGTGCCGCCGCTGGTGCCGTTTTTTCCTGCCGCGTATCAGACCGGTTTCGGTCACCAGTTCGCCATCGCCATCGAGTCGGCCCCCGTCGTGGCTGCTGCGGTGAGAAATGCGCCGGACATCGCCTCCGCCCGCCAGCGCATCACCGACGCGCTGGCCGCCGTGGCCTTTGACATCGAAGGTCACGCAGGTCGTGTCGACTCGGAGACCGGCTGGACGTACATGGGCATCGACCTTTCGCCCGCGCCCTCGCCCGCAGCAAACGCCTCGATTGGCGCGGCCATCGAAGAAATCACCAAGCAACCCTTCGGAATGAGCGGCACGCTGACTGCCGCGGCAACCGTCACCGCGGCCATCAAGGACGTGAAAGTGAAGCAGACGGGCTACAACGGGCTGATGCTGCCGGTGCTTGAAGATGCGCGGTTGGCGCAGCGCTGGTCGGAAGGCCGCATTTCGGTGGACGCGCTGCTTGCTTACTCCGCGGTGTGCGGCACCGGTCTGGACACCATTCCTCTGCCGGGCGACACCACGGCCGAGCAGCTCTCGCTAACCATCAGCGACATGGCTAGCCTGTCGGTGAAGTGGCACAAGCCGCTCTCCGCGCGGCTGATGCCCGTCACTGGCAAAGGTTGGGGCGAAACCACCGACTTCGACAGCCCCTTCATCGTCAATGTCACCCTCCAACAATTCGGCCAAAAATGATCGGTGTCACCACATGTTCCACGCTGCGGTGCGGCCCAGGAACTCCAATCCCAGACTGAATGTTTTGCGTTCGACGGCTTTGCAATAAACTACTCGGGCCCGCGCCAGCTCTTCGCCCTTGGGCGTCTTTAGAAGCACAATCGTACCGAGTTCCCAGGGCCGCTCGGTTTGCACGCACATTCCGTACGAAGTGATGTTCTCCGTGGAAGCCTGCTCTGAAAGAAGCGGTTGTGCGAGACTCGACAGGAGCACCTGCACCCTTGCAACATCTCGCTTTTCTTTCCGGCCTTCCATCGGTCAATTGTCCGTTCAGGGAGAAATTATTGGCCGGCCTTGCCCGTGCGGCAAACTTCGGTGTTCATTCTCACGCGTCGAATGAGGCTCGCGAGTCGTTGACAGTCCTGATCATTAATCGCAATGAGCTTTAGCCCAGCGCCCTTGCCCGGCCGCACGTGCCGCACTACCGCGTTGGCGCGAATCTGCCCCTCGTCCGCCAGGAAGTGGAGTTTCACCGGCGCGCCCAAGTCCTGCTCGACCGGCGATTCGATAAACAGTCCGCCTAAGCCGAGATCGCAAACGCGCGAGAGCCCTTCCCGTCCGTCACAGCTCCAGAAAGCGTAGACACTTTCGCCCGCTTCGGCCCGCGACGTGCGCCGGCGGAAATAGGACGCGCTTCCTCTCATGGTTCCACCCTCTAAGCTCACGGACACACACCTCTCTTGGGACCTCATAGGGAAGTGGATAACCGGAAGCCCAAGCAAAAACAATTCGGCGCAATCTGTAAAATACAATCGGGTAAAGCCTGTAGAACCGGCTTCCCAGGCTGGACAAACAAAAAGGGCAGCTCGGTCAAGAGCTGCCCTTGCCCGTCCTGCTGCGCGGCGGCGCAATCAGAACGTGAAGATGGTGCCGCCTTCGGCGCGCAAGTCGCGCCAAGTGCGCGAAGGAATGCCGCGGAAGAGCGGCAGCAACCCGGT
>JAWOLO010000388.1:0-10913 GCA_033853375.1 Terriglobia bacterium
CGCGGAGGGCAAGAAGCCTCGCAGGCAAACCGACGTCTCCCATGGGCACCGCCACAAAGTTTCGAGAGCGTCGAGCCACTTTCAGGAGGCGAACGCTGTCGGCGATGGTGTTAGCCTGCGCAGCAATCTTCACGGCATCAACCAAACCGTGGTGCGCCACGACAATCTTGGGCGGCAGAGTGGGCGTGCGCCTGAAATCATGGATCGAGAGTAATATCCGTGAAGGCACGGGATAAGCACGCAGAAAGCCTTCCGGCAGCTCCCGAAATGTTTCCATCTCGATATCACACCACTGGCAACCCGAGTCGCGGGCCTGATTCAGCCAGTAAAGTTGTCGAGCGATGTCCCCAGGGAACTTACCGCCTCCCTCTTTGCGGCGGCAAGTGGCCAAAAATGTGGCCCTTGCGGGCGCGTACCTCCGAAGCCAGCGTAGGAATCGTGAGCGTTCGGCGTCGCTTGAGAGCCAATCGAGGCGCAGTTCTACAGTGCGGGCGCTTCGCAGGGCCGTCCGCAGCTGGCGAGCCATCTCGACCGCCGTGGACGCTGCCACGACCGCACAAATCCGCCGGACCCCTTTGCCGAAGAGAGACATGCTCACCCCAAGCCGCCAAATTATTGAAAAGACAGGCCACTAGTATGCCGTATCAAAAGTGTAAAGCAACACTAGGCTGGCCGTTGACGCAGACAATATGCCCTGATAACTTCGCCTAGAAAGTTCCCGCACGGCCCGTTGGGCGTGTCTTCGAAGGAGTTGTGGAATGCGCATGAAAATAGCTATTTTGTCTCTGTTGGCGATGCTAGGTGCAGCCGCCAGTTCAGCTCAAGAGATTCGGACTGCTCCCAAAGAGGTGACCGCGCCCGACTACAATATGGTGAATTGCTCGGGTTATTTCACCGACAAAGTTTCGGGAGAATATAGGCTCATTTCCGGTGAGCAGTCCAACTACAAGCTCACTTTTACCAGTGGGGACTACGTGTACATTAACCGCGGGCAAGACAAGGGCGTCCGCGTGGGCGACCGTTTTTTCGTGGTGCGGCCCGATGACTACGCCGGGGACGTTCCCTGGTTCAAGTGGCAGGCAAAACTGATGAAAGCCATGGGCACGCAATACATAGACGCAGGGCAAATTCGCGTGGTCAACGTGCAGCCGAAGGTTTCCATAGCCCAGATCATCTTTTCCTGCGATTACGTGCAGCGCGGGGACTACCTTATTCCCTATCAAGAGCGTCCCACGCCTCCTTTCAAAGAAGCCGCTACGTTTGATCATTTCGCGCCAGTTAGCGGCAAACCTGTGGCCATGGTGGTCGCCGGTAAGGATCACCACGATACCTTCGGAAAGAACAGCGCCGTATACGTAAATCTAGGAACGAATCAAGGCGTTAAGATCGGCGATTATTTTCGCATCTTCCGTTATCAAGGTTCAGCGGCGGAGACGGTACCGCAAACAAAGGATTATCAATTCTCTATGTATGGGTTTGGAAGCGCGCCCCAGCGTTACAGCTGGAACGACCTGCCCCGCGAGATCTTAGGTGAGGGGATCGTTTTTCATGTAAGCCCTAATTCGTCTACGATGATGATCACCGTCAGCTCTGCCCAAATTTACGCGGGCGACTACATCGAAATCGAATAGCAAACCAAAAAAGCTATTTTTTGACGACATCCGGCCCGCCGCGGGACTCCCGCGCGGGCCTTTTTTCTTTGAATGGGGCAACAGTTGCGGGTGGTCCGAGTTCAGCTCTTCCCTGCAACCGAACCGTAGGAGAAAACCTCGCACGTAAATCCGTAGACGCGCGTTTCCCGGTCTTTCCAAGCGTCTCGAGGTAATCCGGCCTTCGCGCAGGTTTCTTCGAGAAACTGTTCACGGGTAAGTTGATGCTCAGTGGCGACTTGAGGTAATAGGAGTCCGCGATGCGCGCGATGGACAACCAAGAGCCCATGGCAGCCAATTTCGATGGCTTCCGGAAGAATCGGTTCCAACCGGGAAAGCAAGGAAATCTCGACACTGAACTCCTCAAGTTGAGACTCCTTCAAAGGCGTGAAACGAGGGTCCTCCAGTGCAGCGCTGACGGCACACCGGACAAGAGTCTCTCCCAAAGACTCATTAGGTTCGGTCACCCCAATGCACCCTTGCAGCCGACCCCGTACGTGCAGTGTTACGAAAACACCACACCGCTCCGAAAAGACACCGTGCCGGGGAATAAAATCAGGAAGTTTGCGCGAGACGACAGCTTCGCGAATAGCTTTGAGGGCTAGTTCTAGCGCCTCTCGGCGATCCCCTTCAGAGAGGCACAGCATCCTGAGACTTCTTGCGCGCTTCGAGCATACGCAACTTACGGCGCTGCTTGATGCTGTCGTCCACATGGCTCCAGAAGCGCAGGAAATACTGAGCCGCAGATACCAGCGCGCTAATCACGACGAGCCAGAGAAGGATGAGTCCAAGTGGCTTTAGCGAAGGATGGCGCGCGCCCACGATCACAATCGCCACGGCGCAGACTTGCAGGACCATTTTGGTCTTACCCAAAGTAGAAGCGGCGATGGTGAAGCCCTCGGCAGAAGCAATATTTCGGAGTCCAAGCACGGTGAACTCGCGTCCGATGATGATGACGACCATCCATGCAGGGACCAGAGCCTTGCCGTCGACACCTCTCATATCCACTAGGGCGATGAACGCTGCGGAAATCAGCAATTTGTCGGCAATTGGATCAAGCAAAATGCCCAAAGTGGTCACTTGCAGTCGGCGGCGCGCCAAATACCCATCCGCCCAGTCCGTTGCCGCAGCCAGCAATAAGATCAGCACTCCCCAAACTTCGAAGTGTATGGCGAGGCCGAACATTTCCACGGTCGGGCTGCGCGTAAGAAGAATCACGATAAGCAATGGAACGAAAAATATCCGCAGCAGCGTCAGTGAGTTCGGAAGATTCATGCGCAAATTGACGGCAAGGCGCCGCCTCGTGACCCCAGCCACCGGAGTTTCACTATAGACTCCGGCAAAAGGGGCGTCAACACGTTAGGAGTCAAACAAAAGCTGCTCGAAGTCACAATGAATCTGGGTGGGTCGGCGCCCTAACGACTTTTCTAGGTACCCGGTGGTTAATAGCCATTTTGACTGAACGTCTAAGAACATGTTCATGTGAAGTAAGGGTATTGCTGCAAGACTGTGCAAATTTGAACGCGAGCGTACTTGACTGGGAAGGGCGAGATTAGCACTGTTAACCTGCGATAAAAATGGTTAACCTTTGTATTTACAGTTAGTTACAAAAGGACAGTAGGAGATGTGCCGACCGAGTTTACTAAACGAAGGTTACTCACTGCAAAACCAAACCTGAAGTTTCCACAGCGTTTTCCACAGGCTATGCCGGATTCAATGCTTTGGCTCAGCTTTCTTCCAAGTAGCCCAAAATGAAGAACTAACAGGATTCTCCGCCGTTTACTCTGATGTCTACAAGGCAGCAGCGAGCGAGGCTTCAGATGGCGCGTGGACCGCGAAGCAACCGCACTGGCAGCAGAAAGAGCGCACTAAGGAGCCCCAGCACACCTGTCACGGCGATGCCGAAAATGCGGAAGGGCAATGTCAAAAGCCACACGAACGGGTAAATCACCAGTGCCAGTAACGCTATGGGCCAGCACAAGACGAACAAGATGCACCACAGGAAGAAAGCGGCCATGGCAACCTCGCTGGGGAACCTTGAGCGTTACTTGCGCGCATTCACGTGAAGTTCCCACTCAGATACGACTACGAGAGAGAAGGCTGAAAAGTTCCATCCACCCGATATTCATTCAACCGGAGACGTCTCGCCACCGACGATGGAATCTCGGCATCCAGCCGCATATGCGAATCATCAATTTCCGAGTGGAGAACGCGTCCCAACGCATGAATCATTGCCAACGTGCGCCCTTCCGCTAAGGGCAGTCGGATCGAAAGCGTAAGAAGAGGATCGATAGGCATTTCCACATCCATACGGCGCAATAATTCCGCGATGCCTTCACCGGTCAACGCGGACACCAGCACCGGAGCGTTTTCACCCGCTCTGGCTGCGGCAGCTTCCAACGCCTTGCGCTCTTCGGGGCTGAGGCGGTCCACCTTGTTCAGCACGTGCAGCCGCGGGCGATCAGCAACCTCGAGTTCGCGCAGAATCTTCTCAACATCTTCATCCAGCTCCTCGTAATGAGGATTTGAGACGTCGCTGACGTGCAGAATTAGTGCCGCCTCCTGTACCTCTTCCAGTGTGGCGCGGAACGCTGTCAGCAGCCCCTTTGGCAAGTCGCGAATAAAACCGACCGTATCCGACAGCAACACGCGGCGATTCGAGAGCAAGCGAATCGCGCGGATCGTTGGGTCGAGCGTCGCGAACATCTTCGAGGACACCAGCACCTCTGCATGGCTCAGCGCATTGAACAGCGTAGATTTCCCGGCGTTGGTGTAACCCACCAGCGCGATGGTTCCCAGCGGAACGGCATTGCGCGCCTCACGGCGCAGCGCTCGTTGCTTGCGAACTTCATCGATACTGGCTTCAATCTTGCGGACGCGCTCACGGATACGGCGCCGGTCGGTTTCCAGTTTTTTCTCACCAGGGCCGCGAACGCCGATTCGCCCTGCCCCGCCGCCGGCTCCGCCAGCCCCACCGCCGCCGCTTTTGCCGCCGAGACGGGACATCGCCGTGCCCTTCCCCGTCAAGCGCGGCAGCAAGTAGTTCAATTGCGCCAGCTCCACTTGCAACTGGCCCTCGCGGCTTCGCGCGTGGCGGGCAAAAATGTCGAGAATGAGCTGCGTGCGATCAATCACGCGGCGATCCGTGGCTTCTTCGATGTTTCGCTGCTGCACCGGAGAGAGGTTGCTGTCGAAAATGATAAGCGGCGCTTTGTGTGCAGTGGCTTCCGCGCGAATTTCCTCGAGCTTGCCGCGCCCAACCAGGGTAGCGGGATCGGCAGCCTCACGCAATTGGAAAACCGTTCCGGCAACTTCTGCGCCCGCGCTGCGGGCCAGTTCCACTAATTCGGAAAGAGATTCGCGGCCCTGCTCGCCCGTGGGCATACCGGGAAAACGAGGCGTGCGTTTCCATCCCACGCCGACCAGCAAGGCGCGTTCCGCAGTTGAAACTGAATGTTGTGTTCTTGTCACGGAAGCGGGCTGGGAATCACGATATGGTCTTGCACTTTCTCGGGGAAGCCTTCCGAAAAAAGATTATACACCTCTATCGCGGGCACCGCGACCCGCTTCAAGCCCTTGAGATTGCAGAAAACGAAAAACGCTGGCTTGCAACTCGGGATCATCCCCAAAACCGGGAAACCATTGCACGCTGGCTTCCCTGCGAAACCACGTAATTTGGCGTTTCGCGTAGCGCCGCGTGGCTTGCTGAATGGCCTCACGCGCTTGTTGTAGCGATAATTCCTTCCGCCAAACTGCGCGCAACTCGCGATAGCCGATGAAATCAAACGGTTTCGCGCTTTCATCCAAACCGCTCTTGAGCAGGTCTTCCACCTCCTTCATCCATCCCTGTTCAAGCATGGAAGCTGTTCGTGCATGGATTCGCTCATAGAGTTTTTCGCGCGGGGGCATTAAGCCAATTTTCGCTGCCCGCCAGCCTTCGAGCGGTGTGCGCCCCTTTCGATGCACTTCAGAGATGGGCTTGTGCGCGACCAAGCAGACCTCGATAGCGCGAATCACTTTTTGTTCATCCGCTTGGGCAATTTTTTGCGCGGCTACAGAATCGAGTTTTCTCAAAATGCGATGAAGATGTCCGGATGGATGCTCTTCTGCGCTAGCGCGCAATCGCTCGCGCAATTCCTCTGAGCGCTGCGGAACTTCTGCGAGGCCCTCAAGCAGCGCGCGCAAATACAATCCTGTTCCGACTGTAAGGATTGGCAAACGTTTTCGGCGCCGCAGATCTTCGAGGACAGCTAATGCCCTTTCGCGGTAGCCACCGGCCGTGGCTGCTTCACTCGGATGGAGCACATCCATCAAATGATGCGGCACGCCACGCCGCTCCGCCGCGCTTGGTTTGGCCGTGCCAATGTCAAACCCGCGGTATAGCTGCGTGGAATCGCACGCGACCACCTCGCCACCAAGCCGTTCCGCCAGCCACACTCCCAGCGCGGACTTGCCCGATGCCGTCGGTCCAACGATGGCAACGAGAAATGGCTGCGAATTGTTCGGATTCATCGAAACAGGAGGTGCCGCGCGCGAACAAAGATAAAAATCAGCACGAAAAGCGCGAGGAGAAGACTGCCAATAATCTGCTGACGCTGGAGTTTCATTGGTAGGCGGCTTCGATTGGCAAATTGTACAGGAAAATAAACCGCAGCTCGATGTAAGGCCCGCTGAAAGCCGAGGGCAGCGGTTCAAAGGGATTGGACGAGCGAATCGCAGATACTGCCGCTCGGTCCAAAGGCTCCTTCCCCGAACTCATAATTCGTGCGGGCTCACCGTCGGGTACCGAACCGTTTTTCATGATGCGAAATTGCAACGCCACGCGGCCCCGGTCACCCAGCATTGCCGATTCCGGCATGACCGCATACCAATTGCGCCGCACTGCCGCAACCACACGATTCATGTAATCGCTGAAGTCCACGCCCTCGGTGGGCGTCAGGATTTCATAGCCGTTCCCAAAGGTGCCGCCGGAACCTTGCGACCCATCGGAGCCGCCATTCAGTCCGCCTCCTGCTTTTGGCATGGGCCCGCTATACAGGCCGGAGCGCCCGCCCGTGTTAGGGTTGTTCTTGACAGTTTCGCGAATGGTGTCCTGCAGCGAGCGGTTCAGCGAATTCTTCGGCAGAATCAAACTGTGCTGCTGCGGTTGGGGAGCATCCGGCGCTTCCAACTTCACAGGAGGCTTTGGCGCGTCTACTTTTGGCGCTGGCGCGCTGGGCTGCAGTTCCGGCGGAGGTGCGTTGAGCTTCGGCTCCGGTGCGCTGGGCAATTCTTTCAGCGGCTTCTCGGGTTGCGGAGCAGGGGCAGGTTGAGGCTCGGGAGGCGCAACTTCCCGGAGTACGCGCGGATCTAGATGCACCTTTGGCGGCGGAGGCGTTGGGTGCAGCGCGGGCTTGGAGGGTTCAAACGCTCCGGGAGGAAGCAGCAGCCTTAATTGATTGCGCGCCAGATCGATTTCTTCTTGTGTCGGGGGATGGTACGGAAACAATTTCGATTGCAGCAAAATCAGAGAGATCAGCAGGACGTGAAAGACGACCGACGAAGCACGCGTAGCAATCTGCCACTTGGCGCTCTCCTCTTTTTGTTCGGGAATAGCCAGCTGTACTTCGCCGGTCATGAAAATGTCCGGTCCGACCAGATCCACGGGCGGCGGAAGCATCATCGGCTCAATGACGGCAGGAGGAGCGGCCCCAACGGGCACGGTGATGCGCTCATCGAGGTCAGTTGGCTGCAGCGGCACGGAGAAGTCTTCCCGAACGCCGTAAGCTTCGCGGCTCACGTCACGCGGCACGACCACCCGCGCAGCGATCGATTCAAGCGGCAGATTGGACGGGATGGTGGATTGTCCATTCAGCGGCACGATGGGTAGCATCGACGGCACAAGGGTGCGCTCGTCCATTGTTGTCGGGCGGCGGCGCTGCGTCACCGCATCGGGAGCGGGTGGACGAGCCCCCATCGGAACTAGGAAGCGGGAGATCATATTGTCGTATTTTCTCGCGCGGCTAATGCTTCTGGTTGGACGCGCGCTGCGTGCCCCTGGATGCTTGCCATCACTCGCCCGGCCAGAGCCAATGCAGCGCGGCCAGCGGCGCCGTTGGTTGGCGGATCCCTGCGCGTCCGCGAAGCCTCAACAAAGGCTTCCAGCTCTGCGCGCAAAGGCTCCACGGCCGGAGCATTCAGCTTTTCAAAACTAAATTCCGGTTGCGGACCGGGCCTTTTCACCCCGATGCGCAAAGCATCTCGCCGCGCATAGTCCAGCGAAAGATATTCGTGCTGCTGGAAAAAACGCATCTTCCGCACGCGCTCCGTGGAAACTCGGCTGGCCGTGACGTTCGCCACGGCTCCGCCCGCAAACTCAAGCCGGGCGTGCGCAATATCTACTTTGTCGGTCAACACAGGGATTCCGACCGCCTTCACTTCCGTTACGGGTTCGTTTACCAGCGCCAATAAAATGTCGAGATCGTGGATCATCAGGTCATAGATTACGTCCACATCCAGGCTGCGTGGAGTGAACACACCCAATCGGTGAACCTCGAAAAACAGCGGCCGATTCAAGATCGGTTCTACCGCCCGCACCGCGGGATTGAACCGCTCAACGTGCCCCACTTGTAAGATGCGTTTGTTGTTCTTGGCGGCTGCGAGCAGAGCATCCGCTTCGGCCAAATCCACAGCCATTGGCTTTTCGACAAGCACATCCAGGCCCATTTCCAGCAGCTGGCATCCCACTTGCGCGTGGGCTACGGTAGGCACCGCGACACTCACGGCGTCGGCGCGGGTCTGCAATTCCTGCAGACTTTGCAGAGCAGGCGCCTGAAATTCCTTTGCAACAGCCGCCGCTCTTTGCGGATTCTGATCGTAAACACCCACAAGTTCCACGCCGCCGATTTCGCGATACACGCGCGCGTGGTTGCGTCCGAACTCGCCTGTACCCACGATGGCGACACGGATCTTTTTCGGTTCAGCCGCCGCGCTCATTCTTTGTTGATTCCCCTGCCAGCGCCCTTTGGTTCCACCACAGCCGCGGCAGGAAACGCTTGAATCGCGATGCCGGAAGCATCCGCCAACTCAAGCAGCTTAGTTTTGTCGAAAAGGAGCGTTCGTCCCGCGTCTATGGCCAGAGCGGTGGCCCCGGCACTTCTCATCCGTTCGATGGTGGGCAGGCCGATCACGGGTACATCGAAGCGCATGTCCTGTGCCGGCTTGCTCACTTTCACGATGACCAGTGATTTGCCAACAGCGATTCGCGCTGCTCGCGCAATGACTTCGTCGGTTCCTTCCATAGCTTCGACTGCAATGCACGCGCGGTCAGAGATCACCACGGTCTGCCCAATATCCATTCCTGCGATTTGTTGCCCGAGCGCACGCCCATACGCGATGTCTTCAGCTTCGCGTTCATTCGGCGCCCGTCTAGTAAGTACGCCCGCCTCAGGCAGAAGCGGCTTCAAGAAAAGTGTCGAATCCACCAGCCGGATGCCCTCTTCTTCGAGCACACGAGCCACAGCTCCGATCAGCGCATCCGTATTCTTGCGCGGAAGCGAAAACAGCAGCTTTGCTAATTTCCAGTCCGGTCGAATCGAACTGAAGATTTTGTTGTGCTTCACTTGCCCCGCCATCACCGCCTGAGTCACACCTTCCTGGTGCATCAGATCGATGGTTTTGCTCAGCTCGCCCAGGCTCACCCAGTGCAGGCGTTTCGCAGCTTTCTCAAGCTCCGGGGATGCCTCTTCTTTCAGCGCGATTACAGCCATGTCAATTCCCTGGCTCCGCGCGCCTTCCAGCACCAGGAAGGGAAATCGCCCGTTTCCCGCGATGAGGCCCCAGTTTGTCGGGTTAGTGTTGGCGTCTGGCATGAAATGTGTAGCTCGTCACTTCACGATACCGCGCTCGGCGCTTTCAATAAACTGAATCAGTTCGCGCACGTCGGCTGAATCACTAAGCGTCTTTTTCATCTCCGCCAGCGCCTGCGAAGTGTTGAGCTTTGCCCGCAAGAGCAGCCGGTATGCCTTCTTCAACGCTTGCAATCGTTCCGGAGAAAACCCTTTGCGTTCCAGCCCAGTACTATTGATGCCAAAACTCTTCGTTTCCCGCTCGGTCACTACTTTCGAAAACGGCGGCACATCCTGCGTGATCACTGTCGATGCGCCAATGTAAGCATACCGCCCAATCCGGCAAAACTGATGTACCGGGCAGAATGCACCGATGGTCGCAAAATCTTCCACCTTGACGTGTCCCGCCAGAGTGGCTCCATTCACAAACAACGTGTTGCTCCCAACCTGGCAATCGTGCCCGACGTGTGAATACGCCAGAAAAAAATTATCGTTCCCCAAGCAAGTCTGGCCGCCGCCTTTCTGCGTACCCCGGCTCACAGTAACGTATTCGCGGAAAATGTTTCCATCGCCCGCAACCAGTTCGACTTGCTCGCCTCGAAAGGTGTAATCCTGCGGATCGCCGCCAATTACGCAAAAAGGATGAAAGACATTGTTTCTGCCGAATCGCGACGGCCCCTGCACCACCGCGTGCTCGTGCAGCACGCAGCCTTCGCCCAGCTCCACGCCCCGCCCGACGACAGCAAATGCGCCGACCCGAACGCCTTCTCCCAGCTTCGCACCTGCGGCTACGGTAGCTTGCGGATGAATTTCGGGCTTTGTCATTTTGCGGATTTTTCCGCCTGGGCGGCCGGCACGCGGTCCACCATTTTGCACATTAACGTCGCCTCAGCGGCCAGTTGGCCATCGACTGTCGCTCGCCCCTCCAGCTTGCAGAAATCACCCCGCCACGTAATCACTCTCATTTCCACCCGCAATTGGTCCCCTGGCACCACGGGCCGCCGAAACCGCGCGCCATCCACCGCCGCAAAATAAAGCAGCTTCTTTTCACGGTCCGGAACTTCCTGCAGTAGCAGCAGTCCCCCGGTTTGCGCCATAGATTCGATGATCAATACGCCGGGCATCACCGGCGCTCCCGGAAAATGCCCCTGAAAGTACGCTTCGTTGATCGTAACGTTTTTTACTCCCACAATGCTCTTCAAGCGTTCCATTTCCACAATGGCGTCCACGAACAAAAACGGGTAGCGATGCGGCAGAATCTTTTGTATTTCCACGACATCCATGATCATTCGTGGTCTCCGTTCGCCGCACACCCACTCGGCGGCGCCTGTCACAATCCCGGGAAAACTTTAATTATAAGCGAACCGCCGCGTCGGCGATACGCGCTTTCAGATAATGCAAATACTGATTAAGTTGGCTTCAGGGCCGCGAATCGGTG
>JAWOLO010000389.1:0-8566 GCA_033853375.1 Terriglobia bacterium
AATGGCACCGAGCTTGCCGTGGCCATTGACCGGTTTGCAGGAATGGCCGGCATTCGCGATGCACAAGGCGCGTGGGGCGTTCTTTCGGGCGATCGCATCAGCCGGCAGGAAGCATTCCGCGTCGCCGTGATCGCCGCCTTTGCTCCGTTCTATAATGCAAAGATGTACCGGGCCGCAGCTGTAGGCGCCTCCGGCGCGGGCTCGTGAGCGCAAATCGGAGGTCGCCAGATCATACTCTCTCGCCTGAACATCAAATGAGTGGGAGCAGATAGCGGGGCGATAGAGAGCCGACTCAAGCTAGGGATGCCATGGACTGAAAACTGAGCACTGAGCACTTACGACTTAGAACTAATAACTTAAAACTGCTTCAACAGGAGCCACTGTGGACATCGTCAAAGGCAATATGGGCTGGATCGAAGTGATCGTCGGCCCCATGTTTTCCGGAAAGAGCGAGGAATTGATTCGCCGCCTGCGTCGCGCGGAGATTGCGCGCCAGCGCGTGCAAATCTTCAAGCCCGCCATCGACGAACGCTATGCCGCCAATGAGATCGTTTCCCACTCCGGCCTGGGCATTTCCTCGGACAACATCGGCAAGGCCGCCGAAATCATGGACAAGCTTTACCCGCGCACCGAAGTCGTGGGCATCGACGAAGCCCAATTCTTGGGCGACGAAGTCGTCGATGTTTGCACCAAACTCGCCAATCTCGGCAAGCGCGTCATCGTGGCCGGCCTCGATACGGACTATCGCGGTCGCCCATTCGAACCTATGCCCCGCCTTCTCGCCATCGCGGAAGAAATCACCAAGCTCCTGGCTATCTGCGTCCGCTGCGGCAATCCTGCGGTTCACACGCAACGCCTCGTCGAAAGCGAAGAGCTAATCGTCGTGGGCGCCATGGGCGCTTACGAAGCTCGCTGCCGCCGCTGCTTCGAGCCCAATCCTGCGCTCGCCGTAAATAAGTCGGAGGGCCCGAAACTCATCGCCCGCAACCGCACCGCTTCCGCCGGCGGAAGCTGACTCCGTGGAGGCTCCAGAAGGAGGCTGGTGAGTGCCGATAGTCTCCCGAAAGCTTGCTATCCTTTCCGCCCTTGTGGTTATCTCCATTGGACTGGCCGTAGCCTTCATAGCGCTATGGCCGAGGCCAGCGTCGTTAATATTTGCTGGTATTGCTTTGCTTTGTGATTTCGGTGCGCTCCTGGTCCCCAGCAAGGCGGCGGGGCGGGAATACGCGCTCAAGGCACGGAAGGCCATTTTCCTTGCTGCAGGATGCTTCGGAGTTGCCTTTCTAGGGCTAGCTTGGAAGTATCGCGCGACCGCGCCCGCCCTTTGTATGGCTTCACTCATTGCCGCCGCATTGCTTTGTTTCGGAGCACTAGGGGCCTTTTTTATCGTGCGGTCAATGGAACCTCGCAATAAATAATGGGAAGCCGAACCAAGTCCTTCTAGTCCTAGCTTGGGTTCCAGGCGTTACCGTCTGCTGACACCGACCTTTTCCTTTCTTGAGCTTGCACGCTCGTTCCGTCAAACTACCTCGTCCTCAAAAATCCAAAATTAGGTTGACTCACACGTATGATCATCGAATCGAAGGCGCCAACCCGTGTGGACTTTGCCGGAGGAACGCTCGACATTTGGCCGCTCTACCTGTTCCATCCCGGCGCCGTCACGGTCAACGCGGCCATCTCCCTCTATGCCTCTTGCCGCATTGAAACCAACGGCAGCGAGAGTATTCACCTCATGTCGCGCGACACTCAGCGCGAAGAAACTTTCTCCTCCTTCGCTGCACTGATGAAAACCAAGCGCTATCGTCTTCCGCTTCTCGCGGAAATCACCAAGTTCTTTCATCCGCAGGGCGGCTTCACCCTAATGACCGATTCCGAAGCTCCCGCTGGTGCAGGCATTGGAGGGTCCAGCGCCATGGCCGTGGCCATTTGTGCCGCGCTCGACCGCTTCACGGGGGCAGGGAAGAGCAAAGTCGATTGGATTCACATCAGCCGCGATGCCGAAGCCATTGTCATAAACGTTCCTACCGGCACGCAGGACCACTACCCGCCGGCTTTTGGCGGAGCCGCCGCCATTGAACTGCCTCCCGGCGGCGAGCATCGCGTCGAGCTTCGCGTCAATCTCGATGAACTCGAGCGCCGCGTCTTAGTCTGCTATACCGGCAAGCCCCGCCAGCACGGCATCAACAACTGGGAAGTTTTCAAAGCCCAGATCAGCGGCAAGCGAGCGGTGCAACAAAGTCTTGAGCGGATTTCCGAGGTTGCGCAATGCATGCGCGTGGCTTTTGAGAAACCCGACTGGAAGGAAGCTGGGCGCCTCATGCGTGAGGAATGGTCCTTTCGCAAACGCAACCTTCCTACGATTTCAACGAAAACGATTGATCGCGTCATTGAAAATGCGCGCCGCAACGGCGCTCTTGCCGGAAAGGTTTGTGGCGCCGGAGGTGGCGGATGCGTGGTTCTTCTGATTGAGCCCGAGGCCCGCGACCGCATCGAAAAAGCGATTACTGAGGCCGGCGGTGAGGTTCTGCGCGCCACCATCGACCGCCAGGGAGTGCAAGTCGTCTCCCGTTGAGCTCTACGGGGAAAAACTATTCATTTTCAGGAATTGCTGCCTCTCGACCGTCCCGCCGTACAGTTTTGCTTCCGCCGGGCACAGTTAAGCGAATTGCATCTCGCAGCACTTTGGTACCTGTTCAGCCGCTTCCCAGCATCATAGAATAGGTAATGCGGGTACCCCTGAGCTGGCGCCCGCCTCAGTATGCCGAACTGGTACGCCATTCCTCTGGCTTTCTTACTTTTGGCTGACGCGGACATCCCGCGCGTCAATAGCCTTCGTGCACCTGAAAAGCCCTCCCTAGACTTTCCCTCGGATGCAGAGATTCCCGTCTTCCCCGGCATAGGCGGCTTTTCTGATGGCGGCCAGACGCAGACAAGACCTGCCAGCAATCCAAATCAGCCGCTGCAAGAAACCTCTAAGCTCACTCTGATACGCTTTGTCTCCGGTGAATTTGCCAAGGCTGTGAAATCCCTGCCCGCGGGCAAAGAAGGTTTCAACTTTCTCGTTGGCAAGCGGCTCAACGCTGAGCTTCTGGACCGCGCCGTGGCCACGCATGGCGCTGCCGTCAATTCCGGCGACAATGTTCAGATCACCGGCCTCCAATTTCGTGCTCACCAGATCATCGTCGACATCAATGGCGGTGGGCGCGGCAAGCATCACTGGCGCGATCACCTCCAAATCGGCATCGGCGGTCCTTATCCGACGATGCAAACTACTTCGACTCAGGAGACCGGCCCGCCAGGGTTGCAGCCTGGCATGGGCAGCACGATTTTTCTGGAGTGGAATAAGTTTGTGCCCGACATGACTCCGGACGAATTGAAGAAGATTCTTTCGCCCTTCCTCAATTTCCAGAATGAGCGCTCTGCCTCCGTGCAGTGGATCGATACCTTGCCCCCGGAGATGAAGAAAGCCATCCAGGAGCGTCGGCCGATCGTCGGAATGAATCGCGAAGAAGTCGTTGCCGCCATGGGCAAGCCCGATCACAAAGTCCGCGAGCGCGATTCCGACGGCAACGATATCGAAGACTGGATCTACGGCCAGCCGCCGTCAAAGACCGTCTTCGTTCGCTTCACCGGCGACCACGTCACCAAAATCGAGCAATTCCCGCAATAAACTTTCTTTTTGCTCTCATTCCCGCGGTTCCACCATCTGCGGCCACTGCAACACGACGATTCTTCCGTCTGCCTCCCGCTCCAATGTGGGCGCGTACAATCCCAATTGTTCCCGCCGCCACCACATGCCCGTTTCGTGCTTTTCTTCCGGTGTGGTGAACCAGTATTGCCACAGCACTGCTCGCACTTGCCTTGGCGGAGCTTTCGGAAACGGATTGCCCGCGAACAATAACAGGACATCCTGCGAGCCTCGCAACAAGGCTTGCTCCGTTCGCGGCACAATCGGCTCTTCCCGCCAGGTGCTCAGCGACGCGAACCATAAATTCCAATCGAACCGCGGCTGATACGGAGCATAAATTTCTGGCGCCTTCGCCGGATCCTGCGGCTTGAACCGGAACGGATAAACCAGCCATTTCTGCCCGTCGTCTGAGCCCTGGAATTCGATCTCGTATCGTCCCTTTGTCATCATCGCGAACAACCCATATCTGTTCGCGATGCGAAACGGCTCCAGAGCGGCGACAGGCGTCGTGGGCAGATCCACCGGCTTCACCATCCAGATCATCTGTACCGTCGTCGCATAGAAAACCCACGCGAGCATTACCGCCGTTACCGCCAGCTTCACGGCCGCCCACTGTTTGCGCAGCGTCTCCTGCCAACTCTTCGGAGCGTTCTCCAAAACAGTTGGTTTAGCTTCTTGCTCGGCCCGATTCCCGTTGAGGACCTGACTTGGAGTGCGGCAGCCTTGTTTATCCTGAGCTTCGAAGGGCTGCCGCTTTTCTTCCTGCCTCGCCCGAAAATCCTTGCTCCATCGCCCCGGCAGAAAACGTTCGAGCAGCTTGTCATCCAGCAGCAAAAATCCCAGCACCAGCACCAAATAATTCAAAAACGTGTAATTCGCCGAAAGAATGATTCCAACCTGCCACGGCGTCACAATGCAAAAACACACAATGCGAAACCTCCGCGGAAGGAACATCATCCACACGAGCCCCAACTCCAGCGCCAGAGTCCCGAACGCCATTGCCGCTTGAAACCAGTGCGGCCAATGTTGCATGTACCATCCGATCCAAGTCGGCAGCGGCCCATTCTGGTAATAGTCGTCGAGCGCCGTGAAGTGCCGCCATTCCGGGTCGCCTCCCATGATTTTTGCCACGCCCGATTCGAAATAAATGCGGAAGCATTCCCACAGCAGCAGAAACCAACTCGCTCGCGAAGGCGGGCTCTTCTCGCCCCATCCTGGCCGGAATCCCTTCGGCGCAAAAAACAGCGCAATAAATCCCGCTTCGAGCAGCATTCCATCCGATTGATACCCGGAAAAATCCTGGGCCGCGCTCACGAACGAAAGGAAGCACACAAAGCAGATCGCCAGCATCCCGCGTGGCCAGAAATTCAGCGCCAGCAGCACCGACGCGATCATTCCTACCCAGCAAATTCCCGCCAGCATGTGCAGGCCGCTCGAAAGCCAGAGCAGCGTCGGCGCATACCAGTAGCCCACGCGGCCAAATTGCTCCGCCACCGCGCGCAGATATTCGCCCGCGGGAAGAATGCCTTGCGGCCCGATCAATCCTTTAATTTGGAAAACTAAGCAGAAAAATGCGGAGTAATAAATCAGTCCCAGCGCGCGCAGGAACATCCAGCGCGGCAGCAATCCGTCAGCTTTGCCCGGTTCGGAAGCAAACAGCCAGCGCACCGCCGACGCCGGTGACCAGTCTTTCATCGACCGCCATTATAGTCCTCGGTTGTAGTGGCGCGTCTTCAGACGCGCACTCTTACTTCTTCACACAGGGCGCTGACCTAGCTTTGGCCTGGCTTTCCTGATTGCGAAACTTTCCGCCCAGCCCAAATCGCAGCAAGCAAGAACGGCGCAGCCAAAGCCAAAACCGTCAAACGGCCCAGCCACGGCGTCGTAATGCAGAAAGTCCTGATACAAAAGGACTGCTTCGCATTCCAGACATAAGGCAAGCCGCTCAGCATGCCCAGGCACCAGAAGGACGAATACGCCGTCAAAAGCCAGGCTCCAAGCCTCCCCCTCCGCCACAAAATGACGCCTGCCAGGGCAACGAGCGTCGGAAGAAATGTGATCCAAAGTCCAGACCTTCCAGTGGTGCGAAGCAGGCCGATAGCTAGCGGAAAGCGCGGTGTGGCAAACACAAGCACGGACAGCCCAAGAAAGAGGAGGATCGTAAGGATGATCCAGAAGAACCCGAGCAGGGTTGCAAGCGGCGTCTTTGGTCTTAACGCCAGCATAACGCGAGTATAATCACTCGAATTCCTCGCTTCAATGTGTCTGCCAAAATCTTCTTATGGTAGGATCGTCTTTGCGTTAGGGACGCATCCGGTCCGCGGAAAGGGTAGAAGCCCAACCCTTTGCAAACCATCTCAGCGAACCTTCTTTCGGCCCGAGTTGCGGACAAACGGGCGCTAAAATGAAAGGGGGTCGCATGTCGGCCGATTTTCCCCAGCAGCCCCGCGCGCTTCCCGAACGCCCGAATCTTCGCCACCTGAAAGACCAGGCCAAGGATCTCCTCAAGGCTGGTCGCGCTGATTCAGTTGCCGACGCGCAGTTCCAGATCGCTCGTCTTTATGGTTTTGTTAGCTGGCCGAAGCTCAAGGCGCACGTCGACTCTCTTCATGAGGTTGGACAACTCAAGCAGGGCATCGATACGAACGATTTCGAGCGCGTCAAAGACCTTATGACCCGTAACCCGGCTTTGCACCGCGCCCCACTTGGCTACAAACAAAACGGTCCGCTCACGTGGGTCGCCGAGTGTCGCGTTCCTTGGGAGCCGCCTAGTCCCGACAGGCTCGCCATGGCCGAGTGGATGATCGATCATGGTTCGGACGTTCATCAAGGTGGCGACGGCCCGCTGATGAGAGCTGCGCTCTTCGACTATCGTATCCCGATGATGGAGCTTCTGGTTTCCCGTGGCGCAGACGTGAACGCCCTCTGGAACAGTTATTTCCCCATTCTTTTCGCGCCGTGCGAAACCGTGGAGCCCGCGGCCATGAAATGGCTCCTCGACCATGGCGCTGATCCCAACTGCCCTAGTCCGCGGCTAAGATACCAGGGCACGGCCCTCGACTATGTCATAACTACTTACGGCCGTTCGCCGCAGCTTGGTGCTTGCATCGACATTCTTCTCGAAGCTGGCGGCACGACCAAGCACAATGTTCCACCTGTTTTGGATTTGCTCCGAGGCCGCCTCGACCACTTAGCCGAACAACTTGATGCGGACCCCGCCCTGCTGCACCGGCGCTTCCCTGAACTCGATTTCGGCGTCACTGGGACTCGCCTCCTCACTCTTCGAGGTGCGACGCTGCTGCATGTGGCCGCTGAATACGGCAACCTCGAAGCGGCCAGACTACTTCTGGATCGCGGCGCCCACGTCAACGCTCGGGCGGCGCTGAACGATTTCGGCGTCGGCGGACAAACACCGATCTTCCACGCCGTTACGCAGTTCCATGATGGAGGACTCCCGCTCGCACAATTATTGTTGGAGCGCGGCGCGGACCTTGCCGTCCGCGCAAAACTCCCAGGTTATTACGAACGCCCGGCCGAAGTGGTGGAATGCACGCCTCTGGGCTACGCTTTACGATTCCCGGGTCTTTCGCATCACGCTCCCAACCCTCGAACGATTGCAATCCTACGCGAGTGCGCTGCTCCGGAATGACCAATCGTCGTTGGCCCTGAAATCGTCCTTGACGAAAATTGGTAAGACACTAAAATACTTCTGAGTGAGCAGGGCAAGAGTTTTGAGAACGGCTTAGCTGCCGCCTCTTTTCTTAAGGTTTTGATTTCTGCTCTCAGGCCCTTGGCGCAATTGTGCGGTGGGATGAGCCACCGTGATTCTCGGTGACCTGGCGTTTTATAACCCCCTTAGAATCAACACTTCTGCTATAACCGCAAGTGTTGATTCTAAGGCACTTACAGAAACGCTAACTCCTTTAGAATCCGCACTTACGAAAAACAGGGGGGTGGGCCCTCCCGATTTCGCCAGAATTTCAAGTTGCCGCATCGCGGTCAACGATTCATGTTCGGAGGAAGCATGCCCATCAAGGTCGGCATTAACGGCTTCGGCCGCATCGGACGCAACATCATGCGCACGGCGATCGACGACAAGGACATCCAATTCGTCGCGGTGAATGACGTCACCGACGCCAAGACGCTCGCGCATCTCTTGAAATACGACTCCGTGCTGGGCAATCTGCCGCACAAGGTGACCAATACCGAAGACAGCATCTCCGTCGACGGCAAAACCTTTAAGGTGTTCCGCACAAAGGATCCCGCTGAGCTTGACTGGGCCTCTGTCGGCGCGGAAATCGTCGTTGAGTCCACCGGCCTCTTCACCAAAGGTCCCGATGCCAAGAAGCATCTCCGCCCGCCGGTCAAGAAAGTCATCATCTCCGCGCCCGCCGACGGTCCCGACGCCACTTTCGTTCTCGGCGTGAACGACAAGTGCTACGATCCTGCGAAGCACCATGTCATCTCCAACGCCTCCTGCACCACCAACTGCCTTGCGCCTGTCGCCAAAGTCATCCAGGACACTTTTGGCATTAACAGTGGCACCATGACCACCATCCATTCCTATACGAACGATCAACGCTTGCTCGATCTTCCCCATAAAGATCTGCGCCGCGCGCGCGCGGCCGCGATTAACATGATTCCTAGCTCTACCGGCGCTGCTAAAGCGTTGCACCTCGTCATTCCCGAACTGAAAGGCAAGCTCGACGGTTATGCCATGCGCGTGCCCACACCCAACGTCAGCATCGTTGACCTTACGGTTTTCGTTGATAAGCCTGCGACCAAAGATTCCGTCAACGCCGCACTGAAAGCTGCCTCCAACGGCCCGATGAAGGGTATTCTCGGCTACACGGAAGAGGAACTCGTCTCCGCCGACTT
>JAWOLO010000390.1:0-2633 GCA_033853375.1 Terriglobia bacterium
GAACACTAAGCAGCTCCCAGATACCGCCCATGACGAAAAGCACTCCGACCACCACCCAGAACACTTCTAAGGTCAGGTGCACGTACTTTCTTGCCGCTTGCGCGCCGAGCACGATGATTCCGACACCAAGCAGACCTATGCCCCAACTGAGATTCGTAAGAAAGGCAATCCCTACCCACAGGAAAAACAGACCCCACGCGACCGAGTCCAGCCTCTGCAGGGTGAGGCGTCTGTCGTCAAACGTTCCAACAACATGAGTTGCCATAGCCACCTCCTTAATCCCAGACATTGCTGAAAGAATTCCCCTTCTAACCGCTAGCACGGTTGCGTTAAAAAAGGCGGTGATGCATGACCGCAGACTGCGTGCCCAGGGACACAAGTACCGGTCACGCGCCTGAATCCACGAAACGCCTCCGGACTCCGGTCAGCCTTGCCTGCCTCTGGCAGAGTCCTCGCGCAAAGTTGGTACAGTGAACGCAAGCCAAAATTTTGTTTTTGAATGGAACTGATGCCCGGGGTGGGAGTCGAACCCACATGAGGAAAAATCCCCGGAGGATTTTAGGTTTCAGGGCGGAGCACTCGGTGGTACCTCATGGTATCCAGTGGATTCCTAAGTCCTTTGGCCTCAGCGAAACCGCGCCATGGATACCAAGCGGTGCCATAGGAACCTCTGTGCAAGTGTCCCAAAAAGTGTCCCAGTCTTTCGGCGTTCTTCTAACTAACCGTCGCCGCGGTCTCGTCACCCAATTAGCTTTCCGAATCCTCGGCATCATCAGGTTCCCTCAGGAAGCCGTGATACGCGCCGTTGCTGTCAGTGTACAAACCCGTAATCGCGCCGCTCGGGTTGATGCTTTGCGGAATCGTGCCATCGCCAAAGAAGGTCCCCCCCGCACCAGGAACTTCAAAAGTAGTGGTCTGTCCGTTGGCAGCGCGGACGAAGCCGTGAACTAGGTTGCCCAGATCGAAGTAGTATCCAGCGACCTTGCCGCCGGGATTGATGCTCATAGACGTTGTGTCGTGTGGGCCCGCGTCGAACTTAGTGATGGTACCGTCTATATCGCGCACGAAGCCGTGACTGCTTCCATCGAAGTAGTCGCCCGTGATCCTGCCCGCAGGGTTGATGCTTCTAGGATACGTAAAGGATTGGGAAGCGGCGTCGAACTTAGTGATGGTACCGTCTATATCGCGCACGAAGCCGTGAGATACGAAGCTCGCGTCTGTGTACCACCCCGTGACCGCTCCGCTCGGGTTGATGCTTGTGGGAACGGTGACAATCGTGCCCGCGTCGAACGTAGTGACCGTGCCGTCGGGAGCTCGCACGAAGCCGTGACTGGCGTAGGCTCCCGTGATCTGGCCGCTTTGGTTGATACTTAGAGGAATCGTTCCGAGGTTGGGGCCCGCGTCAAACGTGGTGATGGTGCCGTCGGCAGCTCGCACGAAGCCGCGAGTGGAAACCACTATGTGACTCGCGTCGTAGTAGAACCCTACAATTGTGCCGCTCGGGTTGATGCTTCTAGGATAGGTACCTTGGCCATTGTCTTTGCTCGCGCCGGGCACGTCGAACGTAGTGATCGTGCCGTCGGGAGCTCGCACGAAGCCGTGGACCGCCACGCTCGAATCATAATATTCTCCGGTTATCCAAGATTGCTGGTTAATGCTTCTAGGAACTGTACCTTGGCCGGAGTTTGTGCCCGCGCCGGCTACATTGAACGTGATGAATTGGTTTTGTACTTGCTGTGCAGAGCTTTGAACCGTAAATCCCAGCGCGGCGAACACGGCCATGGCGCTACACAACGCCAACGATTTGAGTTTCATCTCGCCTCCTCGGAAGTTTGCGGCTGAGTTGTTGGAAGGCCTACGCAGTCAGCAAGTCATGTCGCAACGCAAAAAAGTCTGCACCCCTTGGACGCGATTTGCAGTGATCAAGATCACGGATCCTTTAATGTTCTCAAGGTTAAGCACCCGCGTGAAGAAGTTCAAAGAGAGCGATCCTGAGAACGCGCGGAAACTCGGGCTGTAGGGTGCCGCTGGACGCGAGCAGAGGCCGATTCCCGCAATGCACTCATCGCCTACTACGGAAACCGGGGCACCTGAGGGAGCCTTCCGAGGTCGTTTGAATAGCTCTTCATCTTGGTTATCGTGGTATTTGAGAATCGCTGAAAGTCCGCCGGGAACGCGCGCGAGGTCCACTGGGCGTTTGCCGCCCAATGGCCATTCAGAACAGCCGGGGAACATTGGTGCCCGGGGTGGGAGTCGAACCCACATGAGGAAAAATCCCCGGAGGATTTTAAGTCCTCAGCGTCTGCCATTCCGCCACCCGGGCATCGGCAGAAGAACAAAATTAACATGTAGAACGCGCGCGCTCAAATCAAATACAAAATAGAAAAGGGAAAATGGGAAGCCACAATGACTACAGTCGTGCGTTGCCTCCCGTGGCCAGTGGACAGCCCGAAACTGAAAAGCAGATCCCTGCCCTGCTTGCACCAGGCAAGCTGCGGCAGGCAGGCCTCACCCCCATTCGCAAACACCGCGACTGGGTTCGGGATGACAGGTCTGGGTAGGTGCGCGCTCAAATCAAGTGCGAAAACGAGCACGGGATGCCGTGCCCTAATGCACGCAGATTGCAGCGCGGA
>JAWOLO010000391.1:0-4189 GCA_033853375.1 Terriglobia bacterium
TGCTGCGGGTAGAAACCCTGCAGCATCTGCGGTTGGTCGTGCCGGTACCGGAAACCTACATTGCCGCCGTTGCCGAGGGCAGCGAGGTTGAATTCACTGTTCCTGCGTTTCCACGGCAAAAATTCAAAGGCAGGATCGCTCGCATTTCGCACGCCGTGGATACCAAGACGCGCACCATGCCGGTAGAGCTTGATGTGAACAACCGTGGTGGCAAACTCACCCCCGGCAGTTTCTCGGAAGTGATGTGGCCGGTGCGCCGGCCGGGCACCAGCCTGCTGGTGCCAAGTTCGGCGATCGGCACCAATCTGGAGCGAACGTTCGTAGTCCGCGTGCGCAACGACAAAACCGAATGGGTGGATGTGAAGCCAGGCGCAAGTAGCGGCAGCTACACCGAAGTTTTCGGAGGCCTTCAGGCCGGCGACGAGGTGGCGGTTCGCGGCAGTGATGAACTCGCACCAGGCACGCAGGTGAAGGCGCAACGCGTCGCGACCGTGGCTCAGGTCAGCCCATGAAGCGTCGATTGCACGCTTAGAGGTAGCACAGCCTTGAAATATTGCGATGTAGTGGATCAGGCATTTTTAAAAACTTCAGGTCGGCTTTACGCCAGAACGAACCGACTTTCCGATAGGCCACACGTCTTTTGAAAGCTGTTACGCAGGCTCTGAACGGGGCGCCACCGATGGGAGCAGGCAGCCCACTCGACTAATCGATCATTTTGCGTTGCTCGCCGATGCGGCGCTCGCGTTCGTTTGCGAATCGCTTCACGCCTGCGAAAATCGAATCCGGATCGAGATGCGCTTCCGCAATCACGTCCGCTTCGAGGCCGCCGCTTCTCCAGCAATTGTCGAAGTCGGACGTGAGCGAATACTCGTCCGTCAACGGACCGAGGTTGCGCAGCGGCCACATGCGACGCGTGCCCGTCGATACCACCATTAAATCGTAGCGAGCCTCGGGCGGCAGCACAGAATCCTGGTACGCTTGCGGCTGGCGATCGAACAACTCCTCGCTGATGGCCGCAATCACCTTCACGTTCACACCGGCCGCTTCGAGCTTCGGCAACACTTTCACCAGGTTCACAGTGGAACTCGATCCTTGCGCGAGCACGTAACCGTGGCGCGCCTTGTCCGGCGCGAAATCGCGAATCACGTACAAGCCTTTCGCCGCGGCCCGCAGATCGGAGTCGGCGAAATGGCTGCGGTCTGCGACCGCGAAGTCGGGGCGCGCCACCTCCAGCGTGATGATACCGACGCGCGGATCGCGCGCCGCGATTGCCGCCGCCGCGAAATAGCCGGGCGCGACATCGTTGTAATCCCAAAAGCTCAAATTAATCACTTGACCGCGCGGGAAAAGCTTCCACACTTGCGGCGCGAAGATTCCGAAGTGTGTGCGCGCGTCGGCGGCGGTTTCAGGACCGGAGTGCGCGGCGAGAATATGCAGCACACCCATACGGAATTTGCTGTCCTGATTTTGTTGACTCCAGACCCGCGCCGGAGTGTACATCAGCGGTGTGAACGCTCCGTAAGTGCCGCTCAAAGCCCAAACGCCGGCGAATTTTTCGGGATCGATGGAAGCGCTTTGACTCACCAGACCGATGGCGGTGGAAACATTGCCCGCTTCTTGAATGGCCGCCTTCAAGCGGGTGCCCCGGGGATTGTCCGTGGGACTGTAGTGTCCCCACAAACTGCCGTGCTCGACGTTGATTGACTCGGAAAGGTCGGCGGCCACCGTGAAGAATCGTCCGTCAGTGACGTAATTCATCCACTTGATGATTTCGGAAATTGCGCGCCGCGTTCCGGCTATCTCGCCCGGTTTCTTGAAAAGTGCAATGCTAATTTGCTTCTCCGCGCCGGAAATCGCATTGCGAATCGAGACCTTCTGTGGGGCTTCTGGCAGCGCCGCGACGCGCAGGCGATCGTCGAGGAACGGATCACTTGAAACTGTGATGCGCAACTTTACATCGTCCCGCACGGTATCGCCGATTTCCACGAGTCGGTCAGCGAGGCGATCGCCCAACCCGTTGCGATCGAGCAGCGACATCACCACGTCCATGTTCGTCTTGAACTGGATCAATCGCTCGCTATTGTTGCTGACCGCACCCTGGCGAATTCCTTCGAACTCTACGCCATAATGCTTCTCGAACGTCTGCGCCAGCGCGACAAAATATTCCGAGTTCATCTTCAGCGCGTAGGGATGGCTTGGGTAACTTACCAATTGATCGCCGAAGCCAGGGATTTGTCCGTCCACTGCCGCGGGCCAATAGCCCTTGGTCGTCTTGCCGATCGCAACGATTGGCCGGCGGTCGTGCGGGTCGACTTCGTCCATTGCTTTCAGCGCCGCAGCCACTTCGCTGTAATCGTTTCCGTTCGAGAGTGTGAAGACGTTCCATCCATATGACGCCCATTGGTTCACGAGATCGTAACCCTCGAACTGCGCAGCGATCACGCCCCCCATCAGGCGATCGTCAATGCCAGCGTTGTTGTTGGAAATGAGCACACGCAAGCGCTTTCCCACCTGGAGTGCGAGCGCCTGCGTCTTCAACTCTTGCGCGTGGCCTTCGGTGAGCGCGAATTCGCCTTCCAGAGCGATCACTTTCGGCGAGTCTGGCGCGCCCACTACATCCCAGAACACCGCTTTGCCCGCAGCCGTTGCGATCCCGATGCCCGAGGGTCCGCCGTTCACGTCGTTGGTGCAGTCGGTGCTCTCGGCATGTCCTGAGAGCGCACGAATGCCACGACCTTTAGCTTGCGCGAACAGCGGATGGTCTTCCAAACCTGTATCGTGCAGTAGTGCTTTCAACGCGCCCGCGCTGCGCCGGAATCCTAACGCATCGATCGGCAGCATCGCGACCTGCGGGTCGACGTGATAACGCGGATCGCCGGTCTGCTGATATTTGCGATATAGCGCCTGGCCCATGATCATCCAGAGTGCATAGCACGTGGGGATCGAGTGGCCCGCCGCAAGCATGAACTTATCGCAGTAGGGATGCTTAGGCCGGCGGTAATCGTAACGGAGTCCGCCGTTTTCAGGACCGACCAGATGCGCCGCGACATTGTACGGCGTGTAGGCGAGCGGTCCGCCGAGATGCCCTGTCTGCGCGTAATTTCCGAGCAACACCAGGGTCATGCAGGTCATGAATCCAACGTCGTCGAGCAACGGATCGTACGTCAAAAGTTGCTGAGAGGAAGATGGAACGGCTTGAATGTGCGATGTCATAGATGGTCTCAAAAAGAACTACACCATTGGTATCAATGAAAAATATGGGGGCAGCTAGCGCACCCAGTGGCGATCGTATTTGGATTTGGAATCATGACTACCGCGCCGCAGCCTTGAATTTACGGTTCGATCTTTTTGCGCTCCAGTGACAAGCGGGAACGGTGCGCATTCCTCAAAGCAGCTTTGCGAGACACTCCCAAGCTAGAAAGTTTAAGAAAAGAAGCCGCTTAGACGATGCCGTAACCAACCCACGTCAAATCAACCAGCCTATCGCATGATCTTTTGTTTACGCAATGGGTGGCCTTGCGCACCAGAGATGCGCAGTATGAAGTGAGGTGCAGTGGTTACGACCACGAAGGTTGTGAAGAAGTGTTTGCAGTCAGCATCGGTCGAGTGGCGAATTTTGCTTACTAAAGCCGGAGGCGTCACCGGGCTTATTTTCTTGGCAGGGAACCGTTCCCCGGCGCTATTGCCAGTTCCTCTTCCGTGCCCAGTTCAGCGTCAATCTGCTGCTGAAGTTTCCACACCTGCAGCAGACTGGCGGATCTGGCCAGGCGGATTTGCTCGGCGAGAAGACTGGCTTCCATTTGCTTGCGCTGGCGGCGGCTACAGCCGCTGATCTGGCGGCAGGTTTCTTCGGCCACCAGAAACCAGGCGTAAGCGGAAACCGGATCGACTGGCACGCCTTCGCCATCACGGTACATTCTAGCCAACAGGTGCTGCGCCACCGCGAAACCCTGTTCTGCCAGGCGGCGAACCTTTTCCGGAGCAGAGCCATTAAGGCCGGCCAGCAGTTCCTCCGCCGTGTGATTGCGGATCTGCTGCGTGTAGGTGCACGCATAAAAAATGACCTCGGCGCGGGTGGAAACGCCCAGTTTGTCGTAAACGCGAGCTAAATAATTCTTAACCGTGTGCTCACTGAGCCTGAGCCGGTCGCCGATTTCACGATTGGAAAGGCCGGCGGCAATGCATTCCA
>JAWOLO010000392.1:0-6960 GCA_033853375.1 Terriglobia bacterium
CTGCGCTCGCTGCTGTTGATGCATGTTGTTGAGTTAATCGCCTGCGGCGAAACACGCGGCGTTGCTGCGTGTTATGGACATATGAATCCATTACCCTAAAGGTCAACATGGAAAAAACTTCTAGGGAACCGTTTGTGCTACACGAACCCGCGGCCGGCACCTATGGCTGCGACCGGGTACTTGCACCGTGCAGGCGAACGTATCGATAGTGGTTGTTTTGCGACATGATGTATCGGCGGAGGAATGACTACCGGCTGGCTTTGTGACGCCAAAAATTCTCCTGTTCCAGCGACAAGTATGGCGATGAAGAAAAACCACAAAGCGAGTTTTCTGTTCATGCGTTTTCAGGAAGGGTGGTTCCCTTAACTATAACAAATCGAGGTGGGGGGGCGGCACCTCGGCCGGACTACTTTGAATCGGGTTCTCCTGCCTCTGGCGGTGGAGGCAAAACTTATGCGGCAGTCCCGCGCGCCTCAAGCTAGGGCAATCGACATTGCCACGTACCTTGCCAGTGACACCGCGCAACAAAAACCTCTCCGAGGTGTTTTTATCTTTGTACGATGACCATAAGGGATCCACGCCGCAACCCCGGCTCACCTGCGGCCCCAGCTCCTGTCACGAATCAATGGAGGTAATCCCCGCGGCGCTTCAGGAACGCGGAGAGAGGCATGCACATGAAACTCAACTACAAAACATGGATAGGAATGCTCGTGCTCGCAGGCACACTTTCTACCGGCGCGCCCGCAGCGTTCAGCCAGGTCTCAATCGGAATCCAGATCGGCGCACCGCCCGAGCCGCGGGTGCTCGCCGTCCGCCCGCCATGCCCCGGTCCGGAAGATGAATACGCGTGGGTCGAGGGCTACTGGTATCCGGTGGAGGGTCATTATTACTGGCACCGAGGCTACTGGACGCGTCCGCCGTATGTTGGCGCGGTTTGGGTCGGTCCGTACTATGAAGGCGGCCGCTACTACGGTGGCTACTGGCGCGGTCCGCGCGGGCGCTTCGAACACGACCATCACTGGGACCATGACCGCGATCGGGACCATGGCCGCTGGCACGAAGACAACGGCAAGCACAAAGGCTGGTACAAAAAACATCGTGACGACGACGATCGCGACTAAAAATTGAATTGATTGTGGCGAGGCACTTTCTTTGAGAAAGTGCCTCGTTTTTTTGGGGGCGGGTTGCGATTTTTTCCTGGCTCGCGCAATTCGGGTCGGCGTTTTTGCTCACTTTGCGTGCGTGCCCTACTATTAATGGATGCCAGCACCGCTTACCTTGGAATGGTCGTACACTCCCGCCGATTTCTTCGAAGCGCCGGTCGACTCACCGTTGGCAACTATATGGTTCATATCGAAAACGGCCATGCTATCGCCACATTCGTCACCGACCAGCCGGACAGCGTCTTTCCCAGTGTCCACAATGAATTGGAACCGCGGTTTCTCGGCGCGTAGACAATACGGAATCGACCGTTCCAGCTTTCGAATTATTCAACAACGCGGACGCGTCCGGATGGCACCGTTGCAATCGGCGTGTCAATGCACGATACGTTACATCTGGATGCGAGCCTCGATCTGGTTCATCGTGACGCAGCCGGAAACATCATTTTTGACTCGAAAGCGGACCGAATCAAGGAAACGAAAGAATGGGCTCACCTCGCGGCAAAACACATAAATGACCCCATAGCAGCGGCGCTACTCAAAAGCTACAACGAGGCGATCAACGACCCGGCGAATGAGCTTACGCACCTCTACGAAATCCGGGATGCGCTTTCCAAGAAATTCAGCGCAGATAACGGCGCTCGCTCTACGCTCACGATCAGCAGAAACGCGTGGAGCAAATTCGGCAAACTTGCGAACGATGATCCCCTGTATGAGGGGCGGCATCGAGGACAAAACGTAGGCCAGCTGCGCCACGCTACCGAATCAGAACTCAACGAGGTCCGCAGAATAGCGCGAGAGATGATCCTGGCTTATCTCAAATACCTCGGATGAATACGACCGGGGCGGTGACCGGGGTCTTTTGGGGTGCACCTGCCCCTGGCGGGATTCAGAAAAGTGCAGTTACCTGCCTCTGGCCAAACAAAAAATCGTTAGCGACTGAGGGGCTACACCCGGAGCTTTTCACCGAGGATCAATTCGAAATTGTTTAAATGTATTCGACTGTGGATCGTGTTGCATCACGAATTGAAGCTCGTGCGGTTTCGCCTCGGTGGATTTTATCTCTCGCTCAAAAATTTCAGGATTCCACTACTTAACGCAAAAGACAAATTCCCGCATTCCATTTTAGGTGTTGTTCTCAGTGATCTTCCCTTCGAGAAAGTGCTCGATTCTTTCTAATTCCTTAGCCTCTGCATCCGTACTTAACCCGTCTTTTGTTGGATGAAGCAAGGGAACTGCCACGCCGATTTGAAACGGATATTCAGGATGACCGATGGCCTCATTAAGCCCATTCCGGATGCGGACAAAAATCGGCTTATTTTCTCGCATTCCTTGGCCAATCGACCATACATTGGGATAATCTGTAACGACTTTGAATTTTTTGGCGAAGAAATTGATCATGTACATCCCCTGAGGTCAGATTCGTGTTTTATGTCCTCTTTTCTTATTCGAGCAACCCACTCATGGATGCTCTCGTTGAATTCGACAATTCCTTCAGCAAGTAACCGGTCGGGGCGTTAATACTGTACCTTGCAGCGTGCAAGGCAACAGGTGGATCGCGCGTGATACGTCAGCGTTCGAGGCGTTTGCGCATCACGACCGCGCTCGAACAGCAGGCCGATGTGAATTCGACTGACTGTCCGCACCGCAGCTGGCACGTCGGCTCTCGCGATGCGCTCGAACCCAAAGTTCGGAAAGAAATCCGGTGCCGTCACAGTCAGTAGATAGATCGCCGGCAATCGATGTTCCTCAGCCAAACAAATCGCAGCATCGACCAGGCTGTGGCCAAGGCGCTGCCGGTGCAAGCGCGGCGCTGCGGCGACTGATGTAGGAGCGCACCGTCGGAATAGATCTCAAGTCCCGCGCTGCCGACGATCCCTCCATCCTGCCGCGCGACGAGCAGTGTGGCAAGGTGTTCGCGTAAGCCATCCGGAGGCAAGTGATTCTGCGCGAGCAACTCGACGACCCCGTCGCAATCCTGCGGCTGTGCGCGGTCGATTCTGATCGTCATGTCAGCGGCGCCCATACGGCAGCAATGCGAATTCTAGAGGCGTTCGCGTAGCGTGACAACCGCATTTAGCGAAACGTCTTTCTTGTTGAGCAGCTTTGTGAGCAGGCCCGAGCCCGCTTGGGCATATACTCTCAGGTAAGAATCGGGCTGCCAATCCGGAGGCACAAATGGGCGAGGATGCTAAGAGCGCGAGGACTCAGGTCCTCATCGCCATAATTGGCTTGATGGGCGTATTGGGAGCTGCGCTGTTTACGAATTGGGACAAGATCTTTCCGTCTCACCAAGACAACACCTCTCAAAAATCTTCATCATCATCTCAGCGGACCCCTTCGCAGACTGAGAAGGCATCTGGACCGGCCGTCAAACCACCGTCAAAAGATGATGCAACCGAACCCAAGCACCCGTCGCCAGCGTATACCGTGCTGAACCATGGCACGGTTCGCATTCCCTTACGTGCGGGTGTAAGGCTGTTTTCCTATGATTTCGAGCGCTCCCAGCAGCTTCCGGAATGCAGTGGAGACGCGGATTTTTTCTTCAAGCCCGACCAGCCCGATAACCCGGATACGAAAATAGGAGTCGTGCCCTGCTTCAAGGCAACGTACGCCCCAAGCTTCTTAAACCGCCGCCCGTGGGACGTACCGGCAAACGAGTTCATTAGTGGAAAAGGGACCTCCATCTCCCAACGCGCGTTGATACCTTGCAGGACCGGACGAGGCAACTATTGCCAATTTGGATTTACTCCTGGATCGAACGCTTACGTCGTACTCACGTTTACAGTTTTCAGCGGTCAGTGATTTCTTCAGAGGGTTCATATCCGCCTTTTAGCTATCTCAACCGGTCGGGAGGGCGACCACCTGGCTCTGCCGAATGAGTGATTCGCCTTTTGCGAGTGCCTCGGTTGTTTTTGCGTTCTCCTGCCTCTGGCGGTCGGTATAAGTGGCGGTCGGGGCGGTACCCTGTGCCAGAACTGTCCGCTGGGCCAGTGGACTAGCTTGGCTCCGCCATGCAACAACAGTTGAAGACGCACCGAGATGGCCGGATGCAAGTCGGTGAGACCCCAGCCCGGACCGGATGTGCGGAAGTAAGAGGGTTTGTTTTATGCACTTAGCAGTAGCGACCGGCTTTTTATCGATTCCTCCTCTCGCATTCTTTCTCACCCCCACGGGTCGTGCGATAGCCGCGACCGCTTGGGCGTGGCTCAAGGACGTATTCGGCAAGAGAGCGCCCGCATCGCCGAGGGGACGTATATTCATCATTGGCACAAGGTTTCCTAGCGGCGGCGAATTTGGCCTTGTCTATTCGACTTATGGCCCGAAGACGACCTCTCGGCTCGTCAAGCAGTTGCCAGCGGCGGTTGGCGGCGATTGTCCGCGAGCTCCTCACGCGGCGGCGAATCCCGAGCCGCTTCCGCCTCTCGTGCCGCCTGCACCTACAGCGCCGCAGCTTCTCGATGCGAATGCGTCGCAGTCACGACAGGCACAAACCTCAATGCCAGCCAAAAAGGGCCGTTCGCGGTCCCGCGCACACACATCCCCGCGGAGGATGGGCGGTTATCGGTCTGCGTCTCGGGGGAAGCGGGGGTGAAGTACCTTCGCTGGGGGTGAACGTCTCGGGATTTCTGAAACCACCATCAAATTCTTTTGTGCTCTTGTTTGATTGTCTTCCTTAGAAGGACAACATCCGGCGGTTCCCACCCGAGCGCACGATATAACGGCACGGCGGCGTGCCAAACATCCGCGGTCAGAACGGCATTGCCCCTTTGGGTCACCTCTTTCTCAATGGTGTGTACCAGTTGCTTGCCAATGCCTTTATTCCGAGCTTGTTGAGCCACGACCAATTCACTGAGGTAGGCACGGAAACCAACATCGTGGGCACATGCAAAACCCAGAATCTTGAAGCCCTCTTCCCAGACAAACGCCAATTTATCCGAAGAGTCGATTGCCTTGGCCAATGTGTTGTTCGACCACTGTGGTTGCCAGAAATTCGGCACACTCTCCATAAGCGAGCGAATTGCCGGTATGTCGTTGGTGGTTGCTTGTCGAATCATCTGTCTGTGAGATGGTTGTCTCGAATCCTACCCCGCGCTAGAAAGGCGGTCAATTCGGAGTCAAAAACGCCGATTGCTCGGCGTCTCAGTCGCGCTACTTTGAATCGAGTTTTCCTGCCTCGGAACTGTGTATTATTTGACCGTTGGAATGCCGAAGAAATGGAGGTGCGTGATATGCCAAGTCGCAAAACCGCTACGCAATCGAAGACTTCTCCCTTGATGGTCAACGTTTTTGACGGGACCCGCCAGCAGTTCCCAGTGGGCACGGACATTCTCTACCGAGTGATCGACGGCAACCAGAAGCAGGTCTATGCGCAAGACCAGAAGCAGTCCTCACTCTACTTCAAGGACCTGCCCTTCTATGACAACTTTGGGGACAACTAAACGGTGGTTATTTCATCGGACGACTTCCGGCAAGCGGGCTTCACTCCGATCAAGCTCTCGCCAACGATTTCTACGAGGCTCGACCTCATGCTGATTCCCAATGATGCGCACTTTAGCTTCGCTGCGGCCACCTGGGATTGGATCAAGGCGAACGTGCCTTTCCTCGCTCGTGGCGTGGATGACACGGCAGGGCAGGCTCGCTACGAAAATCTTATGCAAGACAAGCCCGCAAGCCTCGCGGCGCTTCTCAACCTCACGACGGCCATGCGGCAAATCGATCTGCCCCAAAGTACCCCGCTCGACTATCTGAAACAGGTGATGTGGGATGAGAGTCTTGCACAGGATCGTTTTTTCGCCTATTGCGACCCGGAACTCATCAACCAAGTGCGCATCGCTGCGACTCAAGGCGAATTCGCGCCTGAAATTGGTTCCGGTTTTTTCCATCCCGGCGCGACGGCGAGTTGGAAGCAGGTTCAGTTCGGGGAAGCAAATGTCCAACTCACATTCCATGAAGACGAAAAAACAACCATCGATGGCGTGCCTTGCATCGTCGTCGAGCCCGACATCGACTACTACAAAGACCTTGCCGCGCACACTTTGCTTGAGGTCATTCCCAACGCAATAATTGGCGGCCTGACCAACCCGCAAGAGGTCTATGTCTTGCGCTGGATGGCAGGATGCCGCGCCGGAGTCCCTGAATTCAACCCGCCTTACACCATCGTCAAATAACGACTGCTTCCTATGACAAATCGACGCTAGTTGCTTTTGCTCTTACCCTTGCTCTGGAGGGTTTTGTTGATCACGAGGGCGATTCCGAAGATGAGGACGGCTCGTTTTGCCAGTCTTTTCGTTGACGTATCCGAATACCAACCACTTCTCGTTTTTTTTTTGGGGTGATGTTGAGACTACGCCATATAACTTCCGACCGGAGAAGGCCGGTGCACGCCGAAAATTCAGCGAAGTGACCGAAAAGCACGACCAGATTTGCGGGCTTTCTCTACATCGGCAGGCGACGGCCTCGTTCTGGTAAAGTAATCCATACCGATAAGCGTCGATTCCCAGTCGTCAGCAGGCGCCGTAAGTCGGTCCAAAAGCCAAGTTGTGGTGATCACTTCTTGTCCGCCTACGGTTTGAAGCTGACCGCACCATGCCGTCACCGAAGGACTCGGTGCATTGGGTTTCGGCGGGTTGTCAGCATTCCAAGCGACAACAAACGCAAGCATCTTACTCGCAAGGCCCCGGTTATCGCATCGCCCGAGCAAAGGATAGTTCTTTTCTTGGGCACTTCCGACGTTCGTATGATAGAGGCCGCGAAATGTCTTCTGGTCGGCCGGGTCCATCTCGATTTCCATCTTGGA
>JAWOLO010000393.1:0-3524 GCA_033853375.1 Terriglobia bacterium
GGCGCCGCTCTCACCAGCCCGCTCAAGGAATATGTCTATGCTGGCTCGCAGTTGCTGGCCACATTAGCTGGCGGCACAACCACCTATCACCACCCGGACCACCTCTCTAACCGCGCCGAAACGGATGCTTCAGGAAATGTCGTCCGCAACTTCGGCCAGTTCCGTATGGCGAAATCTGGTATGAAACCGGAACGGCGGACAAATGGAAGTTCACCAGCTACGAACGTGATTCCGGAACAGGTGAGACTGGGCTGGATTACGCGCAGTTCCGTTACTATAGCTCCGGCCAGGGGCGGTTCGCGACCGCTGATCTGCTTGCCGGACGGCTTGGTACCCCCCAATCGCTCAACCGGTTTGCTTACGTAATCAATGATCCGATTAATTTGATGGATCCCCTGGGATTGGACGATACTATAAGAATCGTTGCCCACGGCTGTTCGGAGGGCGGAACCAAAGTAACCGACGGTAATGGGAATTTCCTCTATTGCGATTACGGCGGCGGCGGCGGCGGCGGTGGTGTTCCGAGCCCGGTGCCCGGGGGCCCACCCGATCGCGGCGGTCGTGGCCCAGCTCCCAAGAAAAAACCGCCGTGTGCTGGCAAAACGATCACTGTCAATCCCAATCTGAGGGTTTCCTCTGATGCAAACGGTGCGATAAATTCTGTGGGTGTGCGATTGACCGGCGACCAACAGGCGATGATGTCGCAGCCGGGGAGCCTGTTCGTAAGTATTCCTCCTGACACATGGGTGGGAGCAACACTAAATGCTGACGGTTCGTTGAGCGCTGGTTTCAGTAATCCTGTTTTTATCAAACCCGAAGGCCTCGGCAGCATCACCGGCGCATTTGTGTCCTCCGCTGACTTCAACAATGGATCTTTCACACAGGTAAATGGTGCCGTAGCCATCGAGGGCGTTCCCATTGGTTCTACAACGACGCCATCGACCAAACTTAAGAATGATTTTAATGACAATTCGCAACTGGCGAATGCTCTAAGTCTCCTTCAGGATATATTGAAACTGCTAAACTCAATCCTGAACTGCGACCAGCTATGAAACGCTTTAAATGAAGAATTGAAGGATTTGATATGCGGCGCAAGTTGCTTCTATTGCTTCTAGCATGTGCAATTGTTTTTACTGCGGCGACGATCGTGTGGCGCTGGCAAATGCGGAAACTTGCCTCCGCGATCCGGTCGCTGCCCGTGCAAGAAATGGAAACGAGCTCTTTGGCAGCATTTGCTGATCTGGTTTTGGATGCAAGTGCTTTGAACGGGATGGTTGATAACCGACCTATACTCGAACAATATAAGCAGAACCCACGTGCCGTGCAGCATCGGGCAAAGCTTGTTGCAACATGGATGAGTGCAAGCTCAATTGCCAGATATTTGCCTCAGACCGACATTCCTGTCGGGAAAGTGGTTAGCTCTTCTGAACTGACACAGATCCCTGCCCGTTATCGGGTGGATGGTTGGAACAATTCGTTCTGCGCTTTTTTTGACGGCAAGAGGGCTGTTGTGATGAGTAGTGGCGGTCAGGGGCCACTTGCGTGCGGTCAGTTAGAACCTGTGGCGAAGCATGCGAGCCATAGTATCTTCACAGAGAAGCTGGTAAGGCTGCAGAACATATTTGTTGTAGCACACACAGGAATCGATAAAAACGAAGGGACGAGTAGCCCGAGAAAAAGAGAAAAAGGGGAAGATAGGTAAGTGTCAAGGGAAAACGGAGATTTCCCTGGACTTTGGGGGAGGGGCTCCCCGAGCGCGGACGCGTTGCTGATGGTTGCGAACTGCCGTCGATCTTCTTGAACGACCAACACCGAAGCAGCGTGGCCAGACATCCATTTGCGGGAACAGGCGGGGAGCGCTGTCCGCGAAGATTGAGTTAGGGTGAACCGGCCGGCCTCGAAACAGACGGAAGGGTGCATCTCGAACCACAGCTCGGTTGCACAGTCCCCTTTCGCGCGAGGACTGGCCGGTGAATCGCTGGCAGACGAACCCAAGACCGTTTGGTAGCCTGATGGAGCCGAGGAAGCGGAAGCAGGCTCTGCTGGAGAGCAACCTGCCAGGGGGGTATTTTTCTCCGATTTACGTAAACGTTAGTTCCGCTTCTTTTCCGGTACCACAACACCTTCAGCTACAACAAGCGGCTTCAGCCCGTGAACATGTCGGCCTCCGCGCCCAGCCAGACCGTCTTCTCCATCGGCTACGACTTCCACTTGGGCAACGGAAACAACGGCAACGTTTACGGAATTACCAATTACAAAGACAATTCGCGCAACCAGACCTTCACCTACGATTCGCTGAACCGCCTCACCTCGGCCCAGAACGCCGGGACCAACTGCGCCGCGACGACCGTGAACGGTAAGTCCGAATACTGGGGCAATAATTATGGCTACGATGCCTGGGGCAACCTGACCCAAAAATCGGTGACCAAGTGCTCGGCCGAGAACCTGGAAAAAGGGGACAGCCTGAACTGAGCGATTTTTCTGTACAACCGTGCGCATGCCACGGCGGAACCGACATGCCAACTGGGCAACCGCCTTTCTCAGACTCTGATCGGCGGCAACCTGCCCAACGGCATCGGCCAGCCCAATTTCAGCATTGATCCCGCCACCAACCGCATCACCAACGCCGGATTCGCTTACGATAACGCCGGCAACATGACGCACGATGCCACCGCCGCTTACACCTATGACGGCGCCAACCGCCTCATCGCCATCAACAGCACGGCGGCGCAATATACCTACTTCGGCCCGCTGCGCATCAAGAAGATCACCGGCAGCAGCACCACCGTTTACATCTACTCCGGGAGCAAGCCCATCGCCGAGTATGCACCCGGCGCCGCTCTCACCAGCCCGCTCAAGGAATATGTCTATGCTGGCTCGCAGTTGCTGGCCACATTAGCTGGCGGCACAACCACCTATCACCACCCGGACCACCTCTCGAACCGCGCCGAAACGGATGCTTCAGGAAATGTCGTCCGCAACTTCGGCCAGTTCCCGTATGGCGAAATCTGGTATGAAACCGGAACGGCGGACAAATGGAAATTCACCAGCTATGAGCACGATTCCGAAACGGGAGAAACCGGGCTGGATTACGCCATGGCACGCTATTATGAATCAGGAATGGCTCAGTTCACGTCCGTGGACCCGTTGGCGGGAACCATAGCGATTCCGCAATCATTGAACCGGTACAGCTACGTGAGAAATGATCCCGTTAATCTGATCGATCCTTCGGGCATGATGACTGGAAATTTTCGATGCCTTGTCGATAACCTTGGAAATTGCGTCGGAGGCAACGGCTACGCGCCCGGAGGAGGCGGATTCGATCCTTTTGGCGTAAACGACGACCCATTCGGTCCTTGGGTCGATCCTACGAAGTGGGACCCTCTTGCCGAGGGGGAAGCGGATTATGAGTGGTATAAGAACGATGCGTTGTACAAAGCCGCTGGCGGCTCTGGAGATTATCCGAAGGGAGTTTCGGGTGTGGGGTATGTTCAGGTGGCCCAATCGGGTCCGTGGGACGGCAC
>JAWOLO010000394.1:0-16259 GCA_033853375.1 Terriglobia bacterium
ATTTGCAAAGATTTCTTGACTGTAGCCCCGGAATTGATTAGAAGAAGCCAGCGACCTTTCAGGGTGCGTTCTGCAAAACGGCCAATACGTGTGATAATAAAAAAGGGCGGCGCCCGAAACCTTTTAGAAGCTGCAGCAGTATACGCGGCGAGAGGCTCCGCAAGTTACCAATCCGAACCGGATTGGGGGTGAATTTATAAGTGGCGGAAGTCATTATCCAAGAGAACGAATCTCTAGAAAATGCACTGCGGCGTTTCAAGCGCAAAGTGCAACAGGAAGACATCATTAAGGAGATCAAGAAACATAGTTTCTATATGAAGCCCGGTGAAAAACGCCGGGCGAAAGAAGCGCTTTCGCGGAAGCGACTGCGCAAGAAGCAGCGGCGGGAATCGGATTAATTTTCCGAGGGCGGTCCTTTCAGGGAGGGCCGCCCTTCCGTTATCCGTCGCAGCGAGGCGCACAGCTTCCGAGAGTCAGGCCCCCGTTAGGCAGAACGTTTGGGTGTTTTTCGCAGCTTCGTACCCGCAGGCCCAAGGGATCCGCGCCCGGCATCCCCGGATACTGGTCTCCTCAAGCATCTTGGCTCTCAGGTGCAAAGTCCTCCCAAACCCCTGCCCACGGGACCAGGGGAGAGCGCCTCATGGAATACCACGACAAGGTGTTGAAGTGTGCGGAATGCGGTGCCGAGTTCGTCTTCACTGCCGGCGAACAAATGTTTTTTGCCGACAAGGGATTCAAGAACGAACCGAAGCGCTGCAAGGCTTGCAAAGCGAAAAGGGCCGAAGGCGGCGGGCACGCCGCTCCCGCGCGCGCGGAAACCAAGACCAATTGCTCGCAGTGCGGGAAGGAAACCACGGTTCCTTTCCGGCCTACACAGGGTCGGCCCGTCTATTGCCGTGAGTGCTTCCAGCAGCGGCGGGCCATGGGCGCGGCATAAGGTCGAAGCTTGAAGCTCGAGATTAGAAGTCAGAAGTAAGGCTCGCAGAGGAGAACGTTTCCGGTGGGACGGACTGGTTTTCCGTCCCGCTTTTTGTTTCGTTTCATGTTTTGCTTCTTACCGTCCTTCCTTTGTTTCACACCGCTCCTTATTTCCGCAAGCGTTCTGCAGCGCTCGAAAATCTAAGCGCGGGCGTCGAGGTAGGCACTCAGTTGAGCGAGCGCTTCCGGCATGTTCTTGCGGCCGTAGCCGAAGCGAATGTGGCGCGGTTGGTCATAGACTGTCCCTGGCAGCAGCAACACTCCCGATTTGTTCACAACGTCTTCACAAAAAGAAAGCACGTCGCGCTGCGGCTTGAGGTGGACAAAGCCAATGGGGCTGGCGTTGGGCCTGACCCACTCGAAAAGATTCGAACGCTGCCGAAAAAAAGAATCCAGAACAGGCAGGTTGCGCAGGACGATTTCACGATTGCGCTGAACCAACACTTCACGATGCCGCAGGGCCAGTGCCGCGAGGAATTCGCTGGGGGCGCCGGTACAAATCGTTGTGTAGTATTTGAATTCGAGGCAGCGCTCAAGGATTTCCGCATCTTTCGAAACGAGCCACCCGAGCCGAAGGCCGGGCAGGCCGTAGGTTTTGCTCATGGAGCCGAGGCTGACGGCGCGTTCGTAGATTTCGCAAGCCGCCGGGAGACGCGTGGCCGGATCGTGCTCGAGTTCGCGATAGACTTCGTCGCAAAAGACGATGATTCCGCGCGCGGACGCGAGTTTCATAACTTGTTGGAAACCGTCCACTGCCATGAGCAACCCCGTCGGATTGTGCGGCGTGTTGATGTAAATGATTCTCGTGTTGGGCTGGATCAGTTTTTCCAGAGCGGCTAAATCGTGCGCCCAGCCGTTTTCGTAACAGCGGCGCCATTCGCTGATTTGCGCTCCAGTGCTCCGCGCGACTTCGAGCGCACTCTCATAACATGGCGTCTCGACGATAACGTGATCGCCGGGCGAAAGCAGCGCGTGGTACAAGACAAATATGCCTTCCTCCGTTGCACTCATGACGAGGACATCCTCAGGCTTGATTCCCCGGTACATTCCTGAGATGACTTCTCGCAGGGCGGGCGCCCCCGGCGATTCGGTATATCCGCACCAGTGCTTCAGGAAACGATCATGAGAGCCAGGTTCGAGGTCGAGAAGTTCCTGGATGGTGCGGGATTCCGCGTCGGAACTCGATAACAGGTATTTAGCTGTGAATTCGTATTTCCCGAAGTATTGCTCAATGCGAAAGGGCTTGATTTGCATGCCGAAGAGTCTGGCAAGGCCTGAGCGTGCGCGTCCAGTGCCAAATTGACAGGACCGGGGAATACGAACAATTGGACGCAACTCCGTGGTGCTCGCCCAAAGCCGAAATGCGGTATCGTAGCGCATGGATTTGGCGACTCACGACGTATCTCGTATCTTGATGGAGCTTGGTCTGGTTGTCGTCGGGCTTGCTGTGCTGGCGCGCATTGCGAGTCGTTGGAGCTTCTCTGCCATCCCTTTCTACTTGCTTGCTGGTCTCGCCTTCGGAAACGGGGGATTGGCGCCGCTGGATGTCAGCGCAAGCTTTATTCACATTGGCGCCGAGATCGGCGTGCTCCTGCTTCTGTTCATGTTGGGCCTCGAGTACACAGGCGAACAGTTGAAACAGAACCTCCGAGACGGATTCCCCGCAGCCATTGTGGACCTGGCGCTGAACTTCCCACCGGGCCTCATCGTGGGACTGCTCCTGGGATGGAAACCCCTGGCTGCCGTTCTACTGGGCGGCGTGACCTACATCTCCTCCTCCGGCGTGATTGTCAAAGTGTTGGGCGAACTTCGACGATTTCAAAATCCCGAATCTCCCACTGTACTTTCCTTATTGGTGCTCGAGGATCTTGGCATGGCGCTCTATCTGCCTGTTGTCGCGGTGCTTCTGGCAGGTGGCGGGCCGGCAAAGATCGCCCTTTCCGTTTCCGTGGCCATAGCCATGGTTTTCTTGGTGCTTCTAATCGCCGTCCGGTTTGGGAAGCGCCTGAGCGGTTTTGCCGCTCACCAATCCGATGAGATCATTCTCTTAACGACGTTTGGGACTGTTCTTCTTGTGGCTGGAATTTCGCAGCGGTTCCAAGTATCGGCAGGTATAGGAGCATTCCTCGTCGGGATCGCGGTGTCAGGCCAAATGGCCGAGCAAACGCACAGGCTTCTCGCGCCTCTTCGCGACCTGTTTGCCGCGACGTTCTTCTTTTTCTTTGGGCTTCAGATCAACCCAGCAACGCTCGCTCCGGCGCTGCTGTCTGCTGTTTTGTTAGGCAGCGTCACTATCCTGACCAAATTGCTGACGGGATACTGGGCTGCCCAACGAGTCGGCGTGGACCGGCAAGGGCGCCTGAGAGCCGGGATGGCATTAGTGGCGCGCGGTGAATTCTCGATCGTGATCGCGGGCTTGGGTGCTGGTCTTGAGCCACAACTTGGGCCGCTTTCCGCAGCCTATGTTCTTCTCCTGGCGGTGCTCGGTCCCATTCTCACGCGTGCTGTGAAATGAAAGCATTCTAGGCGGGCCTGTCCGTTTTCGGACAGTGGTAACCGGCTTCGGACAGGGCCTCCACCGCCCATCGCCGGAGTGCAAATTCGCTCTCTGCCGGGGTATGATACGAAGCGCAAAGGTCCCCGGTCAACTCGTGTCCTTCGGAGGGCCAGCCCATGGCTCACCGCTTCACCATCGGCGTCGAAGAGGAATTCCAGATCATCGATCCTGTGACCTGCGAATTGCGTTCGCACGTCAGCCAACTCATCTCCCAGGCTTCGGCGGACATCGCGGAACAGGTCAAGCCGGAGTTGCACCAATCCATCGTGGAAACCGGCACGAGGATTTGCGACAGTGTCAGCGAGCTGCGCATTGAGATGCACCGCACGCGCGGAGAGCTGGTGGCTGCGGCGGAACGCGCGAGCCTGCAAGTCGCGGCGGCAGGCACTCATCCGTTTTCAAGCTGGATCGAGCAGGTCATCTCGCCCGGGGAGCGCTACGAACACATCGTCGAAGAAATGGGGCAACTGGCGAGGTCGCTGCTCATCTTCGGTATGCACGTGCACGTGGCGATGCCGGACAAGCAGACCACGATCGATCTGATGAACGGCGTGCGATACTTCCTGCCGCACCTGTTGGCGCTTTCAACCAGTTCTCCTTTCTGGATGGGCCGAAACACGGGATTGAAGTCGTACCGCACCACGGTGTTCAGGCGCTTTCCGCGGACGGGCGTACCAGAACAGTTCGAATCCTGGAGCGCTTACGAAAACTTCACCAATTTGCTGGTGAAACTGAATTGCATCGACAACGGCAAGAAGATTTGGTGGGATGTGCGTCCACATCCCACGTTTGGCACACTGGAGTTCCGGATGTACGACGTTTCTACCAAGGTGGAAGAAGCCGTGGCCATTGCCGCTTTGACGCAAGCCATCATCGTGAAACTGCACCGGCTTTACACTTCGAACCAGAGCTGGCGGCTGTATCGTCGGGCGCTTATCGAGGAGAACAAGTGGCGTGCGGCGCGGTATGGAATTGAAGGCAAGCTGATTGATTTCGGCAAAGAAGCAGAAGTGGACATGCGTCAATTGATTCCGGAATTGCTGGAACTAGTGGACGATGTGGTGGACGACCTGGGAAGTCGCAGCGCCGTCGAATACGTTCACACGATCATGAAGGAAGGCACAAGCGCGGACCGGCAATTGCGCGTTTATCACAACACAGGCGACCTGAAAGAGGTGGTGCGCCATCTGGTCGCCGAGACTCGGGCCGGCGTGACCGAGCCGCGGACTTCTTCGGCACATGCCGTGAATTGATATGAGTGCGGCAGCCATCGGCTCATCGGTTGCATGTCAGTTGTAAGTCTTAAGTTCTTGTTCTTGAGCCCTAGTTTTCTGTTTTCAGTTGTTAGTTCTCCGTTTTCGGGAGGAGAGGCGTTTCGCCGCAAGGATGAGAATAAGTTGGCCGCTAACTAAGAACTGACTCCGGAAACCAGAAAACTCCATCAGGCCTTCGTCGCAGGAGCAAGCAAATGAAAAAAATTGGCCTTCTCTGCGGGCGGGAGTACAGCTTCCCTCCGGCGTTTATCGTGAAGGTGAATGAGCTTGGCAAGAAAGACGGAGTGGCCGCGGAATTCATGAAGCTGGGCGGTACCCGAATGGGCGAGCCGGCGAGATACAGCGTGATTGTCGACCGCATCTCGCACGAGGTTGAATATTACAGAGGGTTTTTGAAGCATGCTGTCCTGCAGGGGACGTACGTCATCAACAATCCCTTCTGGTGGACCGCGGACGATAAATATTTCAATTATTCTGTCGCTGCGAAGCTGGGAATCGCAATTCCAAAGACAATATTGCTTCCGCAAAAGGGTTATCCCCGCGACGTGGACATCACCTCAGAATCGCTCCACAACCTGGAATATCCATTGGATTGGGAAGGCATGCTGGATTACGTGGGGCGGCCGGCGATTTTGAAACCCTTTTCCGGTGGAGGCTGGAAGCACGTCTACAAGGTCCACAACAAGCAGGAATTATTGGCTGCGTATGACCAAACTTCGCCGTATTGCATGACGCTGCAGGAGTTTATTGATTTCACGCAATACGTGCGCTGCTTCACTTTCGGTAAAACTGATATTATCCCCGTCCATTACGACCCGAAGGCGCGCAAATATCTAATAGACCATGCGTACTTAACTTCGGAATTGGGCGTACGCATCGTGAAGGACGCGCAGACCATCAATCAGGCCCTCGGTTATGAAATGAATACGATCGAATTTGCCATCAAAGACGGCGTTCCCTATGCGATTGATTTTCTGAATCCCGCACCAGATTTCGAACGCGACCGCATCACGGAATTCTATTTTGAGCTGGTGGTGGAAAAAATGGCGCGCTTGGTGATCGACCGCGCGCTTCACGGCCACGCTCACACTTCCTGGCCCCGCTGGGAAGAAATGCTGGGAATGGGCGCCGCGGGAGGATTTACGGGAGCCCCCAAGAGCGCAGCTTCGGGACAGAAAACCGCCTCGCCTCCTGCTTGGGGCTCCGTGCAAGGATGATAATGCAGTGACCACGGCTCCCACACCTTCGTTGCTTCCTCCTTCACCGGCCGAGGACTGGCATGAGATTCTGAAGCCGATGCTGTTGCGCATGCCGGGACTTCCACAAGACTTGTTCCGGCGCATGCGTCGGGCGAAGCTGACCTTCGGCGATCGCGTCCACTGCCCTTTCCTGCGGCCGTTTTTTCTTACTCCAGAAGACGAAGAGCGCGTTCGATCCGTGGCGGAGAGCATCGTTGAGCTTGGTGAACGCGTCGTGCATGCTGCGTTGGCCGATCATCAACTTTTTGCCCAACTGCATCTGCGTGAGGAAGAGGAACGCCTGGCGCGCATTCCTGCGGGCTTTGGCCCCGCTAGCACGGCGTCGCGACTGGACGCTTTCCTGCTTCCTGACTCGCTGAAATTTGCTGAATACAACGCAGAATCGCCCGCAGGCCCAGGCTATGCGGAAACACTGGCTGAAATCTTCAACGAACTCCCGATGATGGGTCAGTTCGCCCGGAAATACGAAGTGCATCGGTATTCGCTGACGGCCAAGCTGCTCGAGGCACTGCTCCAAAGCTACAGGGATTGGGGCGGCTCGGCGCAAAAACCGCAAATCGCCATTGTTGATTGGGAAGAAGTTCCGACGTGGAGAGAATTCGAAATTCTCCAGGCGCGTTTCGAAAGAATGGGAGTCCCAACGCTTATCGCCGACCCGCATCAGCTCGAATGGGACGGAAAGCACCTGACCGTGGAGGACAAGAAAATTGATCTGGTCTACCGGCGCGTGCTCATCAATGACATCGTGGCGAAGCCGGTGGAGTGTTCAGCGCTGGTGAAAGCCTACACGGCGGGCGCTGTGTGCGTAGCGAACAACTTCCGCTGCAAAATCCCGCACGTGAAGACGTTTTTTGCCGTGCTCACCGACGAGCAAAACGGCAGCCTCTTCTCGCTCAGCGAGCGCGAGATCATTCGAAAGCACATCCCGTGGACGCGCGTTGTTGCGGATGTTCAGACAGCACATTACGGCCAACATGTGGAACTGCTGGACTTTATCCGCAAGGAGCACGAGAACCTGGTGCTGAAGCCCAGCGACGAATACGGCGGCTCTGGCGTAACGCTGGGATGGGAAACCGGAGAAGCGGCCTGGGACGAAGCCATCGAACGCGCCCTGACCGCGAAGAATGGCGTGTGGATCGTGCAGGAGCGGATTCCCGCGCGGCGCGAGGTTTTCCCCTACATCGCCGACCTCGGTAGAGTCGATTACCGCGAAATGCTGGTGGATTTCGCCCCGTACCTGTTCCGGGGGAAACTTTGCGGTTTTCTTACGCGTCTCAGCTCGACGGGACTCGCCAACGTCACCAGCGGCGGCGGGCAAGTGCCTGCGTTTCGGGTTAATCCTCGTCCGACGGGCAACTGAATTCTTCCAACATCTTGATGCGTGCTCCCTTCGCGGTTACGCTTGGACTTAATGACCTACTACACCTACCCGATAACGATTGAGAAAGAAGACGGGCAATACTACGCCTACAGCGAGGACCTGCCTGGCGTATATGGTCTCGGTGATTCGATTGAGGAAGCCGAGTCAAGCATGTTAGAAGGAATCCGGCTTTACATCCGGGAATGTAAAAAGGATGGAAAACCGATCCCGACTGCCCGTACTGTCTACACGGAAACGGTTTCGGTGGCCGTAGAATAATGGCCAGCGTTAGAGAGCTGGTCGGCTCTCTGACTCGCAAAGGATAAACCGAAAGCAGGCAGACCGGTTCACATTTGATTCTTAAACATCCGGAAAGAAAAACTGTTGTGGTTCCCGTCCATCGAGGCAGAGATCTGCCCAAGGGTTTATTTTTGAGGATCTTGAAAGACGCAGGATTCACTCTCGAAGATTATCGTACAGGATAGCTTTCGCCATCCCCTAGCTACCGTCCGTCTGTGCAGGTGAAGCGTCCAATTGGCCAGTGGAAAAAGCGCTCCACCAAAACTACTTCCATAGAAAATTCGACGGTTTCAAGTAAACTTTTGGAATGGACTTCGGAGCTCCCAATCCAGAGTTGATGCCTGGCGCGCGCAACGCCGTGGAGACGTGCCTGGGCGTGCGTCGCGGCGAACAGGTTTCGCTGATTGCCGATGAAGCGAGCCGCGCCGTGGCTGCCAGCATTGCGGCTGCGCTGGACGAACACGAAGCATGCTCCACGCGACTGTTACTCGAGGATTATGGCCCGCGACCGATGGCGGCTGCGCCACCAGAAATGTTGGACGCGCTCGAGACCGCCGACGTTGGCGTCCTCTGCATGAGACCACAGCCGGGCGAGCTTGCTGCGCGCATGGCCATCGTGAAAGTGATCGAGCGGCGCCGGATTCGCTACGCGCACATGGTCGGCGTGACCCCGCAAATCATGCAACAGGGCATGTGCGCGGATTATCGCCTGGTGGACCGCCTGAGCGACAAACTGCGTGAACGCATGCTGCGCGCTGAGACCTTGACGGTTAAGACAGAGGCGGGCACCAAGTTTGTTGCGCACTTTGACCGGCGGCTCGATTGGGTGAAGACCAGCGGACTCATCAACGCGCGCTACTGGTCAAATCTTCCGGCAGGCGAAGTTTTTACGACGCCCGCGACGGTGGATGGCACATTTGTCTGCGACGCCACCGCAGGCGATCACTTCAACGGAAAGTACGGTGATCTGCAGTCCACGCCGCTCACGCTGACAATCAAAGCGGCGCGACTGGTAGAAGTAGCCTGCGCGCGCAAGGACCTAGAGCAGGAATTTTGGGATTACTGCCACAGGGATGAAAACAGCGACCGCGTCGGAGAGCTGGCTTTCGGAACCAATCTCGGATTGACCGAAATGATTGGCGTGCTGCTTCAAGACGAAAAGTTTCCCGGCGTACACCTCGCGTTCGGCGATCCCTATGGCAGCCAGACTCACGCCGATTGGAAATCCACCACGCACGTGGACGTGCTGACCCGCAATTGCGACGTTTGGATCGACGACGATCGAGTGATCGACAAAGGCCGCTACCAGTTGGATTACCTCGGCCTGACCTAAAGGCGTACTCCGACGATTTTCCCCGATAGCGGTCCCATGTATTCTTAGGGAAGATTGTGCGTGACGCTTTGCGCAGGCGCGGGCGTTGCGCGGCCGTATTTCAAGTAGAGCCGAAATTCCTGTAAGGAGTCCGCGATGCGAAACCAAATAGTGGGCACGACGATGCCCGTTCTCGAGTTTGTCCTGGATCCGAATGACTCGATCATTTCCGAAGCAGGCCAGCTTTCCTGGATGGGCAGCTCGATTCAAATGACCACGCACACGCAATTTGGCGGCGGCGGAGGCGTCCTAGGCGCATTAAAGCGCGTTGTGGGCGGCGGAACCCTCTTTATGACGGAATATCGGGCCGTCGGCGCCGCGGGTGAGCTGGCATTTGCTACAAAGCTTCCCGGGCATATTGTGCCCGTCGAGGTCGGGGCGGGCCGCGAATACATGATTCACCGCCACGGGTTTATCTGCTCGACGCCGCAGGTTCAGATTGGCGTGGGCTTCCAGCAATCACTGGGCGCAGGAATCTTTGGAGGCAGCGGGTTCGTGCTGCAGCACCTCAGCGGCCAAGGAACCGCGTGGATCGAGCTTTCTGGCGAATTGGTTGTGAGAGATTTGCAGGCAGGAGAGACGCTCCGCGTTCATCCCGGGCATGTAGGCGCGTTCCAGACCAGCGTGAATTTCGAGATCACCACGGTTCCCGGAATCAAGAACATGATCTTTGGCGGCGATGGAATTTTTCTGGCGTCTTTGACAGGTCCCGGCCGCGTGTGGCTCCAGACCTTGCCCATCGCTAAACTTGCGCACGAGTTGATGGAATACATGCCCATCGAGTCGAATAAGGCCGTTCAAGGCGGAGTGGTTGGCGGAATTATCGGCTCAATTCTGGACTCCGACTAGCCATCATGGTTTGGAAACGCCTTGTTCCGCGCAGTGAATTAGAACAGCCTTCCCACATATTCCCGCATCTGATGCTTCCAGTACGGCCAATCGTGCCCGCCCTGCGGACCCCAGTTGTCGAGCGCATGGCGAATGCCTTTGCCCGAAAGCACTTCGGAGAGGCGATACGTTGGCGCGCTATTCTCCCATGGGCCGGTACCGGTGCTGAGGTGAATGTCGCAACTGGCGATTTGCTCGTAAAACCACGGATCGCTCATGTTCGCAAGATAATCCACGGGATTATTGAAATAAAAGTTGTCGTCGTACATGCCGTCCATAAAATTGCGCAGATCGTAGACGCCGGACATGGCGAGGCAGCGCTTGATGACGTCAGGGTGCTTGAAGAGCGAATTCGCCGCATGATAGGCGCCGAAAGAGGCGCCCATCGTGGAAATAAGGATGCCCTGAGTCTGGCAATTGTTCCAGATGAACGGCACGACTTCTTCTCGCAAATAAGAGTCGAACATTGCCTGCATGTGGCTGCGATGAAAGGGATGCGCGGCCTTGTTGTAGAAGCTGTGGCTATTGATGGAATTCACGGCATAAAGCTTGATTTTGCCGCCATCGATAAATTCCCCAAGCGCTTCGACCATGCCCTGGTTTTCGAGTTCCCATTCGTCGCCGCCACTGGTCGGGAAGCCCAGCAGAGGCGCGCCCCAGTGGCCGTAGACGACAACGCCAAGCTCCAAACCAACGCGCTGGGAATACCAACGCTGATATTCGCGCCTCATTTGTTGCCTCTTGCTTGCCGCGGGGAGAGAAAGTATGCCAGCATGAGCGGGTTCCGGGCAACGACGCGGCGCAACTGCCAGTGCGCTGAGACATTTCGCGGTTGCCGGCATTTATTACCTTGAAATTCAAACTCAAAAAGCAGGGAGCCATAGCTTAATGGCGGACTCGACACAGTCTTCCAAACCAAGTCCGGAACGCATTTTCAATACCATGGTCGCCTTTCAGGAAACGGAAGCGCTGAAAGCGGCGATTGAGTTGGATATTTTCACGGCCATCGCGGAGGGAGCGAATACCGCGAAATCGCTGGCGGCAAAAACCGGAACATCCGAGCGCGGCATGCGCATTCTGTGCGATTACTTCGTAATTAAGGAATTCCTGGCAAAAAGCGGAGACCGTTACGCATTGACGCCGGAGTCTGCCACTTTTTTGAATCGCCATTCGCCGACTTGCCTCGCCACGATGATCAATTTCCTCGCCAGCCCCTGGAGCCGAAGAAATTTTGGCGCTCTTGCGGATGCCGTGCGCAAAGGGGGGACGGCCGGCGAGACCGGGGACCATACCAAGCCGCACGAGGAAGTTTGGGTGAATTTCGCGCGTTCGATGGCGCCACTGACGATACCGGCTGCTGAATTCATCGCGCGAATAATCGGCGCCGCCGATGCCAGGCCATCCAAAGTCCTGGATATCGCCGCTGGGCACGGGATGTACGGAATCACCGTGGCCAGACGCAATCCTAAGGCACAGATCGTCGCGGTAGACTGGCCCGCCGTGACGGAGGTGGCTAAAGAAAACGCGCGGAAATTCGGCGTGGCCGACCGCTATGTGACCCGCCCTGGTAGCGTGTTTGAGGTTGAATTTGGCGAAGGGTACGACTTCGCGCTGCTCACGAATATCTTCCATCATTTCAATGTGCCCACGTGCGAAAAACTCATGCGCCGCGTTCATGCCGCTTTGAACCCCGGCGGCAAGGCCATCACCCTGGAATTTGTGCCGAACGAAGACCGTGTTTCGCCGCCTCACGCGGCAGCATTCAGCCTGGTGATGCTAGCGGGCACAGACGCGGGAGATGCCTATACGTTCGCGCAATATGAGAAGATGTTCGGCAACGCGGGGTTCGCGAAAACCACCCTGCATCCCATTCCAGAGATGCCACAACAAGTTCTGGTTTCACAAAAATAGGAATCCTCATGAAGAAAAAAGCCAAACCATCATCCAAGAAAAAACCGGTGGTCAAGAAGCAGACAACTTCGGGCAACAGCGACAAAGCATTGCGCGAGCACCTCGTCTATCTTTTGAAAGGGGGCGGAGCGCACGTCCATTTCTCAGATGCGGTCGAGGGGTTCCCCGAAGCGAAGCGCGGCGCGTTTATTGCTGGTCTGCCGCACACAGGCTGGCAACTTTTGGAGCATGCGCGAATCGCGCAATGGGACATCCTGGAATTCAGCCGCAACCCGAAGCACGTCTCGCCGGGATTTCCCGAAGGCTACTGGCCAAAGACGCCGGGACCTCCGGACGCGGCAGCCTGGGACAAATCTGTGGAACAGTTCCAAGATGACCTGCAGGAAATGATCGACCTGGTGAGGAATCCGAAGACAGATTTGTGCGCGAAAATCCCGCACGGCGACGGCCAGACGATTTTGCGCGAAGCGCTGCTCATGGCGGACCACAACGCTTATCATCTCGGCCAACTCGTCGACCTGCGACGCGCGCTGGGCGAATGGCCCACTCCCCACTGAATCATTGAACTTGCGGGAAAGCAAAATGGCAGTAGGATAGTGCGTGGCGGAATCGGGCTTTGGGCTTCATTCGATCGTTTCTCTCTGCGAGGACCTATGATTCATATCGAGAACATTTCCGGGATGGGACAAGAAATCGCGAGCAACCGGCGCGGATTTTTGAAGGGCATGCTCGGTGCGGGCGCCTTTGTGTTGAGCGTTCGCTGGATGCCCGATCAGTTGTTTGCAGCCTCCGTGAGTGCGAATCCGGCAGACGCCATGGGCAAATCCGTGCTGCACCCAAGCGTTTATCTGGCGATCGACACGGATGGAACTGCTTACGTCGTTGCGCATCGCTCCGAGATGGGGAACGGCGTTCGAACGTCCTTGCCGCGCATCGTTGCCGATGAGCTTGACGCAGACTGGGCGCGCGTGAAAGTTGTGCAGGCCACAGGAGATGAAAAATATGGCGATCAGGACACCGACGGCTCGCACTCGGTAGTGAGTTTCTTCGTGCCTTTGCGCGAAGCCGGCGCGACAGCGAGGCTGATGCTGGTCCGCGCCGCCGCGCAGCGATGGAGCGTCCCGGAAGCCGAGTGCTCCACGGAACTGCACACGGTAGTGCACAAAAAGTCCGGGAAGAAACTCGCATACGGCGAACTCGCGGCCGCGGCAGCAAAACTGGAGGTGCCGAAGAAGGAGGAGCTGAAGCTTAAGCCGCGCAGCGAGTGGCGGTACATCGGAAAAGACTCCGCGGCGTATGACCTGAAGGAGTTGTGCACCGGCAAAGCGACGTTTGGGCAAGACACGCACATGGACGGCATGTTGTATGCCAGTGTGCTGCATCCGCCGGTACTCGGCAGCACAGTAAAATCCCTCGACGATAAAGCCACACTGGCCGTTGCTGGGGTAAAGCAAACCGCGACCATCGACACGTTCAAGCCTCCAGTTTTGTTTCAGCCGCTCGGCGGAGTGGCCGTAATTGCCGACAATACCTGGGCCGCCATGCAGGGCAGAAAGAAACTGAAGGTCGATTGGGAAGAGAGCGGGCACCGCGTCTTCAACTCTGGAGAGTATCGAAAGGAATTGGAGGAAACCGCACGAAAGCCGGGGAAAGTTGTGCGCGAAGTCGGAAACGTCGACGCGGCTTTTGCGCAAGGCGGAAAAATCGTTGAGGCGGAATACTACGCCCCGCTCCTGGCGCACGCTTCGATGGAACCGCCGGCAGCACTGGCGGTGTACCGCGACGGAAAAGTAGAAGCATGGGCGCCCACGCAGAGTCCCGTGGGCGCACGCGATGCCATCGCGGCAGCAGTGGGCGCGAAAAAGGAAGACGTGACCGTACACGTCACACTGCTGGGCGGCGCATTTGGAAGGAAATCGTTCCCCGACTATGCGGTGGAAGCAGCAGTGCTTTCGAAGAAAACGGGCAAACCCGTGAAGGTCGTATGGAGCCGCGAAGACGACATCAAGTTCGATACGTATCACTCTGTGTCGGCCATGTATATGAAGGCAACACTCGGCGCGGATGGAAAGCCCACCGCCTGGTTGCAGCGCACTGTGTTTCCTCCCATCGGCTCCACGTTCAGTGCCGACGCCGTATACTCCGACGCCGGTGAACTGGGGCTCGGCTTCTCCGATTTACCATTCGCTATTCCGAATCACCGCTCCGAGAACGGGCCGGCGACGGCGCACGTTCGAATCGGTTGGTTCCGGTCCGTGGCTAACATTTATCACGCGTTCGCCATTCAGTCGTTTGCGGATGAATTGGCGAACACAGCCGGAAAAGATCCGCTCGAGTATCAGATGCAACTTCTCGGCCCGGACCGCATCATTCCGAAAAGTGAGCTACCGAAGGACTACAGCAATTACGGACAGTCCTACGAACAATATCCAATCGACACGGCGCGATTCCGCCGCGTTCTGCAGACCGTTGCGGAGAAATCCGGTTGGGGCAGGAAAAAGCAAGGCAACGGATTTGGCATGGGCTTGGCCATGCACCGCAGCTTCCTGACCTACGCGGCATCGGTCGTGCAACTGCACGTGGACGATGCGGGCAAAGCGCACATTCAGCGCGTGGACACGGCGCTCGATGCAGGCACGGTGGTGAATCCGGAAATGGTGCGCAACCAGTTTGAAGGCGCGGCGGTAATGGGGACAAGCATCGCTTTTTATGGAGAAATCACCGCGACTAACGGCGCCATTGACCAGTCAAACTTCAATGACTACCCCGTGGCACGCATGAATACCGCTCCGCGCGAAATTCACGTACACATCGTGGAAAGCGATGCGCCTCCGGGCGGCATTGGCGAACCGGGACTTCCAGCGATTGCGCCGGCAATTTGCAACGCGATTTTTGCAGCAACCGGAAAACGCATTCGCGAGTTGCCGCTGTCCAAAGCGGGCTTGGCCTAGAGGCTTTTGTTGAAAAGTCCCCTCAGCCGGGACTTCCCCCCGTGCCAGCCTATTCAACCAATTGTAGATTGAGGGCAATCCGTACGCCGTTGACCAGCACGATGCTTTGATCGAGCAACTGCTGATTGGTGATCTCCGCGTTGACGAATTTCTTCAGGGCGGCTCGCGGGCAGATGAACTCGATGGCCTCCGAGGTCTCTTTCGCTGTCGGCGAGAGTTTGTTCAGTACGGAAAAATCGAAAAGCTGAAACTCCACCTCGGGAGAAATGCGCTCGGAAATATCTTTCAGCAATGGCGCGAGAAAAAGATCGAAACTCTGCGCGGCGCGCTTGTAAATCGAGCCTTTCGCCGGCCCAAATTGCAGCGAATTTTTCAGCGTCATTTGCAGCGCGATTTGGCCGTGAAACAGCACAAACGTGGGCGGCGCGTACGCGACGAAATGAAATTTCGCCGCGCCTTCCTTGGCAAGCGCGCCCAATTGCGTTTGATACTTTTCATCCAGACGATCCGCATCGGCCTGCGTAAATGTTGGTGTTGCAGGCGGCGGATCAGCAGCCGGAGATGACGCAGGCTTCGCACCGGCCTCAGCCGTGGCCACAGACTCCGCCGGCGCAGGAACAGGCGGAGGCGAGGAAGAAGCCGGAGAAGACGACGCAGTGGGAACCGGGTTCACGGTTTTCAGCAATACGGAATGCGAAGTCAAAGTCGAGGAGCGCGCGGAAGAAGTCGCGTCTGGTTTGGCAGGAATGGAGCGCGGAAGCGTCTGCACGCTCAGAGGGTCGCGCTCGGTCAAAGAAAGTCCAAAGTCCACGCCGCTGACAAACACTTTCGAGCGGTTCAGAATTTCCTGGCGCCCGGCATCGCTCGACGCCCGCGACATCGCCCAGGCTTCCGCGCGGTCGAAGACCACCACTAAAGTTTCCTTCCCTTCAAACTCGTAACTGCTCGTGTCGCTGCGCGTGTGGTGAGCGATTTCGAAGCCTATGCCGTCGCATGCCAAATCTTCCGGCAGGGCTGCGGTCACCACTTGCAAAACCGGAAGGACCACGCCGCGAAACGTCGAGGCCGCGCGCTCGTTTTGCGTCAGGCGAAGCGTGTTGTACGCCGCGTTGTAATTCCCCGAGACTTTCAAGATCACGCGGTCTTGAAAACGCACAAATTCCAGCCCGCGCGAATCCGCCTCCGCTTGCTTTGCGGGGTCCAGGCCGACATAGCGGCTGAGATAGAAAGGAAATGGAAATTTGATTTTGGCAATGGACTGGTTGATTCCAATCAACTGCTGAAGATAAGTCTGCTCCAGAGCTTTAAGATCAGGATTGAGAATTTCATTCGGGCTTACCTGAGCGACCGCAGGCATGGCGCAAACCGCGAGCAACAGCACCAGCGCGAGCAGACTTCTCTTGCCGTGA
>JAWOLO010000395.1:0-4009 GCA_033853375.1 Terriglobia bacterium
CAGGACGACGAACGATGTTATGGTGTTAACTGTCTATTCGCTCAGCCAGCTGGGGTATCAGCGTCCTCAATTTAGCAGATCATCGGAGAATACATGGAAATTAGCTTGACGCAGCAAGCGCCACAGGTACAGCCGTGGGACCGTCCGTTCTGGAAACCCGCACACGGCAAAGAAGGCGTTTTCACCTACCTGGTCCTGATTCATGTCCTTGCGGTCATCGGCCTGATTCTTTTTCCCCTCCCCAGCCTCAAAGTTCTCGGCATGACCTTGCTTTTCACCGCGCTCGGCGGACTTGGCACAACTGTGTGTTATCACCGGATGCTGGCGCACAAAACGCTCAGGACCCACCCGCTCGTGGAACAATTCCTGATTTTCTGCGCGGTTTTCAACGGTTCCGGACATCCGGCGAGCTGGGTGGCGTACCATCGATTGCATCATGCAGTGACCGATCAGCCGGAAGATATTTCGAGCCCAAAGCAAGGGGGCTTCTGGTGGGCGCATATGCGCTGGCTGTATCAGACCGAACCTGCGGACAAGAGGCGCTGGGCGCCGGAAATGACGGGCGGCATTTACAAGATCTGGGGCTGGGCGGAGACGCCGGTCATTGTGCTTTCGATTTTCTGCGGGCTGATTCTCGGTTTCGGCTGGATGGGCTTTTTCTGGATGGGCGCCATCCGGCTCGCGTACTCGCTGCACTTGCAGTGCCTGGTGAATAGCTTGACGCACCTTGGAGAAGCGAAAGACGGCGAGGATTCCAGCATCAACGTTTGGTGGCTGGGCCCATTTCAATTAACTGCGTGGGGCGAAAACTGGCACAAGAATCATCACACGCACGCCGGCTCGGCACGCCTGGGACTGCGCTGGTATCAGACCGACATTGGCTGGTATTTCATTTGCCTGCTCGAAGCCGTTGGTTTGGCGCATTCGGTCAAGCGGCCCCGCGCATCTTAATCTTCTAGGGTGACATTTTGGGGACTCGTAAAGCGTATGTGGCCGCTATTGCTTTGGCGTTGCTGTTTGTACCGAGAACTGTTGCGCAGAACCCACCTCCAGAAACTTGTAAGAGCGACGACTCGGCGAAAATCGTTCGAATCGATGACCGGAATGAAAGAATCTTCGTCATCGTTCAGGTCAGCCAGATCGATACCGTTGCCAGGGCGCGAAAGGTGTTGCTTTCTCTCCAGAGCTCTCTGAAACAATGCCGGCCAGGCTGGGGAAACACTTGGGCCGTGAGTTTCTTCTCGAACGCGAAGTACGCAGGATACAAATCCGATGACAACATGGCCGCATTCGTCGCCAACGGGAGTTGGTCCAAGGCCTATCTGGCGGAGTATGAACGGGAAACGCAAAGACTAATCATGAACCCGGCGGAGCGCGAAAGAATCCGATTCCTCAAGGTCCATCTGCCATAATTGTTTTGGCAGTGGATAACTCTATGTACGCGCAAAAATTCAACGTGAATGTGGTCATTCAGGGAGAAACGAAGCCTTGTCCCCTCGAGTGGCTGGACCAATTCTGCATGCGGAACTTCACCAACTCCGCGGACTTTGACGACACGCTGCCGGTCACGGATGGAAGAATCGAGGCGAGTTTCCGGCTCACGCCTGAGCGCTTCGCGGAAGGGCTTGCTGCGTGGCTGACGCAGCGCGGAAAAGGCCAGGGACATCCGGTGATCGTGAAGGTCACGCCAGCGTAGCGCGGATTCTGTACGGCGAGTTTCTCCATTACGCCGCTCTGCAATCTAGTGTGGGTTTTCCAATTCCTTTTCCAGACGGTCCACTCGGTCTTCGAGTCCTGCCAGTTTCGCCTGCTCAGTCCGCAGTTGCTCCTCGGCTTCCATTTCGGCGGTTTGTCGTTGCTGTTCTTCCGCAGCCAGATTTTCGAGTTGTGACTTATTTCCGGAAATCTCCCATTGGATTTGTTTCCGGTCTGCCGGTGAAATTTCTGTGTTGTCCACGGATTCTTCAAACCTCTTCAAGGCGGCTGTCAGCTCCTGCCGCCGCTTCTGGATTTCAGAGAGCCTTGCACGGGCATCATTAAGATGTTCCGAATCGCGCGCGACGGTCGCTTCCTGAGCCTGCAACCTATAAAGGAGAACTTGTACCCTTAGTGTGTTTCCATTCGTGGTTTGCAAATCCTTCCGTAGTTGCCGGACTTCAGCCACTAGCGCCTGCATACCTTGTGAATCGTCTGCGGCGGATTGACCCAAGCCAGACGCTGACAGAAACAAGAAACAAAGGACGAAGAGAAAAGTGCGACGCATGCGTCACCTCGCTAGGAACCTACAGGATCGGACGCACACATTATAGGTCCGTCGCGCAGCAACAAGCAGAGGGCGCGGATGGTGCTTGCGCGGCTTATTTCAGGGCGGCAGGATAGAGGTTGCCCCCAGGAGTGGCATCGCGCTTTTCTCCACGCAACGCGGCGCGAATCTGCGGCAAGGCGTGAAGCGCCGCGATTTCGCCGGCCGCCACCATGTCTGGCGTTTTGGTGAAATCGTCCCACACGAATTGCTTCACGTCGGGCTCGATAATGATGTCCGCTTGCGTGCGCCAGGCAAGGTCGGCGTGCCGCTGCATGATATTAAACGAACGGCTGAGAATGTCAGTGAGCGTACGCGGCTGCTCGAGATTGCCGGATTCCAGGTACACAGCAACAACGATGTCCGCGCCAAGCAAGAGAACGCCTTCAATCGGCACGGGAGCGGTGAGAAAACCATCCACCAGCGTGCGATTTTCATATTGGATGGGCACGAAGAGTCCTGGGTAAGCACAGGACGCACGAAGCGGCGGGGCCACTGGGCCATGCGTATAGTAGACACTGACGCCGTCAATGATGTCCGTGGCGGCGATGGCCAGAGGCGTCTGCAACTCCTCGAACGTTTTAGCGGGGGTAAACCGCGCGAGAAATTTTTCCATGCGCTGGTTGGTGGCCAAGCCGAGCCAGGAAGGCGTCCAGCGCCCGAAATCGGCGAAGGTAGTGATCGCGCCGATCTTTTCCATTTCTTCGAGGGCCGCGCCACTGCAGTAGGCAGCGCCAATCAATGCGCCAACGCTTGTGCCCGCCACACAGTCGACGGGGATGCCGGCTTCGCGCAGCACGCGCAGCACCCCGATGTGGGCAATTCCGCGCGCAAAGCCGCCCGCCAGGGCCACGCCGATGCGCGGACGCTCCGCGCGCTCCGGCTCGTTGCGATAGGCAAACGCGCGAATCTTGTCTTTCGCCGTTTTGATCCAGGCGAGAGGTCCCGAGGCTTTCTCTTCGTCCGCCATCTATCCATTTTAGCCCGATTGCCAGAAGCCGTGTGCGCGTTTGACCGCCGCATGCCGGTTTTGTAACCTGTCATTCGGGGCATTCCCGCGCTAGAAAAGAGAAAGAAGACTATGGAACGAAGGATTGAAAAAGCAGTGGTGTTGGGTGCAGGAACGATGGGTTCCCGGATTGCAGCGCATTTCGCGAACGCAGGCCTGCCGTGCGCGTTATTGGACATTGTTCCGCCGAATTTGGCCGCGGACGCTCCACGCGCAGAACGCAACAAGATTGTGCGCGCCGGACTGGAAGCGGCAAAGAAGTCCAGACCTGCGGCGTTTTTTATGTCGGCGCTGGCGGACAAGGTGGAGATAGGAAATTTCGAAGACGATCTCGCGCGCTGCGCCGAAGCGGATTGGATCATTGAGGTGGTTGCGGAAAACCTGGACATCAAGCGGAAATTGCTGGCACGCGTGGCGCAATTCCGGAAACCCGGCGCGATCGTGACCACCAACACTTCGGGATTGCCGGTTCACTTGATCGCCGAGGGCATGAGCGAGGAATTCCAGCAGCATTGGGCGGGCACGCATTTTTTCAACCCGCCGCGGTATTTGAAGCTTGTCGAGGTGATTCCCGGGCCGAAAACTTCGAAAGAAGTTGTAGCGGCGCTCAGCGATTTCTGCGACCGCCGCCTCGGCAAGGGCGTGGTCATCGCGAAAGATACGCCGAATTTCATCGCCAATCGCGTTGGAACGTATTC
>JAWOLO010000396.1:0-2675 GCA_033853375.1 Terriglobia bacterium
GATCTAGTTTGACGAAGAGAGATGGTTTCATTCCGATTCCCTCTTGGGATGCTTTTGGCGCAGAAAATGATTATAAATGAGTTGGACCAAGTTAAGGGTAGGGAAGCCTACCCACATCGTATCCCCCTGAGTCATTGAGGTAGTAATCCAGGAACACGGGTGGAAGCAAGCAAAGTTGGAGCGGCGAGCGGGGAGCGAGCCGCTCGATGATTTGCCAGGGGCTGAGGTTCTCTTTGTGCGAGTTGGGCCGCACGAGGTTGAAGTAGAGCTGATAGGTGTGCACTTTGGCAAGGAAGTCGCCGCGGCTCGCGAAGTCTTCCAGGTCGAAGAACTCGTCTTCTTCGAGGCGATGCACGGTTTCCACGTCGCTCTGGTAGGTGTGCGCGGCCGGCGGGATGCGCACATGCTGACTGTCGCCGAGGGCTTTTGGAAAATCGCCTTTGAATTCGCCGCCGTTGTCGGTCTGCCAGACCAGATCGCGCAGCGAGACGCCGTAGCGATCCAGATGCTGCTGGATGCGGGAGGCGAAGACGGCGCTCGCGGAAGCACTGCGCTGCTGGGCGAAGGCCCAGAAGAGTAAACCGCTGCGGACATCGCGAGCCGTGTACTGAATGGCTGGCAAGTGGAGCCGCTGGGCCTGTAACCAGTAGCGTGGAATGTCGTCGAGATCCTTGGTATCGGCGCTGATTTGCTGGAACAGCGCCCAGGAAGCTTTGATGTGTGCGAGGTCCTGCTTGCGCTGGTATTTCCTACGACGCTTTTTCAGCAGACCGTGCTCGCGCCAGATGCGCTCGAGAGCGCGATGGCTGATGGGCAAATCGAACTCGCGGATCAGGCGGCGAGAGCCGAAGGTGGGCAGCGTTTTGCGAAGCTCTACCAGTTGCGCTTCGGTGGTCGGAGGAGTTTTCTGAGACTGCTGATGACGAGCGCGGCGAAGTGCCACCAGGCCGGAAGGGCCGTGCTGCTGAAAGCGGCGCAGCCACTTGCGGACCGTGGACACGGTGGTAGTGAAGAGTCGCGCGGTGGGCTTGATGCCGCGCTGTTGGGCGCTCTCGACCAGCCGCAGACGATGGTTGTAGGCGTCTTTCATCTCACGCACCAGATCGAAATAGCAGGCGGAGGTAGCCATGACGCGGCGATTCTACCCGCCCCGCGCCGCCCGGCTCTCCCCCCAGCCGGGCGGCCATCTCCAACCGCCTCTTCTCACTCAAACATTTCAACCCTGCCAAGGGGATACGATGTGAGTAGGCTCTTCCACTGTCACATGACATTTTGCGAAATTTGACTCTTCGCGTATGATTGAGAATTGCTCGCGACCTAGCGACGCGGCTGTGCAGACCGCTTTGCGGCCACATTATCAACAGACCCGGCTTTGCCGGGTTTTGCCGTGCAGACCGGACGCGACGAAAGGCAGCCCATGAAACCCGGTATTCATCCCGACTATCACACCGTCACGGTGCACTGCGCCTGCGGCAACACGTTCCAGACCCGCTCGACCATCAAAGGCGACATGATGCGCGTCGAAATCTGCTCGAATTGCCACCCGTACTTCACCGGCAAGCAGAAGCTCGTCGATACCGCCGGCCGCGTTGAACGCTTCACCAAGAAGTATGCCGACGCCGCCTCCAAAGCTGGCGCCGCCAAGAAGTAGCTGAGACGCTCGAAATTCGAAACGCGAAATTCGCTTCACGAGGCGATTTGGTGTCGCTCATTTCGAGTTTCGTTTTTCGAATTTCTTGTTCCTGTCCCGCGCGTGTAAAATAACTTTCCAACGTGGCGACCCAATCTCGCATGTTTGAAGGCGCGCGCTCCGGCGAACTCGTCGAAAGCGCTTCGCCGCGTGTCACTCTCCGCAACGCCTTTTCTCATCCTTTCGATTCCGCCATCGCTGCCGCGCGCACCTGCTACGCGCCGCGACTCATCACTCCTGAGGAGATCACCGACAAGCAGCGCCTGAACATCGGCGCCGCCACATTTTATAGCGGTCACCACACGGTCTACCAGCACGCCCATTTCGAATTTGGCCTGGAAAACGTCAGCCGCCAATTCGTCTGGTCGTTTCTCCACGCCCATCCCTTTTACAATTCCGAACAGCAGAGCCAGCGCTACGTCCGGCTCGACCGCGCCCAGGCTTATATCCCGCGCGTCTCGCTTTTCTTCGACGAAAAATCCAAAGGGATTTACGAAGGCGCCATCGCGCGCGCCTGGAATTACTATCAAGAGCTTTCCGCGCTCCTCATTGGCGACGCGCGCAACATTCTCAATGACATCTGGCACGTCAGCTCGATGTCGCATCCCAAGCGCCTCCAGAAAATCGAGCGCTCCGCGGAAAAACGCGCCATTGAAATCGCCCGCTACGTTCTCCCCGTGGCCGCGTTTACCACCATGGTGCACACGCTCTCCGGCATCGTTTTGCACCGCTTGTGGCGCATGTGCTCCGCCTCTGACACCCCCAGCGAAGCCCGTGCTGTGATCGGCGAAATGGTTTCACAGGTGAAAACCGTCGACCCTCAATTTTTTGACCGATTTGGAACCGAGCCGCTAGAAGAACTCCCCGAATGGAAGGATGTCCGTCCCGCCGCCTCCGCGGGCGAATCCTTCGCAACAAAATCTACCACCAGCCCCATGCCCTTCGGCAATCCAAGTTGCTCCCGCAGCGTCGCCGACGGCGGCGA
>JAWOLO010000397.1:0-3168 GCA_033853375.1 Terriglobia bacterium
CGAAGAAACCTGGGGCCTTGCCGCACTGCTTCACGACTTCGACTACGAACGCTGGCCTAATCAGGAACATTTGCCCGACCAGGGCCACCCCTCCGAAGGCGCAAAAATCCTGCGCGCACAGGGCTACTCGGAAGAAATCGTTCGCGCCATTCTCTCGCACGCCGATTACTGCAGTGTGCCTCGCCAGTCCGCGCTCGAACACACTCTTTTCGCCTGCGACGAACTGGCTGGTTTCCTTACCGCCTGTTCGTACGTCCGCCCGTCGAAAAGCATCCTTGACCTGGAAGTTGATTCCGTAAAGCGCCGCATGAAAGACAAGCTTTTCGCCAAAGGCGTTTCCCGCGAAGACGTTCGCAAAGGCGCCGAAGAACTGGGCATTTCCCTGGAAGAGCACATTAAGTTCTGCATTGCTGCCATGCGCGAACATGCCGACGCGCTCGGCCTCCGCGGCAGCTTCGGCAACCAGTCCCAAGCAACCCAGTCCGGAGACTGACCATCGACTGTAACGACCTTTGGACTCCGGCAGCCTTGCTGCCGCTTTTCCTGCGTATCCCCATTCGCACTAAGACAGAATTCACGTTAGACGCAGTTCACGCTAGACCCAAAATCAAGTTAGAATTGATAGAGATGCTCACCCAAATTGAAGGCTTTGATGTTGCGGCCACCGGCCATCCGCGCCGCAAAACGTACGGCGTGAAGGTCGGACACGTGTGCGTCGGCGGCGGCGCCCCCATCGCTGTGCAGTCCATGACCAACACGGACACCGCCGACATCGAATCCACGTACAAGCAAACCGTCGAGCTCGCCGAAGCCGGCTCCGAAATCGTGCGCTGGACCGTAAACGTTCCTGAAGCTGCCGCGGCCGTTCCCGAAATCAAGAAGCGCCTGCTCGACGTCGGCTGCCGCGCTCCCATCATCGGCGATTTTCATTACAACGGCCACGTCCTGCTCACCAAATACCCGGAATGCGCCAGGCAGCTCGACAAATACCGCATCAATCCCGGCAACGTCGGCGCGGGCCAGCGCCGCGACGAACAGTTCTCCACGATCTGCAAAGTCGCGCGCGACAACGGCAAGCCTGTGCGCATCGGCGTGAATGGCGGCTCGCTCAATCAAGAGCTGGTCATGCGCAAAATGCAGGAAAACACCGACAAAAACCTCGGCAAAGACTCCGAAGAAATCATCAACGAATGTATGGTCATTTCCGCGCTGGAATCCACGGAACTCGCGCTCGAATCCGGCCTGCGCCACGACCAAATCATCATTTCCTGCAAGACCTCGCGCCCGCGCGATCTCATCACCGTCTACCGCGATCTTTCCGCGAAGACCGAACAGCCTCTGCATCTCGGCCTCACCGAGGCGGGCATGGGCATGAAGGGCCAGATCTGGTCCGCGGCCTCACTGGGCGTCCTTCTTTACGAAGGGATCGGCGACACTATTCGCATTTCCCTGACGCCACGCCCCGGTGGTGATCGCCGCGAAGAAGTCTACGCCGCTTGTGAATTGCTTCAGGCTCTCGGCCTGCGTTCCTTCGCGCCCAGCGTAACCGCCTGTCCCGGCTGTGGCCGCACCACTAGCACAACCTTCCAGGAATTGGCCGAGCGCATTCAAGGCTACATCCGCGACAACATGCCCGTCTGGAAAACGCAATACGAAGGCGTCGAGAGCATGACCCTCGCGGTGATGGGCTGCATTGTCAACGGCCCCGGCGAATCCAAAGCCGCCAACATCGGTATCAGCTTGCCAGGCACCGGCGAAGCCCCGCGCTGCCCCGTCTATATCGATGGCAAAAAGGATGTCACCCTCGAAGGTACGTACGACGAGCTTGCCGCCGCCTTCCAAGCCCTCGTCGACAACTACATCGCCAAGAAATACCCCCGCAAAAAACTGCCAGCTATGATGCCTGCGCCGTAAAAGAGTTGTGATTCGAGGTCGCCGTGTGGAAGAGGATTTGCGCTTATATTGTGGGGATTCTGCTTGCCCTCTACGGAATCGCCTATGCCCTCGATTGGTATACGCTCCGGCCCGCGCGTCTGGAGGCACGGAAAACGTTAGCAGAGCTCGAGGCGCGCGAGAATGCTCTCGTTTTACTTGGTGATATTGAACTGGACCCTACAGATCTCACCTTCGCCAACCTTGAAGAAATCCTGGGGCCCCCTGACCTAACTTCAGGTGAGGTACAAAATACAACCAAAGCTGGGTGGGCTTGCGCAGGCAAAGACTGCGAGGTTTGGGCCTCGTTCTTAACCTCTCCAGGGCAACAAATTCTGCCAGCCCAGGTACCCGCGACCTTCATAGTGCGTGAATTCAGAAAGAGTGCTCACAGAATCTCAGTTGCAGGTGTCTATTTGGGCGAATCCGTGGAGAACGTAAAGCAATTCTGCCGAGAAAATGGTTTTGAAAGCGAAGGTCACGAAATTATCTTCGATAAACACTGGAAAATCATGTACGGCGAGTGGGGGAACCGGGTGATACGCTTACTGTTGGTGAATCAAGACGCTCTTAGAAATCACCTCAGCAAAAAGAGCCCCACGCCCCTCAAAAACAGATGAGTTCGGTCCTTGTGCCAGAATTTTGCAATGGCTTTGAGGTTCTGAGAAACAGGAAAATTGGCGTGAATCAGCCGGGAAGATGTGTTGCGTGTAGGGGAGCTGGCCTACGGCAGGCGCGGCGACTGCGCCGTAGCCACGCTGCGCAATTTCTCCAGCAGCGTCGTGCGTGCGCGGGAATACGCCTGGCGATCATCAAGCAACTGGTACGCCCAATGCGCGCCCAGGGCGATGGCATGCACTTCGAACGCCAGGCGAGTGGGATCGACCTTGGAGTCCACGTGGCCGGCTTTTTGCGCTTCGTAAATTGCGCGCGTAATCACGCCAATCCATTCGTGCATGATCGCCGCAATGCGGTCGTGCACGACCCCCCGCCGGCTGTCGAACTCAAACGACGCGGCGCTAAAAAAGCATCCGCCCTTGAAGACGTTTCTCTCCACCAACGCCAGCCAAAGGTCGATGATCTTCCAAAGCCGCGGCATGCCTCTGCGGGCCGTAATCGCCGGCCGCGTAACCTGTTCGATGAACATCTGCCGCGCTTTTTCAACCGTCGCCAGTTGTAGCTCTTCCTTCGACCCGAAATGCGCAAAGAGCCCGCTCTTGCTCATGCGCAACTGCT
>JAWOLO010000398.1:0-3436 GCA_033853375.1 Terriglobia bacterium
CCATCGAGTACGAGACTCAAAGCCGTGTAAGCCGATAGTGCAACAGAGACCATGGGATTGGACCTTTTGGAACCGTCCCTCGTCGCAGACCTTTCGGAACACCCCCAGACGTATTCCTCAATGAAAACCTGCGGCTGCTTTCTGGGCCTCCTACTTCTGAACTTCATTCGAACAGCGCCAGCATCCTCCTGAATGCCCGATCCAGCCTAAGCAAGGACCCGCGTTTTAACCCTCGTAGACCCTGATTGATGATCTCCACCGAGCAGGACTTCCTCTGGCCTGCCGTCCAGACGTCCAGCAGGGCTTCCAGCCCGACATTATCAATGTGAGTCACATTCGAAAGGTCAAGTATCACGCGATTGATGACCGGAACACCCTTGCCCCGTGAGACAGGAATGCAGTTGTCTTGTATTTCGCGTTGAAACATATGAGCGGATTCCGCCGTGATCCTTCCGTTGCAGTGAATGGTGATCTCTTCCGGTTTTTCGTCCATGTCCATTTGCAATGTTCCTTTTACAGGCACCCGAGTATTCTCAAAGACTTTATCCAGGATTGCTGCCGTGTCAGCAATCTCCTTTTGAAGTTGCAGCATGATCGAGGCTGCCGGCCCTTTGCGCAGCAACCTGAGACCCTGGCCAGCCCACACAGACTGGACTCCAGCTTCGCCTCTGGCTGCTGCGGCCCGCCGCATTGGGCGCGTCAACGCATTCTGCAAAGGAAAGGACATCGGCTTCAGTCCGGACTTATTCCAGTCCTCAATGAATTCATTGCGAAGCCCGCGCGCCGGGCGCCCGGAGAAGGCTCGGGTAATGGCGGTTTGATCTTCCTGAGCATCGAGTAATGCCTTGCGAGCAGCTTGATTGGTGCCAGCCTCATCGGTTAGCAGAAATGCCGTTCCCATTTGCGCAGCGCTTGCACCCAAAGCCAGTGCCGCTACGACGCCGCGGCCGTCCATAATCCCGCCGGAAGCTAGCACAGGAAGCGAAACGGCATCTACAATTTGCGGAACAAGAGCCATGGTGCCGACGAGGACCGATTCCGCTTCAGCCAGGAATGTTCCACGATGGCCGCCAGCGTCACTTCCCTGAGCAGTGATAGCATCCACCCCGGCTCGTTCCAGCGCAATTGCTTCCTTGACCGTGGTCGCTGTGCCGATCACGTATGTGGATTGGCCTTTGAGGCGGTCCATGACCTTTATAGGAAGCGTTCCCAACGTGAAGCTCACGATGGGCACCCGCGAACGGTATAGGACCTCAATCTGCTCATTGAAGTCTTCATTCCAGGAAGCGGGGAACTCTGGCACGCCGATCCCGAGGCGCTCGTGGTAATAACTGAGAAACTCTCCGACGGCGGCCAGGTCTCCGGCAGGAGCCTGGTCAGCATCGGGAGAGAACAAGTTCACACCAAAAGGACGAGACGTAAGCCCACGGATTTTTTCAATCGCCTGTTCTATTTGGCCGGGCGTCAGGTATTCAGCCCCCAGGGAGCCCAGACCTCCGGCGTTACAGACAGCCGCCACAAGCTCCGGCGTGCTCGGGCCCCCGGCCATCGGCGCCTGGACAACAGGAATGGTCATTCCGTGTGTCTCGCAGAATTTTCGGAGTGCGGTCTTCATACTGAACCCATTTGGGGCAACGCCTTTCCTGCCCGGAACGCCCGACCTAAAATTACTCCGCACTAAATATCTCGTAAAATGATTTAACTAGATTGATGCATCATGATTTATGATGCCATCCGACGAGGTGGTCATGGAGTCCGCACAGCTCCGTATCTTCGCAACTGTTGCCCGCCTGGAGAGCATTACTCGTGCCGCAGAGGCGTTGCACACCGTTCAATCCAACGTGACGGCTCATGTGCGCGCGCTCGAACAGGAGCTCGGAGCCCGGCTCCTGCACCGGCATCGGCGCGGAGTGACTCTCACACGAGCTGGCGCGCAACTTTTGCCGTTTGCCATCAAGACCCAGGGGATTCTCGACGAGGCCACGCGAGCGGTCAGCGGCCGGGACCGGCGCCCGAGCGGCCCGCTTTTGGTGGGAACGCTGGAAACAACCGCTGCAATCCGTCTCCCAGAAATCGTTGCAAAATTCGGCGTCCTTTATCCTCAGGTTGATCTTTCTCTTATAACCGGCACTACATGCGAACTCTCGCGTGATGTACTGGCTTACAGGTTGGAGGGCGCATTCGTCGCAGCGCCGGTGCTCAATCCAGAATTAGTCGACGAGAAGGTATTTGAAGAAGAGATGGTGATAGTCTCAGCGCCTCGCGTTTCCGATCTCAAGCAACTTGCTGCCAGTGGTGAAGTTAAGATCGTGGTTTTTCGTGAAGGCTGCTCTTATCGAGTACTGCTTGAAAAGATTCTTCAATCGAAAGGCATACGCAAGATTCGAGTTACAGAGTTCGGTACTCTGGACGGCATTCTGGGGTGTGCCGCGGCAGGTCTAGGCGTAACCATGTTGCCCCGAGCGCTGTTTCGCACTGCGAGCACGCGCCACAAAGTAAGGCTGCACAAATTACCCACCTCGGACTCGAGGGTCGAGACAGCCTTCATTCGGGCGCGAGACGGCTTTGTTTCGCCTGCGCTTTCCGCTTTTCTGGATTTGGCGCGGCAGTTCACGAACGAAGCTCAACGCGCAGCCAGCATGAGGCGCTCAGGAGCGGGTTGAGCTTAATCTCATGGCCTTCCCAGCCCCACTCATCTGGTGGCAAATGGAGCCTCAGACTTGCTGATGGCCGTTTTTGGAGAGCGCGGCCTGCACGCGAGGAGCGCGGTTGCGGTGGCTCAGCTTCCGTTCGGATCCTGCGTAGAGATCGAATTAGTGGCCGAAATTGACGACAAAATCGCTGGGAAAGGCTTCTAAGCTGGGTTCAGCCACGATGGCGGTTTCGGAAGAAAGTATCATTCAACTCATAACCACTTCTTTCCTCCGGTTCATTGTCTGAACGCAGGCTTAAGCTCGTGGCGTCCGCTACAACAGCTTTTCCTCGCGGATTGGCGGCTGTGCTGAAAACGCAAAAGCAGCATCAGAGCAAAAGGATTCCGTAGCAATCTGAGAAACAGATCGTTTAATCACAAAGAAGCATTGTACAGAATGTCACGGAGCTGGCAGACTTGCCCGTTCGCGATCACTCGGGCGGAGGCTTGCGACGACTGAAGGACGGTCCGTAATTTTTAGTACTGAACGCAGAAGACCGACTAACGGTCTAATTTCGTCCGCTAACCTCAGCATTGCCAACGTAGCAGGAGATCAGGAGATTAAGGATATGAAAATTGCTACATCCATCGCCGCTGCAAACGGCAGTTCTACAACTGACGAAAGAACAGTTGCCAGCCTCGACATCGAGTATCACGCAGCGGTTAAAAATAACGATGCTGCCACAATGGACCGCATCCTGGCTGATGATTTCCTTGTCGTTTTAGGGACTGGTAAGACTTATA
>JAWOLO010000399.1:0-2725 GCA_033853375.1 Terriglobia bacterium
CATCATTGCGCAAGAGCGTTGGGAGTCCCGCACGGAACGAAAACGCTTTCACGTCGAATACGAAGTCCACAACGGCGAGTTCGTGAAACAGTACGACAGGCATGCTTGTTCACCCTGAGCTTATTCAAGGACTGTCGGCATTCGGAATCGGACACAAAGAGGCCACGAGCATAACGAAAGATTGTTAGGGAGAGGCAGCCTACTCTTGGTGGGTTTTCGTTTTACTTACAACTTGGAACTGAAGACTGATAACTTCAGAAGAGCCCCGGGATTTTCAACCCGGCAATTCCCGGAATGCCACCCGCAAGGCCCTTCATCTGGTTGGCGAGTTCTTCATCTACGCGCCGCGAAGCTTCGTTCACCGCAGCGCGAATCAAATCTTGCAGCATTTCCTGGTCTTTGCTGGCGAAAACCTCCGGCTCGATGCGCACGTCCACAATCTGTTTCTGGCCATTCATCTTTACGCTGACCATCCCCGCGCCCGCGGAAGCTTCCACGGTCACGGAATTCACCTGCCGCTGCCAGTCTTCCTGCAGCTTGCCCAATCGCGAAAGCATTTGTTGGATAGCGCCCACTTCCATAAGGAATCCTTCTGCCGCACTACTTTTCTTCTTGCCGCGATCGCACTTCCGTGATTTTACCACCAAATCGCTGCAGCATCGACCGTACCAGAGGATCGCGTTCGAACTGCGCGCGCAATTCCTGAGTGCCGCCTGCGGCTACTGCTGCTGCCGCGACAGAATCAAGTCTAGCACAGACTCTCACGGCGCGACCGAGCACGTTGCTCGAAACGGCACGGAGCTTTTCCAGCGACTCGCGGCCTTCGACCATTTCCGAGAACGGCCGCTTGTCCGGAGAAAAATAAATTCGTAATTCCCCGCCTTCGAGTTCCCAGCCGCTGCTGTGCTCCACGAGTTCGCCGAGAAATTTCTGCTGCGCCTGGATGGCGTTCTTGATCTCCGCCACTTGTTCCTGAGAAATCCCGCTGACGCGAACCTCTTTCGCGCCGACGGTCGGTGTTTTTGCTTCCGCAGGAGTGACGGTTGGAGTTTGCCTAGGCGTGGGCGGAGAAGGGAATTGCGGACTCACCTCTACGCGCGCTGGCGCTGGGGCTGTTGTCGAGAAGTTAGGAGCGGCTTCGGCAGGAGCTGCAAACCTGGGGACCGCTGCGCCCGGCGCACTTGTCGGCTGCGCTTGTGGCAAACCGCTCGCACTAGCTCGCATCGTTCCTGTACTGGCGCCACTTGGCGTACCGCTCTTCAGTTCCGCGAGCAGCTCTTCCAACGGCGCAAGCCGCGAAGCGTTGATCAGCCGCAGTAAGCCCATTTCCAGATGCACGCGCGGATCGGGCTTTCTGCGGAGATCATCATCCGTTTGCAACAAAATCTGAAAAAATCGCGTCAAGTCTTCTTCGCTGAAGAGAGCTGCAGCTTTCGCGATCGCAGGCCGCTGATCCGGCGTTGCGGCAATCAACTCGGAATCCGCCCCGCAAACGCGCGCAATCAGCAGATTGCGCATGTGCCGGATGGCTTCGCGGCAGAAATGCTGCAAGTTGCGCCCTTCCTTTTGAAACGTGTGTACCAATCCCAGCGCGCGGTCCGCGGAGCCCGCCGCAATCGCGGTCACCAATTCCCCCAGCGCGTCTTCCGGCACCACGCCCAGCAGCGCGCGTACCTGGTCATCCGGAATTGTGTCACCACAATAGGCACGCGCTTGCTCCAAGAGCGAGAGCGCATCGCGCAAACTGCCTTCCGCCATCCGCGCGATCACCGCCATCGCGCCCGGCTCGATCTTTAATTCTTCTTTCTGCGCGATTTCTTCCAGTCGCTTGGTGATTTCCGCAAACGTCAACGCGCGGAAATGAAAATGCTGCGACCGCGAGCGAATCGTGTCTTCCAGGTTTTCCGGTTCCGTCGTGGCCATCACGAAGACCACTCGGTCCGGCGGCTCTTCCAGCGTTTTCAGCAGCGCGTTCGATGCTTCGCCCGTCAGCATGTGCGCTTCGTCGAGGATCACGACCTTGGTTCGCGAGGCCGCCGGCGCATAACGCACCATTTCGCGCAGTTCGCGAATTTGGTCGATGCCGCGGTTCGAGGCCGCGTCGATTTCGATAACGTCCAGTGAAGTCCCCGCGGCGATTTCTTTGCACGAATCGCATACGCCGCAGGGTTCCGGCGTCGGCCCTTTCACACAGTTCAGCGCCTTCGCTAGGATTCGGGCGGCCGTAGTTTTTCCCACCCCGCGCGCTCCGGAAAAAATGTACGCGTGCGCCACGCGGTTGTTCACGATGGCGTTTTTCAGCGTTTCGGTGACATGCTGTTGCCCGACAAGGTCCTGGAACGTTTGCGGGCGCCACTTCCTGGCGATGACCTGGTAGCTCATTTTGAAGTTCTTAGTTCTAAGTTTTTAGTCCTAAGTAAAAACCAAACCAAGATCGCTTTCGATAAAAACGACGCGTTCTTGTTTTCAGCCTGGCCCCCAAAATCATTTCCTCTCTGCGGCCCACAGCTATTGAAGCGAAGAAGAAAATATTCGAGCAGTTCTCTCTTTTCCGAATTTCTTACTTACAACTTAGGACTAACAACTGAAAACTTCTCACGGCGAGAGGAACTTCGGGTGATCTGCGGCACCCGAGGCATACCCGGTACCGTTGCTCCCTTCCGGGCCTGGCGGGGTTCGCGGGACCTCGTTGCACAGAGCCCGAAGTTCCACGCTCCGGCAGACG
>JAWOLO010000400.1:0-13636 GCA_033853375.1 Terriglobia bacterium
CCCGTTGTGGCAACTCGCCGGCCCGTGCAGTTGCTAGTGTTTCTTGCGGCGGCCATCCCCAAGTTTGGGAGGAGTTTGTTTGATCGGTTTCGCGGGGATGAGCGCGATATGTTTCAGCCGGACTGGCCAGGAAAGGATCCTTCACGGAACCGCCAGCATGCGCTCGACTACCTTTTTCACGATTGCCATGCGGCGCTTGCTGAGGAAGCCATTGCGCATCTCCGTCCGCAAGCCTCAAGCCGCGTGGCCATCGAAGCCCTGCCGCTTGAGAAATGGCCCGCGGTGCCCAGTCAATCTATCGTTTGCACGAAGGACCGCACGTTCAATCCCGAGTGGTCGCGGAGAGCCAGCCGGACATTGCTAGGCGTCGAGCCCATTGAGATACCGGGAGGGCACTGTCCGTTCCTTTCCCGGCCGGATTTGCTCGCCAGTGAACTCGCAGGACTCGCGGCGCTGGAGCCTGCATGAGTGTGAGAGTCTGCATTGTGGGCTGCGGCGCAATTGGAAGCATTTTTGCGGCGCACTTGGCGCGGTTGGATGACGTTGAAGTTCACGCTTACGATGTGTACAAAGACCACGTTCGCGCGATCAATGAACGTGGTCTGCGCATCAGCGGTGCGGCCGATTTTACAGCGCGCCTGCACGCCACCTCGGATGCTTCGGAAATCCCTGCTTGCGATTTTGGAATTGTCGCTACAAAGAGTACGCACACACGTACTGCCATTGAGCAATCGAAACAGATCTTTGGTCCGAACAGCGCTGTTTGTTCCGTGCAGAACGGCGTTGGCAACGAGGAGATTCTTGCCGAGCACGTTAAATACGTGATTCGTGGCACGACATTTCCTGCGGGTCACCTGATCGAGCCGGGCCATGTCGGCTTTGACATCAGCGGCGACACATGGATTGGCCCGTTCGAACCGACAAACACGCCTTACGAATATGTGGAAAAGCTTTCGATCTTGCTCAATCGCAGCGGGATGCATGTTATTCCGCTGAAAGACGCGCGCGGGGCGCAGTGGACGAAACTCATCTTCAACGCCTCGACGAATCCTGTGGGCGCGCTCACTCTTCTCCACCATCGCGCTGCGACACGGCTTCCGGCAACGGGAACGCTTTTCAATGACCTCATCGCGGAGGGCGAAGCGGTGGCCAAAGCTTTAGGCATCGAGCTTCATGGCGATCCGCGCGCGCTTGTGGAAAAAGGCGCGAACGCTCCGGGCAAGCACAACGCCAGCATGCTGCAAGACGTGCTCGCGAAGCGGCAGACCGAAGTCGATTTCATGAACGGTGCGATCATGGAATGGGGGAAAAAGACCGGCGTGCCGACGCCGCTCAATCGCGCCATGTGGCAATTGATCAAAGGGATCGAGCATTCCTGGACCGATCCGTAGTCCCTGTCCCTTTGCGGTTCTAGATGTTTCTTAAGGGGTCCGCGATGCCGAAGAAGTCTGCACGGAAGATTGAAATTCGCAAGGCGGAGCGCAAAGACATCGGGGCGCTAGTGCGGCTGAGAATTGCACTGCTCAAAGAAGTCGGCAATGTTTGTAATGAAGCCGGTGCAAAAGAATTGAGTGGGGCGATCCGACGACACTTTGGCAAAGAATTGCCAGCGGGACGGTATGTGGGATTTATCGCGCGAGCTGGCGGTGAAGCGGTAGCATGCGGAGGCCTGACGTTTTATGCGCGTCCTCCTTACAGTGGGAACACCTCAGGCAGGGAAGCATACCTCATGGGTATGTACGCGGTCTCGAATTGGCGAGGCAAAGGTATAGGACGCGCGGTACTCCAGAAAATTCTTGCTTTTGCAAAGGCTCGCGGGGTCGGCAGAGTGTGGCTTCATTCCGAGCCGGGCGCGAGGAGCTTGTACAGCAGGGAAGGCTTTCGCGCCAATGATTCGTACATGGAATTGACTTGGTGAAGACAGAGAAAGCGGTCTGGGGACGCGAGCGAGCCTAAAAGAGGAGCGAACTGGACGATGAGTCTGCCGTTTAAAATCGGCGTGCTGCAATTGAGTATGGAGCCGCTCCATGAAACGGTGAAGATGGCGCAGGCCTGCGATGCGGCGGGCTTTGACGTCTTCTGGCTCGCGGAAGCCTATCCGTGGTGGCGCAAGCACTCTATGGAGGCGCGCTCTTCCACAGCAACGACTGCCATTATCGCGCGAGAAACAAAAAGGATCGCCATCGGCTGGGGAATTATTTCTCCCTATACTCGTCATCCCGTGCAGATTGCCATGGAGGCGCGCGTTCTCCAGGAAGCTGCAGGAGAAGGGCGCTTCCTTTTGGGGCTTGGCGCGTCGAAAATTTTCATGAAGGAAATCGGCGAAGGGGAAAAGGGGAGGGAAGTTGGGCCTGCCGTCGTCATGCGTGAGAGCATCGAGATCATCAAAGCGATGCTTTCCGGCGAGGAAGTGAAGTACGAGGGTAAAGCGTTTCAGGCGTTTGCCCCTGCGCTTAAGTCTGATGCGCACGCGCCGCGCTGGCAGCCGCCGATGTACATTGGGGCGACGGGCCCGGTGTTGCAACGTCTCGCTGGCGCGATGACTCAGGGCTTACTCACCGCGAGCATCACAACGCCGAAATTTGCAACTTATTCGCGCAGCGTCATGGAGGAAGGCGCGAAAAAAGCGGGTCGTGACGGCTCACAACTCGATCTCGGTTGTGTAGTGGTCGGCAGCGTTGGCGAAGATCCGAAGACTGCTCGCGAAGGCGCTCGCGAAATGGCCGCGATGTATCTGGCGAACAAAGTGCAGAACATCAAGGGCTCTGCGGACGCGCTCCTTGAATGCGCAGGCCTCACTCGCGAGGAAATTCAGCCCATCGCGGATGCCATGGAAAGAGGCGGGCGCAAGGCCGCCGCACGCGCGGTTTCCGATGCGACGCTTGATAAAGTTTGTCCTATCGCCGGCTCACCCAAGCAATGTATCGAGAAACTGGAGGAATATCACGCTGCCGGCTGCACGCAGATGATGCTGGAACTCTGGGGCGATGACCGTCTCCAGCAGGCGCGGCTTTTCGGAGAGAAAGTCCTCCCGCATTTCCGCAAGAAATAGGCCCAAAGTATCCTAGACACTATACGCAGGATTGTATGCCGGAGCTACCGGACATCGTGCTCTATATCGAGGCGCTCGAGAAGCGTATTCTCGGCCAAACCCTTGAGCGCGTGCGCGTTGTCAGCCCGTTTTTGTTGCGCACGGCCATTCCACCGCTGAGCAGTACGGCCGGGAAAAAGGTTCTGTGTTTGAGGCGTCTCGGGAAACGCATTTGCATCGGGCTCGAAGGCGATCTTTGGCTTGTTCTGCATCTGATGATTGCGGGCCGGCTTCACTGGCGCGCTCGCGGAGTAAGAGTCTCGCCGCCTCGAGGACTCGCGGCATTTGATTTTCCCACGGGCACGCTTCTCTGGACAGAGGCCGGGTCCCAAAAGCGCGCTTCGCTCCATGTTGTCTCGGGAGAAGGAGGACTTGAGGACTTGGATCCCGGTGGACTCCAGGTTCTTGAATGTGATGCGTCGCGCTTTGCGGCGGTTCTCCTTTCGGCGAATCACACGCTGAAGCGCGCACTTACCGATCCTCGCCTCTTCAGCGGCATCGGCAACGCTTACTCCGACGAAATCTTGTTTGAAGCGAAGCTTTCCCCGCTCGCGCAAACACAAAAGCTAACCGCGGCCGAGATCAAGCGACTTTTCGAAGCGACGCGCACGACGCTGGCCCTATGGATCGAGCGTCTCCGCGTGGAAGCGGGCGGGAAATTTCCCGAAAACGTGACCGCTTTTCGCGAAGGTATGGCTGTGCACGGCCGCTATAAGCAGCCCTGTCCCCGCTGTGGCACAAAAATCCAGCGCATTCGTTATGCCTCAAACGAAACCAATTATTGCCCTATGTGCCAGACGGGCGGGAAGCTTTTGGCGGACAGAGCACTTTCGCGACTATTGCGCGAAGATTGGCCGCGCACGCTCGATGAACTCGAGCTTCTCACATCCAAAGCGAAATAGTCCCACTTCTCGCGCTTGCGTCAATGCAGGATAGCTGCGATTGCTCCGTCAGCAATCAACGATGAAACGGCGTCGATATCTGCGGCGAGCGACCGATCCACGGAGACCATGCGGGACTTCGCGCGCACGATCTCGTAGGCTTTTGTCGCCTGCTTGCCAGTTTTCAGCGGTGCGAGCAGATCGATTCCTTGACAGGCACAAAGCAGCTCAATCGCAATTGTGTTTCGAAGATTCTTGATCATGCGGTCGAGACGGCGCGCTCCGCTCATTCCCATGGATACATAGTCTTCTTGATTTCCGGACGTGGAAATGGAGTCCACAGAATGCGGAGTCGCCAGCGCCTTGTTCTCGCTGGCCAGTGCGGCTGCGGTCACCTGCGCGATCATGAATCCGGAATTCAGTCCCGGCTCGGGCGTTAGAAATGCCGGCAACATGCTCGTTAGAGGATTGGTCATCTGCTCGACTCGCCGCTCGACGATTCCTCCCAGCGTCGCCAGCGCAATCGCAACTTGATCTGCAGCCATCGCGAGCGGCTGACCATGAAAATTTCCGCCGCTAACAATGTCACCGTTCGTGCCATCGCGGGCAAAGACCAAGGGATTGTCGGTGGCGCTGTTTAATTCCACGGAGGCGATTTCGCGCGCTTGAGCTAGCGAATCGCGCACCGCTCCGTGGACTTGTGGCGTGCAGCGAAGACTGTACGCATCTTGCACGCGCGGATCCTTCTCCGCCGCCCGGTGCGACTCACGAATCTGGCTGCCTTCATTCAGGTGAGCCAGATTGCGCGCTGTGGTCGCGGCGCCTGCATAAGCACGGGCGTGCATAATGCGCGCATCAAAAGCGCCCGGACTGCCGCGCAAGGCGTCGAGTGACAGCGAGGCGGCCACGTCGGCAGTGTCCACCAATATGTCGGCTTCACGTAGCGCGAGACTCAGCAGCGCCAGCATTCCTTGCGTGCCATTCAGCAGCGAAAGGCCTTCTTTGGCTTCCAGTTCGAGTGGAGTAATACCCGCGCGCTTCATCGCATCGTCGCCGGGCAGGATCTCCCCACTAAATATTGCCTGGCCTTCGCCAATAATGACGTGCGCGAGATGCGCCAGCGGCGCAAGATCACCAGAAGCTCCAACGGAGCCTTGTGAGGGAATCACGGGGTGCACTTTCGCGTTCAGCATCTGGCAAAATGTTTCCACCACACACGGCCGGACGCCGCTTAGGCCTTTTGCCAGGGCGTTTGCGCGCAACAACATCATCGCACGTGTCTCGGCTTCGCTTAGCGGCGCGCCGACGCCACTCGAATGCGAACGCACCAGGTTCACTTGGAGTTGCTTTACTTGCTCCGGAGAAATGCGCACCGAAGCGAGCTTGCCAAAACCGGTGTTAATTCCGTACGCCGTTGCTCCCGAGGCGACCAAACGTTCCACCACCGCGCGTGACGCTTTCATTCGTTCGACGGCTGCGGGACTGAGTCCTACGATCTCACCACGCAGGGCGACGCCATACAGTTGCGCAAACGTCAGATCGCTGCCGGTCAGGAGGACGCTCATACGCGACTCCGGTGCGGTTCAGACTCCGGTACCGCAACCATAAGCCTCCGATATTTTTGAGGCAACAGTTTCGGGCGTCCGTTGCTTCCGCAAATGACATGCGTCGTTTCGCCGTTGGCCAAAACCGTACCATCCGTGTCTCGAATTACTTCATACGAGAACACAATCACCCGGTTCTTCGACTGCGCGATGCGCGTGCGGACACGCAATTCCTCGTCGTAGCGCGCAGGATGATGGTAGCGGCAGTGCACGTCAGCGACCATGATGTGACAATCGTCCTCTTTCTCCATCTTTTTGTACTCGACGCCCAGAGCACGCATCAATTCCACGCGTCCCACTTCGAACCACACCAGGAAGTTCGCGTGATAGACCACGCCCATTTGATCAGTTTCTGCGTAGCGGACGCGCACCTTTGCATCGTGATATTCAATCATGAGTGTCTCTATCTATTCTGGCTTGCCCTGCCAGACCGGTTTGCGCTTCTCGAGGAACGAGGCAAGGCCTTCTTTGAAGTCGGGAGTGCAGCGAATGCGCGCATTTTCGAGGATGGCGCGCTCGAGGTCATGATCGACGCTCGCAGCCGCAGCGGAAGTCATCAACCGTTTGGCCCGCGAAAGGCTTGCGGGGCTTGCCGCAATCAAGAGGTCGGCCAACTCCTTTGATCGTGCAAGAAGTTTCTCCGCGGGAACGATTTCGTTGACCAAGCCCAGCGCTTTGGCTTCCTCCGCCTCAATGATCCGACCGGTGAGCAAGAGATCTCTGGTTCGTTTTTCTCCGATTTGGCGGATCAGAAAGACAGAAACCAAGGCCGGCAGAAAGCCAATTTTGACTTCCGTGTAGCCGAATTTCGCTTCAGGAACCGCCAGCGTGAAATCGCACAAGGTGGCGATGCCGCATCCGCCTGCTAGGGCCGCGCCGTTGACGGCAGCGATCATCGGCCGCGGAAAACTCCAAATGCGGCGAAACATTTTCGCCATACGCCGCGAATCTTCCTGGTTCTCTGCGGCAGACTGCTGAGCAATGGCCGCGAGCATTTCCAGGTCCATCCCCGAGCAAAACGACTTGCCTGCTCCGGTGAGAATGACGACGCGCGCGTGACTTTTTTCGATTTCGTCGAGCGCCGTTTGCAGTTCCGCAATCATGGTGCCGGAAATGGCGTTGCGCTTGTCCGGACGATTTAGCGTGATCGAGGCTATTGGGCCGGAGTCATCAAGAATCAGCGTGGAATACATAAATTCAAATCTCCTCTCAGTTCACGAGTGGAGCATGAGCGTATTTTGCGCGAATTTCGTTGGTCATCTCTAGCGCTTTCGAAAGTCGCGCGGCTTCGATCCCGGGATCGGCGCCTATTTTGCGCAACGCGGCCAGCACATCCTCTGTGGCGATGTTGCCAACCAGATTGTCGCCCGCAAAGGGACAGCCTCCTAGACCGGTGAGCGCGCTGTCAAAGCGGCGGCACCCGGCTTCATAAGCGGCAAGAATTTTTTCCTCCGCTTGCTCTGGCCGGCTGTGCAAGTGGACGCCAAGCTCGATTCCCGCAACGTGTTCTTTGACCTGGCGGTAGAGGTCGCCGACGAGTTTCGGCGTGGCCGTTCCCACCGTATCAGCCAAAGAAACAGTGCGCACGCGGATGTCCTTAAGCCATTCCAATGTATCAGCAACGATTTCAGGTCCCCAGGGCTCGTCATAGGGGTTTCCAAAGGCCATTGAAATATAGATTACCAAGCCGCGATTTGCGGCCACTGTTTCCTTTTTCAGCTTCTCGACCAGCGTGCGTGATTCGGCGCGTGTCATGTTGGCGTTGGCGCGCCGGAAATACGCAGAGATGGAATATGGATAGCCGATCGTTGTCACGCCTGGCGTAGCCAGCGCCCGCTCCAAGCCTTTTTCGTTGACCACAATTCCGATAATCTCCGGCGGCTCCATATTTGAGGGAAGGGAGGCGTTGAATTTCGCCATGACCTCTTCGCTGTCCGCCATTTGCTTAACGTGCTTTGGCGAAACGAAACTGACCGCATCAATGTGCTTGAACCCCGCGAGCGTGAGTTCCCTAAGGTAGTCGGCCTTGTACTCGGTCGGAATGAGCTCCGTCAGACCTTGCCAAGCGTCCCTCGGACATTCAATCAGCTTTGTTGCCTCTGCCATGCTTTCCTATCGAGCACGAAGAAAGTCAATCAAAATTGAAATTAGGAATCCAAAGAAACAGAGGATCCTAGCAGCACCAATACCATAGGGATGAGTCCTGGGTCGAAACCAAGAAACCTCCTAGTTTCCGTCGCGATTGTTCGCCTTTGTTCCAGAGATGCGAGGCGAAGTCCCAAGACCGTAAGCGTGCCTGGGACAAAGCCAAGGAACAAAACCCATGATCTAGTTGAGACTGTCACGTTTGCAAAACACCAGTTTTGAACTCGGGGATGGCAGGATTCAGGGACGCTGCTTCGAGCGCCCAGATGAGCGCTTCGCGCGTGTGGGCTGGATCGATGATGGCATCGACCCAGAGACGTGCGGCGGCGTAGCGAGGATCGGTTTGATGCTCATAAGTCGTGCGGACGGATTCGTAGAGTTCTTTTTTCTGCTTTTCGTCGACTTTCTTGCCCTCGCGTTCGAGCTGCTTCAGTTTAATTTCAACGAGTGTGCCCGCGGCGGAATCGCCGCTCATCACCGCATAGCGTGCGCTGGGCCAGGCAAAAATGAATCGAGGGTCGTAGGCTTTGCCGCACATGGCATAGTGACCAGCGCCAAAACTGCCTCCGCAAATCACGGAAATTTTGGGCACGACGCTATTGGCAACGGCATTGACCATTTTTGCGCCGGCACGAATGATGCCGCTCCATTCGGCGTCTTTGCCTACCATGAATCCGTTGACGTCGTGAAAAAACACAAGCGGGATGCGATTTTGATTGCAATCCAAAATGAAGCGGGCAGCCTTTTCCGCAGATTCTGTGTAGATGACGCCGCCAAACTCCATGCGTTTCTGGTCGGAGCCGCGGGCCAGCGTCTGAACGTGCTTCTTCTGATTGGCGACGATGCCCACGGCCCATCCGCCAATGCGGGAATAACCGCACAAGAGCGTTTCGCCGTACTCGGCGCGGTACTCCTCGAACTCGCCAGCATCCACGATGCGCGCGAGGATTTCATGCATGTCGTACTGTTTCGCTGGATCACTCGAAAAAATGCCGTAGATTTCGTCGGCAGAATAAAGTGGCTCGCGCGATTTTACATGGCTAAACGGTGAAGCATTGGATGCACCCATTTTGTCTACGAGCGCGCGAATGCGCTTGAGGCACGCCTCGTCATCCGGCTCGCGAAAATCCACGGTGCCGCTGATTTGCGCGTGCATTTTCGCGCCGCCTAGTTCTTCGGCTGAGGATTTTTGACCGATGGCGGCCTGGACCAATGCAGGGCCAGCGAGGAATAACCCCGAACCTTCGGTCATTAGGATGTGATCGCACATGACCGGAAGATACGCGCCGCCCGCCACGCACATGCCCATGATGGCCGTGATTTGCGGAATGCCCATGGCGCTCATGACGGCGTTGTTGCGAAAAACGCGGCCAAAGTCGTCGGTGTCGGGGAAAACATCTTCCTGCAGGGGCAGGAAAACCCCAGCGGAATCCACCAGATAAATGGTGGGGATGTGATTCTCGATGGCGATGTTTTGTGCGCGGATGACTTTTTTCGCCGTCATAGGGAAAAATGCACCGGCTTTCACCGTGGCGTCATTCGCAATAATCATGAACGTGCGTCCGCACACCTTTGCCAGTCCTGTAATCGTTCCGGCGCAGGGCGCGCCACCCCATTCCTCGTACATTTCGAACGCGGCGTAAATGCCCAACTCGAAAAAGTGCGACCCGGGATCAATCAGCTTGGAAATGCGTTCCCGCCCCGTCAGTCGCCCCTTCTTATGCTGCGACTCAATTGCCTTAGGGCCGCCGCCCTGGCGAATCTGTTCCTCCTGATTCTTGATTTCCGTAAGGAAATCGATCATGCGGCGCGTGTTCTTTTCGAAGTCGGGGGATTTGCGATTTGCGGCAGTTCTCAAGACGGAAGCGGCCACGCTATAGCCTCGCGCAATGATGAACCTTGGAGACTCATAGAAACAAGTGATACCGAACCACGGCTCACAGTATACGAGGTTTGCGCCGCTTGCGCGAACGGTGGAACCAATGCGGCTGGCGCAAAGCGTGGCTATGCTTGACGCGGGTGTTTGAGCGCAGTCTAATTGCAAGCTCTGCGGGAAAAGCGAGCGAGGACGACAATGATCAAGGTTACGGTGGTGTATCCGAACGCTAAAGGCAGCCGTTTTGATATCGGGTACTACTGCAAGAAACATATACCGCTGGTTCAGCGACTTCTGGGGCAGGCGCTGAAGGGCGTCGCGGTAGAGCATGGCATCGCAGGAGGTGCGCCTGGCTCGCCCGCTCCCTATTTGGCGATCGGGCAGCTTCAATTCGATTCCGTGGAAGCCTTTCAATCGGCTTTTGGCCCACACACACAGGAAATCATGGGCGACGTTCCGAATTACACGAACGTCCAGCCCGTCATCCAAATCAGCGAAGTGAAGATATAAGGCGACAACGCAGGAGGTGAGATCAGAACCTTGGCTTTATCTTGGACCTCAGAATATCTTGTAAGCAAAAAGCTTGCGCTCTGCAAGAAGGTAGGTAAGCTAGGGACAGGTTCCCCGGGGACACCTGCGAGCGCGGTCCGGCAGTTAAGCGTCAATCGGTAACCATTCGAAAGGAAACTTGCATGAAAGTGCATTACGGGCGTGTCTTGTGGTTAAGCGCAATGGCGTTGTCGTTTTTTGCTGTGGTATCGGCTGGACAAAAGCCGTCTCCTACGCAGACGGCGAAGAAGACTCCTGCAACAACTCAAGCACAGAAGACCGCTCCCAAACCCGCGCCACTGGAAGTGCCACAAATCCAATTCGAGAAATACAGACTTCAAAACGGATTGGTTGTGATCCTTTCGGAAGATCATCGGCTACCAATGGTGGCCGTCAATTTGTGGTACCACGTCGGCCCAGCTTATGAAACGCCGGGGAAGACAGGATTTGCGCATTTGTTCGAGCACATGATGTTCGAAGGCTCCCGCCATGTGCCGGGAAACTCTCATATACGCTTCCTGGAAGCCGCTGGCGCGAGCGACATCAATGGCACGACGGATTTCGACCGCACCAATTATTTCGAGACGCTGCCATCGAACCAGTTAGAGCTCGCGCTTTGGCTCGAATCCGACCGCATGGGCTATCTGCCGGACAAGTTGGATCAGGCTAATCTCTCCAACCAACAGGACGTTGTTCGCAATGAGCGCCGTCAAAGTGTAGAGAACCAGCCTTACGGAATTGTGGAAGAGGGAATGTTCCATTTGCTTTATCCCAAGGGTCACCCGTATTACGCCGATGTCATTGGTTCGCACCAGGACATCCAATCGGCAAAGCTCGAAGACGTAAGGAATTTCTTTAAGCTGTACTACGCTCCCAACAATGCAAGCCTGGCCATCGTCGGTGATTTCCAGCCGGAGCACGCCAAAGAGTTGGTTGAAAAATATTTTGGACCGCTCAAGCGCGGTGAAGACGTGCCCAAAATTGCGGCCAAAACTCCGCCAATCACCACGGAAAGGCGCGCCGTAATTCAAGACAACGTGCAATTGCCTCGCGTCTATGAGGCGTGGCTGACTTCGCCGATCTTCAAACCGGGCGATGCCGAGGCAGACCTTACCGCGACAATTCTAGGAGGAGGAAAATCCAGCAGGCTGTACAAGAAACTGGTTTACGAGAAACAGATTGCGCTGGACGTGGCTGCAAATCAGCAATCGTTGATGCTGGGTTCGGAGTTTCAAGTTCAGGCGACTGCGCGCCCCGGCGTGAAGCCAGAAGACTTGGAGAAAGCCATCAATGCCGAGTTGCAAGCATTCCGCAGCAGCGGGCCAACAGAAGAAGAGTTGCAACGCGCAAGAAACGTGGTGGAATCCGGAATCATCAAGGGACTCGAAACACTTGGCGGATTTGGCGGCGTCGCGGATCGCTTGAATAGTTACAACCACTATCTAGGGACGCCTGATTTTCTGAGTGCGGATATCGCGCGCTACGAAAACGCGACCGTCGAATCGCTGCAGGCCTTTGCGCAAACGCAACTCGGCGACAATCAACGCGTCGTGGTGTACGGCGTATCCGGCAAGAAAGATCTTGGCCCAGAGGTGCCGACACCCAAGGCAGAAGCCAAAGACACGGCAAAGATGGGCGGCGAGCCCGTGAATGCTGACGCAGAATGGCGAAAGGATCCGCCAAAACCCGGGCCCGCGAGCACCTTGCATCTGCCGGTTCCGCAAGAGTTCAAGCTTTCCAACGGCCTGACTGTGCTCTACAACGAACGGCCGGGCCTGCCGCTGGTGGCAGCAAGTTTGGTGCTGCGTTCGGGAAGCGGTGCGAACCCTGCAGATAAGCCGGGACTCGCGAGTTTCACGGCGCGCATGTTGCAGCAAGGAACCACAACGCGCAGCGCTTTGCAGATTGCCGATCGCTCGGCGGATCTGGGCGCGTCACTTTGGTCTCGTGCTGGCATGGATAGTTCCATGGTTGGGACGCAAGCGCTCACGCGGAATGTTCCCGATGCGCTGGAATTATTGGCCGACGTGGCGCTGCATCCAACTTTTCCAGCAGCCGAGATCGAGCGCGTTCGCAAAGAGAGGGAAGCTGCGCTTGTGCAGGAAAAGGATGACCCCTTTTCCGTGGCGACGCGCGTCATGAGGACAGCGCTCTATGGCCCCCATAACCCATACGGATATCCGGACATCGGCACGGCGGATTCGCTGAAAGGGATTACGCGGGATGATTTGCTGAAATTCTGGCACGAACATTATTACCCAAACGATGCGGCGCTCGTCGTCGCTGGAAATATCAAGCTGGAAACGCTAAAACCGTTACTGGAAAAGGAGTTTGGCGCGTGGAAAGAGGGAAAGCCGGCGCAGTCGACATTCGGTGCGATGGAGAGCAGTGACGCGCGTTTGATTCTGGTAGACCGGCCGGGCGCTCCACAGACTGCGTTAGAGTGCTATGAGCTGGGCGCGGCCCGCTCCACTCCCGACTATCCGTCACTGGAAGTCATGAACACGGAACTAGGAGGATTATTCTCCAGCCGCATCAACCTGAATCTGCGTGAGGCACATGGCTACACGTATGGCGCGGGGTCAACTTTTGCCTATCACCGCCACCCGGGCCCGTTCCTTGCGTATTCAGCAGTACGCACGGATGTAACGGCGCCGGCGACGACGGAAATCTTTAATGAGCTTAGCAAAATGCGCGACACACAAATGACCACGGATGAAATGAAGCTTTCCAAGGATTCCATTACGCGATCCATGCCCGGGCGATTCGAACGCGGTACCGACGCGGCGGGGACCTTTGCCGAACTGTTCATCTACGATTTGCCGTTGGATTACTTTTCCAAATTGCCGGAGGCCGTCGACGCCGTCACTCCCGAACAAGCGCAAGCCATGGCGCAAAAGTACATTCACCCAGAAAAGATTGTCGTTGTGGCGGTCGGGGACAAGGCGAAAATTGAGGACGAAATGAAAAAGCTCAATCTCGGCAAAATGGAAATTCGCGACGCTGAAGGCAAAATCGTGCAATAGCTCGGATTTCGAGACCGAGATACAAAATAATTGACGGGGCCAGAATGTCCCAGTAGCATTCGGATCAGAGCAGGTTTCCACGACTGGTTAGCTTGTTCAATTCTGCCCAGGAGGCGCCTGTGCGAACGTATACGGAAGTTTGCGCGGGCGGGTGTGCCTCCGCGGCTCCTCTGCGCTGAGTGCCAGAACTGACTCGGTGGTCGTTTGAACTGACGGAATCACCCTCCCGCGTTTATTTCTTGCTCCTCACATCGTTTTCTTTGGCGCTAGCTGCGGCCGTGTGTTTTGTCATGGCCGCGGGAGGATACAACCATGTCGATCTTGCAGTGGGGGTGGAATAGCTATTTTGAGGCAGCTTGGAGGGAGCGTGAGGGCGAGCGTGAAAATGCAGTGCCATCGCGAGTGATCGCGCAGAGCCGGGGAGTCTGGCGTGTCGCTGGAGATTTCGGCGAATGTCCTGCGGA
>JAWOLO010000401.1:0-3384 GCA_033853375.1 Terriglobia bacterium
TGCGAGCAAGTCTATGGAACCTTTTGCACCCGAGGGAAGTTCGTAGCTCAAGCTACCATTATCCACGCGATAGCGGGACACCGTGTATATCTCGCCTGACTTCAGAACGATCAGGCTAAGACGGACCGGCCGAGGCTCATTTACAGCAGTCAGATTCGCCACTTCTGGCTGGACAACGCTGGCGTCGGTAAGTGATTGCTGGTCTTCCATAGCAGGAATGCTTGGAGGGGCGTAAAACACTTTGTTCATCCTTCCGGTTCGTATCGCCGAATATTCCGGCGATGAAAGCGAAGCAGGCCGGCTGGATGCCTGAGGGCGGTCGATGGAGGAATAACCTGCAGTAGCCGTCGTGCGTGGCACCACAACGTCATCCATCAGGCGAAGTGTGAGTTTTTCTTCGCCTTTCAGCGCAGGGCGAGGCCCCCGGGCTGGCAGCGTAACCACTTTCCAAGGCCACAAAGGAGGAAGGAGCCACTCGACAGTGTCTCGTTTAGGGTGGCCGTGGCCTACGACCTCTCCTTTTCGATTAACCCGGTATCCGCTGGCGGCAATGACTTTGCCTGGAACAGGCACGTCGGTTGTGGGCAGACCGATCCGGTCGAACGTCAACTTGAGATTTCCTTTGCCGAAGAAGTGCCCCGGCTCTTTGTAGGATTCGATGTGCCCGCCCAGGTAGCTCCCTCTGGGGAAGACCACATGGCCGAATTCCTGCAGACTGCTCAGGTGGCAGATGACAGGGTCACCGACACTGGCGGTTGCGGAGGAAAGGTCCGGCTCATCGAGTGTGCAATGCAAAAGAGTTCCAGCCGGCACGAGAATATCTTGACCTCTCGTGCTAGGCTGGAACATCAGAGAAGCGAAGGGAAGAAGAACAAGGCAGAGACTGCGTCGCATGGTACCTCCTGCGGGGCGGGTCGATAGGACGGACCTCCGAGTTGCGGGGACACCTAAGGATGGAAATTGAGGGCCGCTTTGGCCCGCTCTGTTCACTTTGAACACGGGACTTCTTGGTGGGTTGCCCTGTCTAGGGCTGTCCCTCGCGAATAATTCAGTTGCGAAAAAGGGCACTTTGAGTTCACACTGCGCTTTTGCGTTCTGTGAACTAAGCGAACGCCTGATGTGAAATAAGAGCACACTCGGAGGTCGGCCCGGTCTGAATCATTCCTTAATCCTGTGTTCCTCAATTTTGTTGTAAAGCAACCGACGATTGATCTGAAGACGATTTGCAGCCTCAGACTTATTGCCCTCAGCTTCCTTGATGGCCTTTTCGATCAAACGTCTCTCCAGTTCCGCTATGGATTTGTGAAAAGGGAGGGATAGGAGATCGATTTCCAACTGTTGGTAGCCTCTTTTGCCATTGTTATCTGCCCTTGCTGGAAAATGCTCCGACATCAAAACACGCCCTCGGGCCATTAGTACCGCGCGTTCCACCATGTTCTCCAATTCACGGACATTCCCAGGATAGGAGTAGTTTTGGAGCATGAGAATGGCTTCATCCGTGAAGCCGACCGCGGGAAAACCATTTTTGCTGCTATAGAGGCGCAAGAAATGCTCGGCCAAGGGAACGATGTCTGACCGCCGTTCTCGAAGAGGCGGGATAGGAATTCGAACTACATTCAATCGATAATAAAGATCCTCGCGGAAAACCTTTTCGCGAACGGAAGCTTCGAGGTCGCGATTTGTGGCAGCTAGGACGCGGAAATTTCCACAGATTTTTTCGTGACCACCGACTCGTTCAAACGTATGTTCCTGCAAGACCCGAAGCAACTTGGACTGGAGATTCGGCGAAAGTTCCCCAATTTCGTCCAAAAAAATGGTGCCACCTTCAGCTAATTCAAAACGGCCGATCTTCCTGGCGACTGCACCTGTGAATGCTCCCCGTTCGTGACCAAATAATTCGGTCTCCAGAAGATTCTCAGGCAAAGCGGCACAATTGACGACGACAAAAGGTTTCTCCTTTCGCTTGCTGTAATTGTGAATTGCTTCTGCTACCAGTTCCTTGCCAGTTCCGGACTCACCGCAGATCAATACCGTTGAGTCCGTCTCGGCAACTTTTCCGATCATAATAAAAACGTCGAGCATTGGTCCGCTGGAACCAATGAGCCTGCCGGCGGTGGCCACTTGAGCTTGCCCTTCCTGTGCCCGCAAGCGTACAACTTCGCGGTTTAACGAAGCATGATCCAGGGCTCTCTCTGCAGTCAGCACAATTTCATCCATGTCAAAAGGTTTGGTAACGAAGTCATATGCGCCCAGACGAACAGCCTCTATTGCGCTGTGACTGGAACCAAACGCAGTGATCACAATGACCGGAATGGATGCCAAGCCAGGCTGGGTGCGCAGATATTCAAGAAACTGCGCGCCTCCCATGTGAGGCATTTTCCAATCGCTGAAGATAAGATCTGGCGTCGAGTGTCGCAGTAAATCGACTGCGGAAGTACCGTTGTCGGCTTCCAGAACCGAGTAGCCACGAACGAGGAGGATTTCTGCGAGCGTCTTCCGAAGCTTTGCCTCGTCATCGACGATGAGAATGGTGGCAGTCATTCAGATCAAGCAAACCATGTATTTAACTAACCGTGAGCAGAAGGAACACTGACCCTCACGCTCGTCCCGCGTCCTTCCTCGCTCTCGACCTCGATGTCACCACCGTGGGCGGTCACAAGTTCATGGCAGATGGAAAGACCAAGCCCAGTGCCGGACGGCTTCGTTGTAAAGAACGGGTCAAAGATACGACTAACTACTTCTGGGGACATCCCCTTTCCAGTGTCTCGAAACTCTATGCCGACGACCTTGCCGTTCCCGGCTGCCTCCTGAGACGTCACATTCACGGACAACGTTCCGCCTGCATCCGTCATTGCTTCAATTGCATTCTGAATGATGTTATCGAAGACCTGCGCCATATGACCTTTGTCTATTGCGGAGGTCTTCTCGTCTTGTGGCAAACTGGCGATGAGGCTCACCCTGCATTTCGAAGCCCGTTCCCGAAAGCATTCCATCCGTTCTTTCACCAAGTTCCGTAAATCTGTCGACTCACGATGTAATTGAACTGGCCGAGAAAAGCTGAGCAGACGGTTTACCATCCCATTGAGCCGCTCGATTTCCTCGAGCGCAACGGAACACGATTCTTTGACTCGAGAATTATCAGTCTCACGTCGGCACATTTGCACTCTTAAGCGAATTGTTGCGAGGGGGTTGCGGACTTCATGGGCTACCCCTGCGACCAATCGTCCCAAACTCGCAAGCCTTTCCGAGTGCCTTAGATCGTTCTCAATTTTCTTTTCACGCTCGATCTTTTCTTTGAGCGTTGCTCCCAAGCGGTTGATAGCTTGGACGATCCGCTGGATTTCTTCAGGATCGTTCTTGGGATCGATTTTCGACTCTAAGTTT
>JAWOLO010000402.1:0-6104 GCA_033853375.1 Terriglobia bacterium
GCCCTTGACCATCTGAAGAATGTTGTTCCTGACAGCCTCTCCGCCTCAACCGTAGTCATGGCCTGCCGGCAGCACCTGAACGCCGTGGCCGTAAAAGAAGACGATGTCATTGCTCTCGTGAAAGGCCTATCCATTCTCGTGCCCGACCTTATCGGTATCGAGGGTGATAAGATCATCATCAATGCCAGCTCTGAAAGGGTTGCCGCAGCGGTCTCCAGCCAGTTGGAAGCATTGCACGAAACAAAAACAACCGCGTCGGAGAAGTCTAAATGATTCGCCCCGTTCACCCGTTCCCCGCTCGAATGGCCCCTGAGCTTGCTATAGGCGAGCTTACCAGTCTCAAGCCCAATAGCATTGTGCTCGATCCGATGGCCGGCTCTGGCACGGTGATCAGGCATGCCTCGGAATTGGGATTGCGTGCCCTGGGCTTCGACATGGATCCTTTAGCCGTCCTAATGGCTAGTGTCTGGACCACACCGGTCGAGTCAAACGAGATAAGCAGCGTTGCGGCGGCCGTGCTCAAAATAGCCAGGAGCGCAAGGGCCGGAAATGCCTCTCTTCCGTGGATGGAAGATGAGGAGACTGCCGCCTTCGTAAAATATTGGTTCGGACTCAAACAAAGGCGGTGCCTCAAACGGCTGGCCTACGCGCTATATACATTTGAAGCGCGCCACCCGGAAAACCAAGTTACTGCGCTTAATGTCGTCAAGCTGGCATTGAGCCGTATTATCGTAACCAAAGAAAAAGGCGCCTCGCTCGCGAGAGATACTTCGCACAGCCGTCCCCACAAGGTTGCGACCAAATCTGATTACGATGTCTTTGCTGGTTTTGAGCAAGCCATCAACAATCTATCGCGGCTGCTTTTGTCGTCCCCTCCAAAGGGCAATGTAAAGCTTCAGTTGGGAGACGCTCGATCACTCACCTTACGCGCCAATAGCGTAGATGCTGTGGTGACCTCCCCACCTTATCTGAATGCTATCGACTACATGCGAGGGCATCGCCTTGCGCTTGTTTGGCTCGGTTATCGATTGAGAGATCTACGGACGATCAGATCGGAAAGCATCGGCGCAGAGCGCGGCCCTAGCGCCGCCGACACATCGGTTCAAGATGTCGCGCGGGCGATGGCCAATACGAAGGGGATGGAAAATCGACATCGCGCGATGATCGATCGCTATGCTCAAGACGTAAGCACCATGATGGCTGAGATCGCGCGAGTATTGAAGCCCAACGGTAAGGCAGTTTTGGTGGTCGGAAACTCGTGTTTGAAGGGTACCTTTATTCGAAATTCCGAGGGGGTAGCCCGTGCAGGAGAGCGAGCGGGACTAATAGTCACAAGCAAGGTAGAGCGCGACCTTCCTGAGCGAAGCCGCTACCTGCCTCTCACATCGGGCCCGCTCAGTAAGCGCATGCGCACAGAGACTGTGCTCACGTTCACCAAGAATTAGTTAGAAAAATTGAAAATGGCGGTGAACGTTGAAAAATTCAAGAAGACTACGAAGCTTTCGGGGCGTTACGAAAAGCAGCTGTATCGCCTTCAGAGCAAGGGAATTCCCACCGACTGCATTGAGGAGGCCGTTAAGGGCGCAATTGAGAATCTGAAGACAGCAAAGAAATCTTCGCTCATCATCTATGGGGAGCCGCAAAGCGGCAAAACTGAGATGATGATCTGTCTCACGGCAAAGCTTTTGGACGACGGACACAAGACGATTGTCCACCTCATGAACGATAGCGTGGACCTCCTCACGCAGAATCTCCGACGCTTTAAAGGCTCGGGCCTAGCGCCAGCCGCCAAGAATTCTTCGGAGCTGCTGAACACAAACAAGAACCTAAAGACCCAAGAGGCGGTTATCTTCTGTAAAAAGAACGCTCGCGACCTCGAGAAGCTTATTGAGCGTCTCGCAGGTGTAAAATCGGTGGTCGTGATCGATGACGAAGCCGACTACGCCAGTCCGAACGCAAAGATAAACAAAGGTACCAAGACGAAAATCAACAAGCTTGTAGGGGAGTTGATCGGTCCGAGCGGCTATTATGCGGGAGTAACCGCAACGCCGGCCCGTTTAGATCTCAACAATACGTTCCACAATGATGCTGAAAAATGGGTCAACTTTCCCGCCCATGCGAAATACACCGGACAGGATGTATTCTTTCCCTTGGATCAGAAGAAGATTCCTTACCGCCTGAAGCTGCTGGACCAGTCAGGCGATCCCAAGGACGCAGAACAAGCACTGATCCGCTTCTTGGTAACTTCGGCGTATCTAAACCTCTACTTCAACAGCGAGGAGCAGAATTATTCGCTTCTGGTACACACCAGTGGCAAGAAGCAAGACCACGAGAGCGACCTAAAAACCATCGAGAACCTGATTTACGCCCTCAGCGACACCAACGACAAGGCGTTTGCCCACCTGGTGACGCAGGTTCATACAAATGCGGACGCGCTCTATCCGAAGGCTGACGCTGACGCGATCACCAAGTGGGCCCTTGAGAATATTTCTCGCGCGTCAACCGTCGTCTTAAATAGCGAGCGTGACAGAGTGGCCGCAGGCGATTCCGCCACAGAGCCCACTTCTCCCTTCACGATCATAATCGGCGGAAACATCGTCTCGCGCGGTGTGACCTTCCCGAACCTGCTTGCAATGTTTTTCACTCGGGATGTCGCGAACAGACTACAGCAAGACACGTACATTCAGCGCGCGAGAATGTTCGGAGCCCGTGGGGAGTACTTGCCGCACTTCGAGTTGACCATTCCCAAGCAGTTGTACGCGAATTGGCATAGGTGCTTCGTATTCCACCGGCTTGCACTGGCTACGATCAAGAACAAGCTTGGCTCTCCCGTTTGGGTCGGCGATAGCCGCGTTTCAGTCGCATCCAAAGCAAGCATTAACAACGCCACGGTCGTTCTTGATAAGGGCGAGATGTCGTTTCAAATGTTTGACTACAACCCGTCGCTGGAGGCCTTGCTATTGCTGGATCAAGCCAGCACCAAAACACTGTGTGAGCTCAAGGATAAAATCGGTCCGCAAGCGATTCCGGACTTCTTGATCGACTACATCGAAATGGTCCAACCCAACGGAATCGGTTCGCTCGCAATCCACAAATCCTCTCCGGTGCCCAAGGGCAATACCTACGATCAGGCAGCGATTTCGCGTGCCAAAGGCTTTCTCGGCAAAACTCAGCTTGAGCCGGACAAATTCCCGAAGGCGATTCACCACATCAAGATTTTCTACAACGGCTCAAACAAGGCCCGTTTGTTCTACAAACACAGCGGAACAGTTCAGTTCATTCAAAACCAGAAACCAGCGCAGGACTAAATTAGGTGCCGCAGTATTGGGTCGAAATCTCGGCTCTATCGCACGGGCACGGTGGCCCAGGGTGGGAATTGGGTGTTTGCCTTTGGAGTCCAGCCGCCGATCGACGCAACAATAAGCGTTACGAGATAATGCGAGAGCCCGTCCTCGGTGACGTAGTATACCACTTGATCACTATCGACACTGGGCGAGCCCTGGTCGGAGTATCCGAGATATCGGGAAATGCTCAGCGCGTTCTGCAGCCACCGCCTGAGCCAGGTGCTTGGGCAGACTTTCCAGCGTACTATCGGATACCACTGCGCAATTTCGCGCCGTTGTCCCACCAGCCGTTGTTGCGAGAGATAGAGAGCGGCAACCTCGACAGCATCAGGCAGGACATCTATCCGAACAGACCAAAACATCATCCCTATGCGACGTACGGCTCTGGAATCCGTGTTGCTCAAGGTCTTTACCTGGGAAAGCTTACGAATCGCCTCGTCGAGATCTTTGACGTTTACACCGGGCGTCTGGCGACTAGTCCAAGTGAGATCGTTACGAGCATCAGGGAGTATCAGGAAGGTGAAGCGTTTAGAAGTGAGCGTACCTTCTTTGCTCGGAATGCCGCCTTACGGGACGACGCCATAAAGGCGCATGGACTACGTTGCGTGGTGTGCAGTTTTGATTTTCAGGAAACCTACGGAGAAATCGGGACTGGTTACATTGAAGTCCACCACCTTCATCCGTTGAGCCTAGCAGCCCAAGAAGCCGGAACAGTCGTCTCCCTAACAGTCGAGGATGTTCGGCCACTTTGCGCCAATTGTCACCGAATGGCACATCGTAGGCAGCCGCCATTCTCAATTGAAGAGCTGAAAGCCGCGTATACCCTTGGGCGACGGTCTTAGTCGGCTAGGTGATCAAGGTATCCGTCGCAACCGGTGAAGTATCCACCTACCCCGTCCATAACGTCCTTGAGAGCACTAAGGTTCAGAACATCCACACCGAGCGGGACCTCGTGCCCCCGCGTATCGACTGGGTAGCGATATGAGTAAGACTGCGGATCAACCTTCGCAAATTCGGCTACAATAGAGCTCACCACCGCATCTGTTTTGTCAGGATCCTGAACTCCATAGCCTGCCAATACTTTGACAAATTCAGTCCAAAGGAACGCGATGTCATGCGATTTCCAATTGGCTTCAACGCCAACGCGCCCGCCAAATGTGTAGATTAGATATTTAAGCTCCAGCTCTATGAACTGCCTGTACAGAAAAATAACTGGATAAATTAAAGTATCGCGCTTGAACCCCGACTGTTGGGCCTCATCTACCAGGGTGTCAGCGGCCTCTTTGTATCCCGTCATCATGAGCACGAGACGGCCATGGACTCCCTGAGTAGTCAGAGCATTTTGCTGCCAATCGCTAGATTTTGTGAAGGCTTGGTCACCTGGCTTAGGCCACCTAAACTCTCGGCTCAATATCTCTGCAAAGTCTCCCAAGGCGGTTACCTTCATTTTCGTATACATGATGTGCATTTGTGACGAATTGCCAGCGGAGTGTTTCAACCGGCAGGTTAAAACGCCTTCCTGCAATAGTCGTTATTCGGTAGCTGCTTTCCAAACAGCTTGGCAGGCAACCATATTCTATGCACTTTACCTCGATGACACCAAAGATCACCCGCTGTGACCGCCTCACTTCTGTCTAAGAGGTGATTGCCGGGTGGGCAATCATATCCAACTGTCGCGTACGTTTTGAACTGCTTCCAGAATGTTATCTCGTAGATTGCAGTCCGCGGGTCGCTATCAACTGTTGCACGACGTATCTCAAGGCCCGGCTCGCGCTTATATTCCTTTCCAGCCTTTTGAATCATCTCCCTTGCAAAATCCGCTTCCGCTCCATCAACGTAAGTGCTTACCTCGTAGGGAGTTTCGATAAAGCGACCGTCCTCACGATAAACTAATCCACGGACAATCTTCTCCGTCATTTTATCAACACCGGAACGTGGAATTTGCACTGCGAGTTGCTCGCCTTTTGCTCGGCCCCATCTTTCGCCGAGTCCGGACAGGATCTGGTCTTCCGGTATCTCCTCGCCCTTAAACATGTCGCCCAAGATTTTCCGGCAGCGGAGGGTTCGGGCGGCCGCGTCCTTCTCATCCCTTCCAGCGTTCGGGTCCATTGCTCTCAACGCAGTTTCGATGAGGCCTTGGGATGCCGGGTGTTTCGCATCCAACGCAAGCGCAAAGCGGTTCAGCAAGTCACTTTCAATTTTGCTATACTGTTGATTGCATTCCAAGCAGCACGGAAATTGCCATTTCTCTAGGTTGTCAGGCGTCGCATCGGGGTACCAAGATTTCGGAAACATGTGATCCGACGTGAGTTCGACATGGTCCTTGAGGCAGTGTACGCATTTCCCGATCCCCGGCTTCTTCGCCATTCGTCTCATCTGCTCCTGATTGTACCTCTCTATAGCACACTCACAGACGTTGTGCTGGCCTTGCCCGCGAGATCAATGTGGCATTGCCGCATGAGCTGCACGACGCGCGACGACTGGAATCGATGCGTTCTTTCGTTCGAGGACAGTTCGTTTCGCTCGTCATGGAGGCGGATTACGTCATTCATGCGCCGGCCGAAGGCTTGGCCTCTTGATAAGGTGGTGGCAAAACTTATCAGTTGCCTCGATATTCCATAACATCGGATATGCGATCAGCGACTGTAGACGCCAGATAGAGAAGTCACTGTTGGCCCAGATAGAGATGTCACTCTCCACGGTTTCAGCTGGGGAGTATTGGGCCGATGACGGTGATTGCGATGAGCCGGACGGAGATCG
>JAWOLO010000403.1:0-3278 GCA_033853375.1 Terriglobia bacterium
TCCTCCTCGCCACTCGCTTCCTCGAGCCTGGTTGCCGCAGGCAGGCTTCGAGGCGCCACTCACTACGCATTCCCTGGGGTAGAATGCCGGGCATGAAAAAGTCATTCAAATTCGCACCATTCGCTTCGCTAGTCCTTATTCTGTCCTGGCCCGCTTTGTCTGTCGGCCAAACCGCACAAACTGTCCAACCGTCTCAAACTACCCAACCGGCGCAATCCGAAGGGGCACAACAATTTGCCGAACTGGGCGACTTCCGGCTGCAAAATGGGATCGTTATTCACGACTTCCGCCTCGGCTATCGCACGCTCGGGAAGCTCAACGCGGAAAAGTCCAACGCCATCCTCTGGCCGAGTTGGCTAGGCGGCAAATCGCAAGACCTATTGCAGTCTGTTGGACCAGACAAATGGGTGGATAGCACCCGCTACTTTGTGATTCTCGTGGATGCCATTGGCGATGGCGTAACCAGTTCGCCCTCGAACAGCGCGAAGCAGCCGCTCCTGAAGTTTCCCGAATTCACCATTCGCGACATGGTGGAGTCCGAACACCGCCTCGCCGCCGACGTCCTGCACCTATCCCATCTGCGCGCCGTCATGGGCATCTCCATGGGCGGCATGCAGACCTTTGAATGGGGCGTGGCCTATCCCGATTTCATGGATTTGTTGGTCCCGATCGTTGGCTCGCCGCAATCCACTTCCTATGACAAGTTGCTGTGGACCGCTCAGATCGACGCCATCGAACTCGACCCTGCCTGGAATCATGGCAATCCCACCGGGCCAATGGACCGAAGTCTCGGCCTCGTGGAGGAAATCGGCTCGATGAATCTGACTTCGCCGGCCTATCGCGTAGCGCACACCAAGCCTGATGGGCTTGACGAGCTTCTCGCGGGGATAAGGAACGCCGCTAGGGGCAACGGAGGGAACGCGTGCGACCGGATTCGCCAGCGTCAGGCGATTATGGCGCTCGACATCCCCAAGGAGTTTGGCTTAACGACGCTGGAACAAGCTGCCGCGAGGGTCCATGCCAAGCTTTTGGTCATTGTTTCGCCCGAAGATCACATGGTGACGCCCGAACCTGCAATCGAGTTCGCTGCCGCCGCGGGCGCGCCCTTGGTGAAATTGGATTCGCCTTGCGGGCATCTCAGCCCGGGCTGCATTTCCGTGGGGCCCACGGTCGCGCGTTTCCTGCTCGACCCGGCGTCCGTTCACAGTGAAACTTTGCAGGAGGCTTCAAAGTGAGTAGACATTCGCTTTACAGGAATTTCAATTCTCACATTGAGCCGAGCACTGGAAACCAAGTGTTACTGCCTGAGACGTTTTTGAAGATTCTCACGGTGCAGGCGGGATTCTCCTTGGCCTGGTAGTGTCTAAATGGATACGAACACGAAGTTCTGAGGAAAAACGAAACTTCGCCGCGATGATTGAAAAAAAAGGAGATGGTCGCGTCCGGGTCGCCAAAGCTGCTTGTACATGCCCTGGCCCCGGCTGTTGCCAAGAAAGAGGTGAAAAGCCGAGAGTTCTGGTACGAGCAATGCATAACTCACTGCAGGTCCGCGCACGCGACGGTTGAGAGCAGGGAGAATCCGGTGCAAATGCGGAAGCGTGGGAGCCTCAAAAAGCCAGGTCAATTTAGGCCGGGGCTCCTCGCGACCGTAGGGATTGATTCCCGCAACCGCCAAGTCCCCCGAGGGCATACCTCAAAAGTGCGCTGCAGGTCGAGATGCAGTGCAAACGGTTCCGTTTTCTGGGTGCAATTACAAGGATTAGGGTTCTCCCAGCCCTTCAATTCACCAGAATTGCCATTATTCTCCTGAGCTTTGTGCAGTTCTCCTTGGCGGTAAGGGCTTACGCTCAAGAGCAAGACATACAAAATGCCGACGGCACGATCTCCGGCACAGTGTATTTGCCGGACAGCAATCAACCGGCAAGCCAAGTAGCCGTCAGCCTCAAATCGCACGAGGCCGGAGTCTTTCGCAGCATCTTGACCGACTATGACGGCCATTTTGAGGTCCAAGGGCTGCCCTCTGGCACTTACGAGGTCACTGTAGAGGAGCAGGGTTACCAACCGCTTCATGCCAAAGCCCAGCTTGAGGGGAGCGTTCTTAAGCTTGAGCTTCACCTGGTTTCATCGACGCCCGCACCGGCTTCGCAGAGCGCCAACACCGTTTCCGTTAGGGAGCTGATGATTCCCGACAAAGCAAAGGACGAATACCGAAAAGGGCTGATCAGCTTGGCTAAAAGGGAATTTGTACAGAGCCTGAACCACTTTACGAAGGCGGTCCGCGCGTTTCCGGGGTACTTTGAGGCTCTCTATCATGAAGGCGTGGTGCAGACGAGCCTTGGTCACCGGGAAGAAGCCATGCAATCGTTTCAGGCGGCGGCCAATTTGAGTGGCGGACGATATGCCCGGGCGGACTTCGGAATCGGCTACCTTTATTATCTGCAGGGAAATGTCAGAGAAGCGGAAACGGTCACGCGACGGGGTCTGGAGTTGGATCCGAACTCTGCGGATGGCTACGTCATTCTGGGAATGACGCTTCTTCATTTGGACCGAACCGACGAAGCGGAGAGAAGTGCCCGTGAAGCGCTTCTGCGAAACCCCAACGAAGCCGACGCCTATCTTGTCTTGGCCGACGCTTCCGCCCGCAGGCATAACTATCAAGAGCAGATCCAGGACTTGGACACCTACCTGAGGCTAAACCCAACCGGCCCTGCTCGTCAGCGCGTCGAGGAGGTACGAGAAGTGGCGCAGAAAATCTTGGATCGGATTCTACCCGAGCACTAAAGGTCGCTAGTTAGACGATACACCCCTCAGAGTCACACAGCGACACGCTTGCGCCAGAACAAGTAGGCAGGCAGCCCGATGGCAAACAGAATGATGGCGGCGGTCAGGTTCTGAAATTGCGCGGGATCGCGGAACGCCAGATATACGGCGTTACCGACGATGGCGGCAGCCGCGAGGACAAAGAGAATCGGCGTCCAGGGATATCCCGGAACGCGGTAGGGAATGGGCCGGCCGCCATTGGCGCGGCGAATGGGGAAAATCGCTGCGGCGCCCAGGCCATAGAAAATCCAGCCGATGAAGATCACGCCCTCGATCAGCTTTTGAAACTGGCCTAACTGTCCGGCGCAGACCAGCACCGCCGACCACACGCCGAGCGCAACGATGGCAAACACGGGCGTACGAAAATTGACGTGCACGACGGCGAGCTTCTTGAAGAACAAATTGTCGTGCGCCATGGCGTAGAAAACCCGCGGCGCGGTGAGAATCACGCTATTCGC
>JAWOLO010000404.1:0-3671 GCA_033853375.1 Terriglobia bacterium
CGGCGTGCTGCGGCACGACAGCGAGCGCTTGTCGCGCCTTCTGCTGGGCGAATTCCTTCACTAATGGAGACGGTGGCCTAAAGCCGCCAGCGCAACGACAAAAGCACTGGTCTGGGCTTCGGCTAGAGGCTTCAGCCTAAAAAGACCCGCCACTACAGAAACAAAGGGCCCGCCGAAAGTCGACGGGCCCCTTTGGTAAAGTTTCTGTTGTACAGCCCGTTAGAAGATGATCTTGGCTGCCAACTGCATGTTGAATGCCTCGCCGGGCCCGATGCCGGGAGCACCGTTGAAGTCGCCAATGGTGTCACGAACGGTGCCATCGGAGTTCACCGCACCTGGTCCGGTTGCGAAGTTGACACGATTAAGGAGGTTAAAGATTTCCGCTCTCAACTGAATCTTGAGGCGTTCCCGGATGGGGATGTTTTTGAAAACGGACAAATCCACGTCCCCGAAGCCGGGGCCGTAGTACTTATTGCGAGAGAGCGTGCCGAAAGCGCCTGTGGCAGGCCCAAAGGCGTCGGGATTGACCCATTGCACCCCCGGACCTGTATCCTGGCCGTTTTGTATGATGTGTCTGGTAAAGGAATGGTTGACGGTAAAGTTGGCATCACTTTTGAAAGGATTGCCGATCAGGTCCGCGAACGGCAATGTGATGTTCCAAGGCTGCCCGGTATGGAAATTCCAGAGGCTGCTGACCTGCCACCCATTCACTACGTAGTCAGACCAGCCATGGGCCCAAGGAGCCTTAGGCACATCGTAGGTCAAGCCCGTGGTGAAGAGGTGCCGCGTATCATTGTCGCTGTTGCCATAATCCGCCTTGATGTTGGAGCTGTCTGCGACGACTGCGCGGTACTGGCTAATTTCGTCCAGTGAGTGCGACCAGGTGTATCCCACAGTCGTCGTGAGGCCGTGCCAAAGGCGAAGTCTGTAAGTAGCCTGCAGCGCATTGTAGTTGGATGTGCCAATGCTGTTTTCCTGAAGAATGATGCCGGCATTAGGGAACTGGGCGGCGAACTGTCCCTGATCATTGATGTTTAGCATGATGTTCAGCTTGCGCCCTTGGCTACCGACGTAGCCGACCTGAAAGACAGAGGCACTGCCCATGCTCTTTTCCAGCTGCAAACTGTAATTGTAGAAATAAGGGGTCCGGAAATTCTGATTGACGGCGTAGGCGGCAAAAGTGTTGTTGCCGCAGTTCGGGTCAGTCGCAACATTCAATGTTGTGCATGTTGTAACGTCAGGGAAGATGGAGGCCCCTCCAGCTTGGACGGTCTGCCAGTTATACCCACCCTTAGAATAATTGGAGACTGGGTGGGGCCCTATAGGGTTGTCCTGCAAACCATCGGCAGCGTTGGCAGGCGGGCGGAAATCCAGAAACGGGTTGATGTTGATTTGATCGTAGAAGACGCCGAAGCTGCCGCGGACAACCAGGTCACCTTTGGCGGTGGGCTGGTAAGCAAACCCCAGCCGTGGAGCAAAATTGTTGCGGTCCGCTGGGAAAATGGAGCTGATTCCATTGCCCTGGATGACCAGTCCTTTGTTCGGAACGAAGACTGCGAGGTCTTTGTCTCCATTGTGTAACGGGCCAAAGTATTCGTAGCGCATTCCGTAATTGATGCTCAGTCTCTTAGTCCATTGCCAGGAATCCTGGAAGTAGAAGTTATAGGCATTCACGTAAACGGTGCGCTCGGGATTACCCACAGCAATCGATGAGCTAGACACGTCTCCGGCCATGAAGTCGGCCAGAGAGAAGGCATTCGTGGCGAAAGCAGAATTGGTTAGCAAACTAGCGCAAGAGGCAGTTGGCGAAGCAGCACCACATCCGGTTGCCCCATCCCACGGTCCCTGCGTGCCATCGAAAATAAACCTTCCCGTACCGCGACGATGGTAAAACTCATTGACGCGGCCTCGGCGGTATTCGCCGCCAAACCGTAATTGATGAGCACCCATGCTGTAGGACACGATGTCCGTGATATGGTACGTGAGGTCACTGCGGCCTTCCGGAGGCGTTAATCCAATCTGCTCAAAATTGCCGATTTGTATGTTGGGGGCACCAAAGATAGGTTTCCCGTTGTTAAGAGCGCCAGGGCTCAGGAATAGCCCCATCGACTTGGTATCAAAGCTGTGGTTGAAGTCGAAGAAGACCTGGTTGAAGTAGTTGGCACCAACGAGAATCTGGTTGGTGAGCCTAGTGGAAAACGTGGAGTTGAGCACCAAGGATTCGTTGAAAACGTGTAATGGCGCCACTTCGAAATAATCTTTCAGGTTGGAGCTTGCCGTTCCCAGTGCGGGGCTGCCACCCAGCGGCGCAGTCTGGCTGCCTTGCCCGCCGAAGAAGCGAATGTATAGGTGGTGCTTATCGTTGATTTGATAGTCCACTTTTCCGACGCCGTTGTAACTGTATCCGGTAGATGCAACGGGACTGAAGAAATTGTTGTTGGTTACAGGAAGGCTGCCGATTAGGCCCCTTGGCCAGAAGCCGCTTGTGCCAATTGCCGTGGCTGACGCGGTACTAAGGAAAACCGGAGAAGAGGTTGCCGTGCACCCTGTAAAAGGAGTCGCACCGCAATAGGTGCCGTATTTGCCGGCGGGGTTATTCACCAGATCCTTAGCTAAGGCAACCCAGGCGTCTGACGGCTCGGTGGCTATACCAGACAACCCGATGAGGTACTGCTGCTTTTCGTAGCTCACAAAATAGAAAAGCTTGTTCTTGATCACCGGCCCGCCGAGGGAAAATCCGTAGTTTTCATTGCGCAGAGGTGGTGCTTTCGCCACCGTCGCACTCGGAGCGAAGAAGGGCGACTTCGCACCGTAAAACTCGTTTCGGTTGTAGTAATAAGCCGAGCCATGGAGCGTGTTGCTGCCGGATTTGATGACCAGGTTAACAGTTCCGCCGGCATTGCGGCCGGATTCCGCGCCGGACTGCGTCTGAGAGGAAAACTCGTCAATCGAGTCGATCGGCAGAACGACACCGGCGATGCCCGAAACGCCGCCTTGGTTGACCGCGGGAATGTTGTGCCAGAAGTCATTGTTGTCCACCCCGTCGATCTGCCAGTTGTTCTGATTAGCACGGGCTCCGTTCAGCGAACCAAAGCCGCCCACGGAATAGCCGCCATAACCGGGCGCGACGGCAATCAACTGGGTGAAGTCTCTTCCGTTTAGGGGAACGTCCTGAACCACATCAGATGAAATCGTCATGTTCTGGGTCTGAGTTGTCGTGTCAAGAGTAAGCGCGGCCGCAGAAACCTCTACGGTGGTGGTCTGTTGTTGCAGCACCAGTTTGATGTTTAGCGTATAAATCGTGCCTGCGACCACCTGAACCTTGTCCACGGTGTACGTGGGGAAACCCGTCGCGGTCACCGTAACTTTATAGAGCCCTAGTGGAATGTCCTGAAAGGCAAAAACCCCGTCACTAGTCGTGGTGGTGGTGTGATCGATGCCGGTGGCAATTTCCGTGGCTTTGACTGTGGCGTTGGGAACGGAGCCGCCCGACGGGTCGGTGACCGTTCCGTTGATGGCGCCACGGAAGGTCTGGGCGTTTACGGCTACTGCGAGTGAGAATGCAATCAGAATTGCAATGACTAGGCGCTTCATAAATTCAATTCCCCCCTTCGAGATCAAGAACATGAACTGAAACTGACAGCACCCTCGTCCTCCGGCAGAACCGGAGC
>JAWOLO010000405.1:0-3616 GCA_033853375.1 Terriglobia bacterium
TGGGCCTGAGCGCCCGTTACCTACATTGTTGCTGTTTGTAGGTCACCTGTTGTCTGTGATTGTCCGAAAATGTCAGTTCTTGCCAGTTGCCAAATCCTACAACAATCCACTACAACCCGCAACAAATGCCTCAGCTGAGGTTGGTTGCCGTGCGGGACTAACTTGGGACGAGGCTTTCATAGGATCCCCGGAAAAAGTCGATTAACCGCTGATCGATTTTTCTAAGACCAGCGACAGTGAGGGGCGACCTAACAAATGGTGGTAATTCCCGAAGGAGCGAGTATGAGAAACCAGCCGAAATCGACTTTGCCGTCATCCAGAAGGACGCAGATGAGGACCCAACACGTTTTCTCCTTCCCGAAACGATTGCCTACGACGGTCATTACCGGCATTCTCTGTCTCTTTGTCGCAGGATTCGCGGATGCCGACGCACCTTCGCTGAAGGAGTATTCCCGTGACTTTGACTCTGTCTGGACTGCAACGATAGAAGTTCTGCAAGTACGCGGCGATCCCATCGTGCATAGCGACAAAGGGAACGGCATCATCACCACGGACTACAAAGCGGAGGAGGGTGCTTGGCGCCACAAATTCAGCCTTCTACTGACGCGAAAGGGCGAGTTGGGCACAACTGTTTCCGTAACCTGCGCCCTCGAAAAAATGAGCAAGTCCGCCTTCGCAGGAAAGTACGGCAAATGGGAGGACAAGAAATCCGATGGCACCCGCGAAAGTCAGCTTCTTGAAGCCATCGCCCAGCGCTTGCAATCTGGAACTCCAAGCGCGTCTATTCCACAAAGAGACTTTCAACGCGATTTCGAAGCGGTTTGGGTTGCAGCCATAAGCGTTCTCCAACAGCACGGGGACCCAATAATCAACAGCGACAAAGCAAATGGAATCATAACTACTGATTACAAGGCGGATGAGGATGTGTGGCGCCACAAGTTCAGTCTCCTACTTGTCAGGAAGGGAGACAACGGTACAAACGTGTCTGTGACATGCATCGTAGAGAAAATGAGCAAGTCGGTTTTTGTCGGCAAGTACGGCAAATGGGAAGACCAGAAATCGGACGGTAAACACGAAAACCAACTTCTTTCAGACATCCTCGACCGATTACAACTGTAATCTCAAGCTAGGCACTAAAGCAAAGTGAATCAGGTGAACCCAAACTTTCGTCACTATCTGTAGCGAGGGTGATCTCATGCCAACGACAAAAAAGCTTTCACCCGCAATCCTGGGACTTGCGCTCCTTGGGTATCTCCTTCCATTTGCCACCGTCTCTTGCCAGGGACAGAAAGTCGCCAGCTTTACGGGAACTGAGCTGGTGTTCGGTACTACTCTTCAGCAGCCTCAAATGTTCGGTCCACCTAAGGCCCAGAGAATCGACAGCGAACCCCTGGCGGTTCTTGCGTTTCTTTCATGCCTGGCAGCTTTTGGTCTTGGTTTCGCTAAGAGTCGGAACAGCGAAATCGGCACTGCCGCAGTCGCCGGAGTTAGCTTTTTCATTTTAATGCTTCTCAAGTCAAAGCTGGAGGACCAAGCCCTCAGGCGCTCGGGCGGAGCCTTCCAGGTCACTTATGAATTTGGATTCTGGCTAGTAGTCCTCTCAAGCGTTGCCGCAGGAGTGCTCTCTGCCATTGCGCCTTGGCGATCTCAGGAACGGGCTCTGATTGCGGAACAACCTTCTTCGGAATTTGCGGATAAAGCGAGGCAAACATGAAAACCAAAAGGACGATTCGGATGTTAGGGATGGCCGTAGGGATTGGGTTAATTGTATTTGTTCCAATCGGCTCACGAGCCGACAAGAAGAAAAACAAGCAAGAGCAGGCTGCTTCACAAATCACAAAGGTTAGTGCTCGCTTTCCAACCTTAACGCAGATCGGCGATATGGGCGCTTCCCAGGCTAAAAGTGGTATCACAATCGCCGTTGCTCCGGTCGAATACAAATTGACCACTTTCTACGAATCGAGAGTCCAGCGAGTAAATCCAAAGTTCAAAGAAGCGCTTCTGCAAGCTCACCAGCCCAACGACATATTCGTCGAGCGCACATGCATTCCTACGCTCAAGGTCATGCCGGACCGGATTCGTTTCCAGGTTACTGTGAGTAACCAAATGCCGCGGGTTTTTCATGGTGCTGGCCTAGTGGTGCAGTTCAACATCGCTGGAAAGCTGGTGGCGACCGACGAAAAGGGATACAGCGAACTGGCAAACTCGATTATCCCTCCGCGCAGCCAACAACAATTCGAGATTTTCGGACCCGACCTTAACACCTTACCGGAACAGGGGGCTCTCAGCCTTTTTTTCTATGACGTCGTGACGAATGTCGACAACACTGGCACTGTGTCTGAAAAACAGAACTTCGAATGGGATTTCCAGTTCACCGGACAAATTAAGGAGCAGGAAATGGAAATCCCGCCCCCGGACAGAGTCTGGGTTGGACCGGGCAGGGGCACCGGTGCCTGCATGGTCGGCGCCTCACTGGCGCAGCGATAGACATTTGTTAACCGCCTTACCCTAGCTGAAGAACCGGAGGTGGGTCAAGAATGCAAGACAACTGTATCTTGTGTGGGCAGGAAGTGTAGCGCGGCGGATACTCGGCTAGAGTCGAGAGCGTCATTCTCCACCCTCCCTGTCCAAGTTGCGACGCGATGCGTTCAAAGGACCCGAGAAGAGTTTTTGATGAGCATCGTGACATATTCGAGCAAATGCAGCGCGGTGGGTCGATTCCCAGTCCAATGGCCCTGTACAAGTCAAGGATGCTGGTCCTGGCCACGCCCAGAGCTATCCCGGAAACGCTGCAAAGGCTCAAGTCAACAGCGCTGCCCACGGGCGCTCACAGCGTGAGCGCTCCTTGAGCAACAGATATAACAATGCTTACCGTGTGGCAAACGTGACTGTCGCTTTCGGAAACACAGTGAAGACTATTGGCGGCGTGTTAGCCGCCTTGATTTTCATCCCCGCTTTGATCTTCGCGTTGGCCTCTACGAGTGCGATGACCGGTAAGAGCTTATCTCTGGCACTCTGTGCACTTTTACTGGGAGTGGTTTTTGCTGGCGCAGTCGGCATCGTGTTTTTCGTCCTTGGGACTATCTTGGGCGCGCACCAGCAACAGCTACGAGCTGCTTTAGACGCAGCCGTAAACACATCGCCTTTCTTGGACGACGATTTGAGGACTGAAATAATTTCTCTTTAGACTGACCGACACTAACACTTCAATTGGTCTGCGACGCTTGTCGTGCTGCATTTTCTTCAATGGCTGGCAGCTGCAACCGACACTCCTTCTTCCTTGGATTGCTTCCACAGCTGAACATACGGCTCCAGTTCGCGCATCATTTTCCCGAATTGCGCCAGGTCCAGCGACTGCGCGCCGTCGCTCATAGCTTTTTCCGGCGCGGGATGCACTTCCACAATCAACCCATCGGCGCCAATCGCCACGCCCGCGCGCGAAACCGCAGGCACCAGGCTGCGCTTCCCCGTTGCGTGGCTCGGGTCCAGAATCACCGGCAAGTGCGTCAACTCATTCAGAACGGGAATCGCCGCGATGTCGCACGTGTTGCGCGTCGCCGTCTCGAACGTGCGAATTCCTCGCTCGCACAAAATCACGTCCGGATTCCCGTGCGCC
>JAWOLO010000406.1:0-2715 GCA_033853375.1 Terriglobia bacterium
GTTCGATTACTTCCGGTTTGCCCGTGATCAATCATCTGGGTGCCCGCGCCCCCCGCAATGCCGGCCGTTAACCGCGGGCCATCAAGCTGAATTATTTGCAGGGTATTTTCTCGATCTTTTCGGCCCCCGTACCACCGATGGAGACATCGTAGCATTCGCTTTGTCGATAAACTTTCCCATCAAACTTGAACAATACCCTGCTCTCCTTGGCAGCAGAGCTATTGGCACTCACAAGAAAGTTTTTGATACCCGCGTTGGCGTCTTGCTGGAATGCAAATCCCGAAACGATGGGCGCTTCTTGTTCGAACATGTTTGACCACTTTTCCGGAGTGCGGCGAAATACCCAGGTCTCGCAATTTCCGGTTCCGCCGCAGAGTAGCTTGGTGCCTCGAACGATCAGCCCATCCGATTCTCCCAGTGAAACTCGCCTGACGATTAACTCCGATTCCCAGGAATCGGGAATGTCGAAACTCGTTTTCTCCACTTGGTCGAGGATTTCCTTTTGCTCCGCTGCGGTCAGCTTGGAGGAAAGGAAGGTCTCGCTGGCACTCAAATCCTTTAGCCAGACTTCTCTTCGAGGGGACTCGCTCGCCGGTGCGTTTCCCGAGAGGGACTGTAGGCGTGCAGCGAACTCGGGATAGTCTTGCTTGATAGATTCCGCGAAGGCGCTATTCATTTTTGTTCTGGTTGCTTCGGGCCACAGGTTCAGGTCGTTCCAGGCGGCATCGAACTGCCGGCAAAATACGTGTTGCAGGGCTCTCGAGAGCAAGTTGCTGACGATATCTTCGTTCCCCGCATCCGTATTCTCCGTCGCGTGCAGCTTTTTGATGTTTTCGGGCGTAAGATCGGTCTTCCAAGCCCGGTAGTCTTCATTCTTGTCACTGAAGATTCGAGAACAAAATTCCGGTGTCGCGTCCACGAGTTTGCCCTCATGAACACGAAACACTTTTTCGGCAAACGGTGCACGGGCCATCGAGGTGAATCCGTAAGGGCCGGCAGTTCGCTGCCAGATGAGCATTTTCCCTTGGTCGTCTTTTTCGAACTGGATGGCGCCAGGCGTATCAATGTCGAAGAGCTTATGCGGCTTCGGGAAAAGCGAAATGACGTTATAGGCCCAGCAACAGTGCATGCCGCCACCAGTGTCGGTGATGAAGACGACTTCTGGCTTGCCGTCGCCATCGAAGTCCTGGCCCGTGTGGTTCTCGTCGAAAATCACGCTAAACCCAGTCGTGCGGAACACCACGTGTCCGCCCCTGTTGTAGATCGCCGCAGTGCACCCGTTGCCGTCTACCCCGCCGTTGCGCGCCGGACCGAGTGAAATCTCGTAACCGTCCCAAAGTTTTTTCGCGTATCGCCGGTTCTGAGGATCCTCAACCATAGCGCGATGGCAGGAAATCTTGCCTGCCAAGTCATCCTGTGCGCGAAGGACCGGTGCAAGGGACAAAACAACGACCATTGCGAAGAGAACTTGTTTCATGCAAAGAGTATAAGTTGACCTTTTGAAGTCGCGGTCCGAGAAGCGAAGGCAATTTCTGAACGGTAATGGTGGGGCAGGCTTAACGGCAAGAATCTCAATTCGCCATCGCCAGATCCAGTTTATGACTGTCACAAATAGGTCCCTTTGCGCCTTTACATTCCGAGTGGTCGGCAACTCGGAACTAATCGCAAGCTCCTGGTAAACCGGGTTACCGCTCAAGTCAAGTACTAGCAGGAACTTCTCCGGTTTGAAGGGTGGTCTCAATGGGTCGACGCAACACTTTCTTGAAGTCTACTCGCAGGAGTCTGAAAACCTAAAGTTTGTCGTGGGCGTTGATTTAAGCGCAGCGTTACTTTGTTCAGATCCGACTGGGAATAGTCGGTTAGGTCTGTGTTCTTCGGGAAGTATTGTCGCAAGAGCCCGTTTGTGTTTTCGTTCGAGCCGCGTTGCCAGGGACTCTGTGGATCACAGAAGTAGACTTTCACATCCGTGGCTACCGTGAACTCTTTGTGTTTCGCCATCTCCAGTCCCCGGTCCCACGTCAACGAGCGTCGCAGGGTAGCGGGAAGTTTACGAACGTGTTTACTCAATGCCCTCACCACTTCCGCCGTATCTCTGCTGGGTACCTTGATCAGCATGACAAAGCGCGAATGGCGTTCCACCAAGGTCGCGATGTGACTGTTCTCTGAGCCGCGCAGGAGATCGCCCTCCCAGTGACCCGGAATGGCGCGGTCCTCCACTTCAGCGGGCCTTTCGCGGATCGAGATAGCCTCAGGGATTTGACCGCGCCCGTCTTTAAAGATACGAGAGTGCTGAGACCGGCGTATGCGGCGCTTGGATCGCAAGTGGTCCAGCAGCTCCTTTTTCAGAGCTCCACGGGCTTGAATGAACAGGCTTCGGTAAATGGTTTCGTGGGACACACGCATCCTCTCATCATCGGGATACTGGGTCTTCAGCCAGCCGGAAATCTGCTTCGGCGACCAGTCCAGAATCAGTTTACTCGCAACGGTGTTCCGCAACTTCAGGTTGATGGAAAGAAGGCAGCGCTTGGGCCGCAAGGCCGACTGCCAGGCTTCGCCGTTCGCTTGACTGGCTCGATACGCAGGACGGCCACCATGACGTGCGACCTCCCGGCTCACGGTCGATACCGCTCGCTGTAAACATTTGGCAATCTCACGGAACGACGAACCGGAAGCCAGCCCCCGTGAGATCTCCTCGCGCTCACGCAGCGTGAGCGC
>JAWOLO010000407.1:0-13963 GCA_033853375.1 Terriglobia bacterium
GAGCAAGCAGCCCGCGGCGGCCCGACGCGCCCCACGAACGCCGCGATTGACCTGCGCGATGCCTGTCATCTTCGTTGCTGATGTGCAAGCGTCGGCCGAGTTCTTTCGAGACACTCTCGGTTTCTCCATAGATTTCCTGCATGGCAAACCCCCGTTTTACGGCTCGGTGTCGCGCGACGGAGTGCGCCTGCATATCAAGTTCGTGCACGAACCAGTGCTCGCTGTGGGTAATCAAGATCAAGACGCTTTCATCAATGTCTTCATTGAGGTCGAGAACGTGAAAGCGCTTTATGCCGAGTACCTAGGCAAGGGTGCGAGCTTTTGTCAAGAGCTCGCCCGAGAGGCGTGGGGCGGACAGGATTTCATCGTCCGCGCCCCCGACGGCAACGCGATTTGTTTCGCGGGGAAACCGACGTGAAACGGCGCAGCTGTCGCGGTCTTCAGCAATTGCGTTCGCTTGAGACTCTCGCCATTCTTTACCAACTTCTCTCGGAGGACGCTTCAGATGAAATCTCGAGTGTTTCTATCCACATTGCTAGTTGCCCTTTGCGCTGTGCCGTTTGGCACGCGCGCTCAGGATGATCGCCCTGCCGATCGTGCGGCAATCAAGGCACACATCGAGAGCATCTTTCAGGCCTTCATCGAGAAGGACTTCGCGAAGCTGCGTGCGACGCACGCCGAGAATTGGCTCGGCTATTTGGATGGGAAGCCCTCGGCTATCAAAGGGATCGAGGCTTACATGGATTGGAACCAACTCGATCCGAAGAGCCCATATGGAATGAAGAGTTACAAGTTTCGCGAGTTCGACGTGATCTTCAAAGGCGACGCTGCGTTCGTCTGCTTCATTACCGACACCGAACTCATTACACCCAATGGACCGTTTCATCGGGCGTTGCGAATCTCTGATTTCTACACGAAAACCGATGACAAATGGATTCAGAGCGGCAGCTACACCGCGCCGGATGAGGAGTCTGTGGAAGCGGAGTTGGCCGCCCCGCATCAGATCGACGACGGGATGAAGAAGCGCCTGCTTGCTGCCCGTGAGGCCGTCTGGCGCGCGTACTTCGCCGGAGATCGAGCCATGCTCGAAAAGCTGATACCGCAGGAGCTGATCGCGATCGAGCCGGGCGGCGATTCAAAGTGGTCCGGGAGAAACGCAATCTTAGAGGGTGCGACTGAGTTCGCAAGGCGGGGCAAATTAACGAAACTCGAATTCCCGAGGACTGAAATTCAAATGTATGGAATGACCGCCGTGATTTACTCGATTTATTCCTACGAACTTGAAGTTGGAGGGGAGCGCAGCAGACATTCAGGGCGCGTGACGGAAGTATTTGTGTTGCGTAACGGCGAATGGGTTAATCCGGGTTGGCACATGGACTCGGCCGGCTCTGAACAATGAACTCCTCCGGCGTGAAGCTGCTCCGCTTAGCAAGAAGTTCGCCGATGCCCAGGTCACCTTAGTGTCGAATGGGTGCTGCTCGGCACGAGCTTCGCAAAAGCGACCTCCAAAGGAAACACGATGATCCGGCAGTGCAGCGATGCTTATATTCCCGCAATCGAGGCCATCATCAACGAAGCTGCGAGGGCATATCAGGGCGTTATTCCGCCTGATTGCTGGCACGAACCGTACATGCCACACCACGAATTGCTGGCTGAGATCGCTGCTGGCGTCCACTTTTGGGGATGGGAAGAAGATTCGGGTTTGCTCGTCGGCGTTATGGGGATGCAGAAGGTGTATGATGCGACGCTGATTCGCCACGCGTATGTGCTGACTGCCCATCAGAGGCGCGGCATTGGCGGGGCATTGTTGGCTACGCTTGCCGGCCAGGCTAGCAGACAATTGTTAGTTGGCACATGGGCAGACGCCGAGTGGGCCATCCGTTTTTACGAGAGACATGGCTTTCGCCTGCTTCCCCAGGAGGAAAAGGACCGGCTGCTCGCCAGCTATTGGAAGATCTCCCGACGGCAGCAGGAGACCTCCGTCGTACTGGTTTTCACTGGCGACGCAAGGTGTAGGAAAGAAGCGGGCTTGGGTGGGCAACCACCTAACTCATAGGGACCTGGACCTTGAACCTAATTCGGTGTCTCTATCGGAGGAAGTGTTGCCGGTTTGTAGCTACATGAATGCCGCAATTGCATTCTGCTTTGCGCTGACATATGCCGCTCTGGCAGTATTTCTAGCGCTGCTGGGCACAGTCCACGGGCCCCAGGCATTCCCTTACGCGGTGCTCGTATTCCTGGTCATGGCGGAATCGGCCCTGTGGTGTTGGTTTTTCTTCCTGCGTCGGCGTGCTTACCGGCACACAACTTACATGCTAATTAGTGGCGCTCTGGGGCTGGGCGTCGCCATGACAGCGGCCTCGAATGCAGCCTGGTACCCGCTGGTAGATAGGGAGTTTGCCCGCCAGGAGCGCTTGGCCGCCGCGACGAAGGTCTCGGGCATGCGTGACGAAGTGCTGCTGTCGCCCCAAAGGAATCCCATCGGGGTCCGCCTGAAGTACTCGGTGCGCTTTCCCAGCGGCGATTACTTCCGGCAGTCTGCTTCGTTGCAAGCAGACAGCCGACTGGCGGTGGGGATTTGGGCGGACGGGCGCCGGGCCAGCGAGGTCATCGAGCCGTCCATGGCGACGGCGGCAAACGGCGTCCGGCGATACGAGAAGGGCAGGACCTATGATTTCACGACGGAGTTCCTCCCGAATTTTCTGACGTGGAACCCGCAGAAGACTAGGCTGTGCATAGTGGATTTCCCGCCCGAATACGCGGCTGCCTTTCGTACCCTCATGGCCAACGCCTCTCCCCTTCACTACACAATCACGATCTCCGGCACAGGGTATCGGGCCCAGACCGAGCATGCCTATGACCTGAGGTCGTTCTATCAGAGCGCGGAGAAAGAAGGCGCAACCCATCTACAAGGAGTCGGCTTCGGCGGTGCTACCTTTTCGTGTAAGTAACCGACTCCCGCATTTAACCGCATGAGTTGGCGAGTTCGCGAGAAGGAATGTTCGAGCCGCAGGCTTTGATTCCCGCCCAAGAAAGCCGCAGGATTCGCATTCCGCACCCCTGGGGCCGAAGCCTACCAGCCTTAGGGCATGAGGAGCAAACGTTGTATTCTCACTGTAGTTCCTCCTTACGCAAATAGAACGACATGTCATTCTATTGTTTAGGTGTGGAGGCAAACTATGACTGCCTAGGGTTGGGGCACGGAAGTTTCTTCTTGACAAGAATAGAATGACATGTCATTCTATCCTTATAGGAGGAAGTTAACAATGACTGACAACAAGTCTGGTAGGAGCAGCAACCGGTTTATGGTCTTTTGTCTGCTTTTTCTGTGTGCGGTTTTGGTTCTACCGGGAACTCTCGCCGCACAAACGCCCCCGTCCACTGGAGTTTTCATGGTCGAAATCCAATGCAAGCCAGGAACGGCAGACCAGTGGCGAGAAGCCTTTGAGAAAGATATCGTCCCCGCGATCCGCGAAGCCATTCAGAAGGGCGACGCGTTCACCAATTTCTCGTATCTGGAGGCGCCAGTTCCCGCCCAGGACATCGATTTCGTTCTACTCTTTGAGGTGAAGAGCTTTGCCTCCTTGGACACGCGAAGAATTCCTCCCCACTACGATGTGTTGCTTCGCCGCCTTGGTCCAGAGCGCTTCGCGGCATTGATGAAGGAAATGGGGAATTGGGAAAAGACCGTGCGCGTGAGCATTCTACGGTCTTACAAGGTGCAATAGTGGTTTCCGTTCTTATCACCGGCGCAGGCGGGTTGATCGGAAGGCGAGTCGCTGATGCTGCCCGGGATGCGGGTTACGCCGTAACACGCATTCTTCGCCAAGCGCCCCCGCCGGAGGTCGCCGATGCCCTTCAACGTGACCTCCGCCTCCCTCTTGAGAACGTGCCGCCGGCCGATTGGATTTTTCATCTTGCCGGCGGCTACGCTGGCGCTGGCAGGCGGGCGCTGGAGTGCTCAGACCTTCAGATAGCCCGCAACCTCATCCGCTGGGGTGTCGAACACGGCGTAAGGAGTTGGGTTTTTGCGAGCGCGGCTGAAATCTACGGTCTAGTGGATGGCTTGGCAACGGAACAGACGGCTGCCAAACCCGTGATCCCCTACGGGCATATTAAGCTGGCGATCGAGGGTCTCTTCGTTCAGATGGCCAAAGACTTACCCCGTTGCCGTGTCGTGATCCTGCGAATTGGCGAAGTGTACGGAAGCGAGAGCCGCCTTCTCTGCGAATTGACGGCGCGGCTCAAGCGGGGTTTCTGTCCTTTTCCTGGATCAGGCCGCGTCGCTGTGAGCTTCGTGCATGTGTTGGACGTAGCCCAGGCCTTCGCGCGCGCCGCAGAAAGCACTCGAATGGGCGTCTCCATCTACAACGTAGCTGACGACGAACCAACGACATGGCGTACTTTTATTCGTTATTTCGCAGAACTCTTGGGCACGCGTCCTCCTATATCTTTACCTCGCGCCTTGGCCTATTCCCACATGCTTGCCCACGAGTTTAAGAGCTTTATAGTCAACCAGGAGCCTCTTCTTACTAGACATGCTCTTAGGCTTCTGACAACACCTAAAGCGTTATCGAATCAGGCGATCAAGCAAGACTTAGGATTCACTCCGCGCTTTGCCAATTTTCGGCAGGGATTGGAGGCGACTCTGCATGGCCTATCGCACCACACCCAAAATGGCGCTACGGAAAGAAGCGCACCGCACAAAGCTGCTTGACACGGCCGTTCGCATCTTTGGTAAACGTGGCTACCATGCCGCGACCGTGCCCATGATCGTTAGGGCCTCCGGCAGCTCTACGGGCAGTTTCTACTTCTATTTCCGGAACAAGGAAGATGTCTTTGCGGCGGCACTCCAACGGTTTGGCGAAAGAATCGCTGAAGCTTTGAATGCGGCAATCGCCGCCGCCGGAGAGAACCCGCTGCACCAAATGAGAGCCGCCGTGGAGCGCCTGGTCCTATTTATGGCCGAAAACCCAGATGAAGCGCGCATTCTTATTGTCGAGTCCTCTGGCCTCGGCCCCCGTCTGGAACAGCTCCGGAGAAAGATTGTGCACAGCCACGCCCGCTCGGTGGAAAGGGCCCTCGCGCAATTGCGTCCCACTCTGCCTCCGCTGGACCCCGCGCTCATGTCGCGGTGTTGGGTCGGAAGCGTGTACGAGTCTGTCTTTCACTGGCTCGAGCAAGTTGGCGGCCGACGGCAGCCCGCCAAGAAGGTTGCCAGCGCCGTAGCGGATTTCAATCTGCGCGGCATTGGAGCCCTGTAATGCCTAAGATCTTTGATTTGAAAGGAAGGACAGCGGAAATGAACCAGGCAACAGCGAGTGACGTTTCACGTCGTCCCAGCTTCAAACTGCATACCTCCTGGCTGCTCCTATGCGCGGCCGTGGTTCTTCACGTCATTGATGAAGCGACTCACAATTTTCTGGCTGTCTACAATCCAAGTGTCATGGCACTGCGCGAACACGTGCATTGGCTGCCGTTGCCGGTTTTTACTTTCAAGCAGTGGATGACCGGTTTGATCATCGCGATTGCCGGAGGCATTTCGCTTTCGCCTTTCTTCCTGCGAGGCACCCGTTGGATCCGGGCTATCGCCTACGTGGTATCCGTATTGATGATCGCCAACGGCCTAAACCATATTGCTGAGACAATTCTGGGGAGAACGGTCGCATCGGTTCATTTTCCGCGTCCCATGCCCGGTTTCTATTCCTCTCCGGCACTGATTGCTGCTTCCATCTACGTGTTGCTGCAATTGCGAAACACCAAACGGGAAAGTGTGCAATCCTAGCCTGAGTCCCTGTCCCACTGCACCCCTTGGCGGACGCAACTTCAGCTTTGTCGGCAACTCTTACGCAAAAAACTTGTAATGGAAGGGTGGCCCGTCACTCGTCTAGCATCGGACACGGGCACTTAGGTTTAGGATATGTGAGCCGGTCACGTTGCCTTGCAGACGAATATGCGCGAGGCGAGCATCAAGAAGAAAGTGAATGGCGACCTACCCTGTTGAAGAACAACGAAAGTGCCGCAAGAGTGGTGGGCGCTGTGAACGTTTTTGGCTTTGTAAGGAGGACAAAACTATGCGCACCGCGGCACTCGCAACGACGGATCTTAAAGCTGGGGCATCGCGGCCCGCCAGAATCGCCGGCTTGTTCTGACGCGCTATTCGTGGACATATACTTGTTTCGCTCGACCTCGCGACTTGCTGTGTGACAGGTAGGCGTTCCCAACAACGAGTGTTCGGTATGGCACCGAACATTCGCTTGGCTTTCAAGCGGTTCGGATTTCATCTGTGAGATCAAATTCGAGAGCATTGTCTCGATGGAATCGTGTGATCGCGCCCGCGATCATGAAAAGAATCATCCGCTAATTTGGGGGCAATAAGGGGGCACTAACGATCCCTCTCCATTCTTTTCAGCACCTTAGAAGGCCGAGTTGCGCCGCAAAACTCCTTTGTTATCATACAGTCGACGGATTCGATCCCCACCGCCCCTACCAAACCAATTGATTTGCCAAGACTTATTTTGCTTTTCTAACAATAAGGGCCTTTTCTAACGATAAGGGCCTAATGAACGAGTCTTGCTGAGCGATTCTGTACAAAGTTTCGCTGCTCATCACCAATCACATGCGCGTAGACTCCCAGCGTGATTCTCGCGTCGCTGTGCCGTAGCTGCTTCTGCACGACAGCCGGAGTTGCACCGTCCGCGAGCAGGGAACTGGCCGCGCCATGGCGTAGAGAATGGAATCCGCCGCGAGGGATGCACAGCGCATCCAGTAACGGATGCAGTTGCTTCTCCCGCAGCTTGTTCGCCGAGAGCGGTCTACCGCGCCGGTTGATAAAGAGCAGATCATTTTTGCCGTCATGCGTCAGAAGATGAGCACGCAGCCGCGTCTCTAACTCCCTCGACATGGGCAAGTCCGCACTGCTGGCCTTGGACTTCACAGCGCCGACCGTCCGCGTGGCAGCGTCAACACTCTGCCTGATGCGAATGACGTGTTTGGCGAAGTCCACGTCCGATCTTCGGAGTGCGAGAGTCTCACCGATCCGCAAGCCGAGCACAGCCGTCACCGCAACGATTGTGCCTAGCGGCTCCGGGGCGTTGTCGATGATTCTCCGCACCTCATCATCTGTGAAGCAACGCACCTCTTTCGTAACACCCTCGCGCGGTAAGGTCAGGTCTGCAAAGCGGAAGTTTCCGCAAGCGTATTCCCACGCTCTTGCCGTCCTGAGAAGCGATGAAAGAGTGAGTAACACGTTCTCCACTGTCTTGCACGAACGTCCGCCACTGGCGAGATACGCGACAAACCCTTGGACCGTCTTAGTCGTAATCTCTGTCAGATGCAGATTGCCGAGCTTTGGAATGATGTGCGCCCGCAGATGCGATTCCGCCGCCCTAGTTGTGCTGCCCTTTAAGTTCACCGCTACGTCCCGCCGCCACTCTTCCACGAAGTCTGTGAGCGTCAAGCCGATTTTCTGCGGCACTCTGAGTGCAGCTTCGTTCGCTCGATTTAGGTACGGCTGAAACTGCTTCCACGCTGCGCGTTCCGATTGTTCGCTTACGAGTCCGAGAGGTTGCCAGCACTGTACTCGCTTGAGCGTCCCGTTCGTTAGCACAACGTCGTTGCGGTACACGCCGTACCACCTGCCGGACTTTTGTACCAAACTACCCCGTTGAAACCGTCTCCGAAGCACTGGGGTTGCTCCTGTGCTCAACGGAGAAGGCGTTACCGCGTCGGAGTCTACTACGATTCCAGCAACGGGCGCGAGGTCGATTTGGGATGCTTCGCTCACGGCCTCATCAGAACTTGCCGCCGACAATCCTCAGTGTGGAAGCGTGCTCGGTAAGCTCGGCAAACTCGGTCTCAGACAAACCTTCGAAGTCCGCCACGTCCAACGTGACAACTTCATCGTGGGGCTGCAATTCCTTACCGCAACCCGCGCACCGATGAGCTTCCAGTCGCAAGGAAGGTCCGAAAAGTTCAAGAGCGTCACAATCCGCCTGTTTCTCGATTGCCTTTTTCATCTGCTCCTCCCGCGATTCAAGGTCATCCTGTAAAAGTCACGCTCTAGAAAAGCGGAAGGACTCACAATGTTTTGTGTCTCTCTGCCCTCACTGCTCTCGCTGAGGGGGTCTCGCCATTCCCTCTTGCCATCCGCCGCGTGAGCAAACTGGTCGAGGATGGTTCCTGAAAGCGTCCCGCCGAAATGAATGTGGCCTAGCTGCTTTGCTGCATACTTTGCCGCGTAGAACGCAGCGGCTTGTTTTGGGTCGAACGGTCTGATTTCGCTCCGTCCGAATCTTCGGAAGGCTTCACTCCACCAAAATTTCCTTGATTGCTTTGCGACACCTGTTAGCAACAGATGGCAGTGATAGCGACCGCCCACGCGCCCAAACTCTTCGGCGAGAAGCCAACCGATGCTCTTGCCGCCCACGTCTGCTTGAAGGTCAGCAAGCCATTCCTTGATTCGCGCCACCGCAAGGTCGGAAACGATGGCCTCTCGGAAGGTAAGGGTCACGAACCAATCCCACGGAGCAAGAGTAGAGATAAACTCTCCGTACACTTCGGGAAGGATTGCTCTTTGCTGATTTCTTCTAACCCACTCTTCCTGTCGCACTCGATGATCCGTTAGAGCCATGAACATACCCGCGCTTCGCGCGGCCCCCTGTCCCCCACTCCGCTACGCTCCGTGGGGGGACTCCTCTAGACACACTCGTGGCTACAAGGATGGTTTGAGACCGTGCCTTCACACTCCCCATCCCCCCGCCCTTCCCCTCGCGCAAACCCGGCGCGAAGGGAAGGGAGCGAGTTTATTCCGCGCCGGCAGCAAGCGAGCGTCCGAACACAAGGCAGGGGAGTCCTGCCGTATGCGTCTCGGGTCGCACTCCTGCGTTGCCCGAACTTCGCTCGGACTCCCCAACCAACTCGCTAAACCTGCGGTTTCCCGGCAACTTGTGGCGATTAGCCGCATCGTTTGAATTCTCGGCCATGTCTATAGCCTGAATCTTTCTGCACGTGTCATGCTGCGGCGGCGCCGGTCCAACGCGTTTTGTTCTCAGCCCTCACTACCTCGCGGTTGCTGTGTTCGAATCGTTCTGAACTTCCTCTTCCGAAAGGCCGAGTTCACCCTTCAACTCGGCAATTTCTTTTTCCAATCGCTTCACAGCGTCCGCATTTCCCCACCAGGACAAGCCATCTTTTTGCTCGGACAATTCCGCCTCAGCTTTGGCCAGACGCGCTACTTTTTCGCAAATCTCCCCATCTGCGATTTGTTCCCGCAGGGAGTCCCGGAGTTTTTTCAACTCACGCAGAGGCAGTTTTGCTAGCCCTCGCTCAATAGCGAGTAGTTCTGGCACGCGAGGATGCAGCATCTTAGCGGTGGTGGTTTTCGTCTCCTGTGGATCTGCGAAAAGATGCCTGGTTCGTTCGAGAAGGTCTTTTACACGACTTGTGCGAGGCGCAGTTTGCTCAGGAGCAGCGTCATCATCATGCGGAAAATTGCTTTGCTCACCGCGCCTTTGCAGCGCAGCTTCGACCGCCTCATCGATTAGGCGGGTGAGGAATTCCCTCGCGGGATCATCCCCGGCTTCCTCGGTTCTCCGGCTATCCGGGGCGTCCTGTTCAGCCACCATTTCGGACGGCCCTGCACTTTTTGGACGGCTTGACTCCAAACTTCGGCGGCCCGCGTCACTGAGCTTGTACTCGCGGGGCCGCTGGTGTGTTGCTCGCTCAACCAAACCTTGTGCGACGCATCGCTCCAGCATCTCTGTGACCGTCGATGCACGACTGTCAAGGTCAATAGAAGCCACCTTTGCCGTGACCGGCCCCGGCTGCCCTGCCAAGTATTCGAGCAGTCCACGTTTGGTCAACGGCACCTGCTCAAGAGCAGCTTCTTTCATTTTTCACCCCCAAAGTGTAGAGAACAAAATGCGCAATCACGCCGAATTATAAGGCTGACAAAAAATGTCAATTTACCGCACGCGCGCGCGCGCGTGCACAACCCCTTGACAAGTTTTTGGGAGTTACTTCAGAAGTGAAAAACTGACAAAAATTGGCAGGGTGAGAATCGGAAACGCGAAGAAAAGGGCCTCTGCGGAATTTCTCAATTGTTTTGTGTTGCGGCTTTTCCAGAACCTGACGGCCACCGTCAAGCGAGCACCATGACCCAGCTAGGCGGGCGTTTCACCGGGAGATTCTTGGCGCGCGGGTGAGGCTGAATCTGCTTCCGTTGGCAATTTCGGATAGGTACGGGCCGCCTCGCCTGTCATAGCCAACCACCAGGTTGTTCGGTAAAACTCAAACCAAATCATGCTTCCATCCGATTCGTGACACGAGCGATAGCGGAAGGGTTCACCCATATCGACCTCGGGCCATCCTTGCGTTGAAATAGCGAAGTCCAGCCCTTTCGTGATTACATCTGCATCTCGAAACAAGAGCAATTCATCGTCTACGAGTCGCTGCTCTCGCTCGAAAAAAAATATTCCTCGCGCTACTTTCCTGAACACCCTGAGTGAGCGTTCGCCATCTATTGTTAGACCAGGCAAGTGGCCCATGACGTTGCCAGTTGGTGTGCGCACTTCCACTGGCACTAGATCTCGTGCCAATCGCGCCCTTAGACCTTCTGGACGGCGAACAAACGACCTCCTAACGGCACCCTCCCAAATTCGGCGGGCAACTGCACTTCTCGCATATCCTAGGGCAGCAAGGGTCGTGCGTATGTATTCTTCATCGAGAGAAGCGCCCCGGTTACATGCGGCACAAGCTGGCAGTTTAATGATGTTCGCCGGGAGGCTTTCAAAAAAGGATTGAGGGGGAACGTGGTCTATTGTCGTGGCGGGTGATCCGCAAAGGTAACAATCGGCCATCCATTCATTCTATTCGATTTTGCGAGGCTCTTATGGGCTATCCAACTCAGTCGGAAGTATTAAAACAGATTGCACGACTTGAGAAGTTCATCGACAACTGGAAAATGATCCCCGCGACTGCCGATGCTCGCAACAGAGTATTCCTCGCCCTGCTCTCCAAGGCGCTCACGGTCGGAAGAGCTGTCTGCGCGCTAGTGAGGACTGGCTTTCCAGCCGAGGCTTTCGGACTAGCCCGGACGTTGATTGAGATTTTCTTTTCCGTTCGCTACATGAGCAACAAAGACACTGAGGCGCGTATCACAACCTACGTGGAATATGCGGCCAGGATTCAGAAAGAGTGGGTGATCCTAAACGACAAGTACTTCCCCAATCGGAAGCTAGACTTGCCCGCAGCTCATGCTGAAGCAATGAGGATTGCAGACAAATACAAGACGAGACACCAGTGGACGCCACACGGTGGCCAAGCTAAGTTCATGGCGCTCGAACCAGACACGTTTGAGGTGAACCAACAAGGGAAGCCAATCACTGGCGAGTTAGACTACGACGCGTTCTACTTTTGGGCGAGTCAGTATGTGCATGCGACCATTCACTCTCTCTACGGCCATGCCATCGAACCTGGGGACTACTTTAGGGTTCGCGCGAGGATTTCAGAGGAACGAGACCTTGGCCGACTCGCTCTGTTCAATACATTAAGTTCGCTCACAAAGATATTCATTCAGGCGTGTCGCGGCATGCACGAAGAGCAGCCGGAAGCCATCTTGCAGGATATGTTCAAAATGTTGCCTAGGTTTGTTAAACGCGAACGACAGGCATCAAAGCCCTGATCGGCCCCGCGCCCGGGTTATCGTCCATGGGGGTACTAGCCGCCACTTTTCCGGTTTCCCGACTAATCGGGAGCTATGTGTCAGTCGGAGTTTGAGACCAGCGGTTTCCCGGCGCGAAACCGCAGAGCCAGTTAAGAGCGCGGTGCCGTTCCACCGCGATGGATGTAGCTTGCAAGTACTCCTGATGAGTCAGGTCCCGATAGGCTTTGCCAAAGGCAGGAAAGTCGTCTCCTATGGGAGATGGAATCACGCCATCCGTCGCGGCCTTGGCTGACGCCATTCCGATGACCTTTTGGATGGTCATATCGCCGGGAAATGTGAATTTGTAGTTTGATTCTTGAAGTTGCCGAGTGCGCGACCGCCAATGCCAAAGCTCAGCCAAGTCGCGTTGTTTTGTGACCAACGCGTGAGGTCGGAGCGCCGCTTTCTTGATAAGAATTTGAATGGGTTCTGTCGGAAGCTTGTTCGTTAGCTCGGGGTCGGCTTGCTGGTCATATGGCAGCAGTTCCGAAGTGTATCCCAGCGCCCAAATAAGACATACAATTGACTCAACACTCCAACTGGCGTCAATGAGCATTTGTTGAGTGACTTCGTTAGACGGCATCTCTATAAAACTGCGTTCTTTCTGCTCCATCACGTTCCACAGTCTGCCCTCACGCAGCCTTTCGATAAGCTGTTTATGCTGGACTCGTTGTTCCTCAAGGAACCTGTTCCATTCTTCTTTAGTCCACTTCTCTCTACACTCAGAAAGGTATTCGGAAGGCGGCGTTGCAAGGGCTTTGACGAACAGGTATTTGAGAATAATCAGCCTCGCCATTACAGTGCTTGCGGCAGGGGGGCGGTTTGTCTTCTTTAGCCACGCGAACATAGATACCCAATGTTAATACAAGTTGTCATAGGTCCTGATTAACGCTAGTGCTTTATCGGACGCGCGTTTTTGCGAAGCAGTGGAGCTGGGCGCGGTGCTCTTCGCGCGTTCGATAAAGCCGTTAGAAGGAAGCCGCTTGCGTTTGCGGCGGATGCGGTAGGGCTAGTTCCTATGGGATTTCTATCATGTGGAAAGGAGTCAATTCAGCCGAGAGTAACTCAACCGAGATTCGGCTCCGACCGTGGCGCATGACGCCTGGAGTATTGCACGCGAAGCGTCCGCCGCGCAAGCGGCTTCGTTCTAACGCGGTAATCGTCCTTGTGGGTACTAGCCAGCCGACCGCCCATAACGATGATTCACTGTGGCCCCGTGATTTGAGTCCGCATTCATCGAAGTTTCCCAAAAACAATTAGGAACACGGCGACACCTGCAATGAGCGCCGCTGGGATACCGAACGCCAGTGGTATCCCGTAGCTCCACTCACCTCGAAAAAACCTCGCGCCAACGAATATAGTCAACAGCCAGGCACCAATGGCTGCGAATACCGCCGCAAGCGTCGCAACGACTAGCGCACCGAGATTTTCTTCAATGCGTTCAAAAATTCCCATGACCTCGATATCTTATACCAGACAGGGTCGCTAGCTCCTGGTAAACCGGGTAATCGGAAGAGTTCGTACTAGGGCGGCCCCTCATATCCTTGTTGGATGGACCCAAGCAAACCTCAGGGTAGCTTTATTCTGCGCTCACGCATCTTTCGACCGAGGAACATCAAAACTCTGCCACCAATCCAGAACGCCAGAGACAGGCAAGAGAACACTACGGTGGCTATCGCTTGCCCCAACGGCCACGCACCTGCTCGATGCCCAAGAAGTAAAATCACAACTCCCCAGACAAATGCGACCAATGCAGCGGGGAGCAGCAGGAGTTTGGCGATGGCAACCATCGCCGCACCGCTGGGTTCTGCCCACTCCTCCTGACCTTCCATGAAAATTCGCATCGGTAACCCTCGCAATGAACTCCCTGCGAGTATCTTAATCCAAGTGCCTGGTAAACCGTGCCAGTTCAAACGGTCGATGCAACACCCCCCTTAGTCACTTGATCCCATAACGCTTTTTCAGGAGGACCTTTCTCCAGGGCTGTATTCAATCAGACCTAAACAGGGCAGTCTTTTCTTTGAATCAAGTTTCGCGAACGAATTTGGCCCTTGAAACTCTTGCACTTAGACTTCAAGCTGGTGTTGCGTCCACCTATTGAATCCACCCATCAAATCGGTAAAGTTCCTCCCAGTACCCACTCCTACCCCTCGGCAAGCCGCTTACTCGACAAACTCCGGCCGCAAATAAAACGGCCCGCGCATCCGCGCACGCCGGGACGCCTTCATGTTGTCGGGGGTAGCTCGCGCGCGTGTTATG
>JAWOLO010000408.1:0-3433 GCA_033853375.1 Terriglobia bacterium
CTCGGACGCATTCACGGCCTCGAACAAGTCGGCTTTTGGCGAAAAATTCTCGAGCACCCAAGCTACGATTCTTTTTGGCAGCAACAGGCGATGGACAAAATCCTCGCTGCGCAGCCTCTGAAAGTTCCAACAATGCTCGTGCACAGCCTGTGGGACCAGGAAGACATCTACGGCGCCATCGCCGTGTACAAAGCCATCAAACCGAAAGATACCAACAACGACAAAGTTTTCCTCGTTATGGGACCGTGGCACCATGGCCAGGAGATTGAAGACGGCAGCTCGCTGGGCGCACTGAAGTTCAACAGCGACACCGGCTTGTACTTCCGCAAAGAAATTCTCGCGCCGTTCCTTGCGCAGTATCTAAAGGATGGTGCGCCGAAAGCCGACGTCGCGCCCGTGAACGCCTTCGAAACTGGCGCAAACAAGTGGCTTCGTCTGCCTGCTTGGCCCGCGGGCTGCGCGAGCGGCTGTGCGATTCATGCGACTCCGCTCTATTTATCGGCGGGACTGCGCCTGCGCTTTGCCGCGCCGAAGGCAAACGATGCAGCATTCGACGAATATGTCTCCGACCCTGCAAAACCGGTGCCCTTCCGCGCGCGGCCCAACCAGCCTGTGGGCTACAGCGGCCGGTTCACCTGGTCGCAATGGCTGGTGGACGACCAGCGCGAAGCTTCCGGCCGCCCCGACGTTCTGGCCTTTGTGTCCGACGAATTGCGCGAGCCCGTCAAAATCAGTGGGCAGCCCATCGCGAATCTCGTTGCTTCCACCAGTGGCACCGATTCCGACTGGGTCGTGAAGTTGATTGACGTTTACCCGGATGAAGTCGCGGGCCAGGAAGAAATGGGCGGCTATCAACTCATGGTATCCGCCGACATTTTCCGCGGGCGCTACCGCGAAAGTTTAGAAACGCCCAAGGCAATCACGCCGGACAAGCCGTTGCCTTATAAGCTTGCGTTGCCCACTGCAAACCACGTTTTTCTTCCGGGGCACCGCATCATGGTGCAAATCCAATCGAGCTGGTTCCCGCTATACGATCGCAACCCGCAAACATTTGTTCCAAATATTTTCTGGGCCAAGCCCGGCGACTACCGAAAGGCTACGCAGCACATTTACCACGCGCCCGGCCAAGCCAGCTTCATCGAATTGCCTTTGGTGACCACGCCTTAGCCCTTGAGAAAAGCTTCCTCCGGTCGTCGCAGACATGGGGCTGCTTGACACCTCGTTCTTAGGGTTAAGCTTTGCAGCCGATGTTAACGGCAAGTAGGAACGTTTCCAGACGTTGCTCCTCTTTTTCGCTTTTGGCTCTGAGCTGTAGGCTGTGAGCTGTGAACTTCAACTTCGGCTTGGCTCAAACTTACAACTTAGGACTAACGACTAAAAACTAAAATGGGGCCCCCGCTTGGGATCGGGGGCCCCGTAAGGCGCGTTTCAGTTGCTGGCGTCGTTTTCACGTCAGCGCGTGGGGTCATCCATCCTAGCTTCCCTCTCAGAGGCAGGTGGGAACGATCTGCAAAAAGCAACAAGCAAGCCCCTTCCCCCTCGCTTGTCACTCTCTACAGTTCGTTAGACGAAACGCGCCTACGTGTAGCTGTCAATGCACGGCTCCGGCCAAGTTCAGGCAAGAACATAAAAGCCCCTAACCCTCTTTTTATGTTGCGGTTACCTTAGTGAAGGTCCGCCACGACCTGCTCCAAAACCGGACTCGTAATTCAAATCGGAACTTTCTAACTTATGCAGCCTGATGCGACCAAGCGAAAAAGCATGGGACCGCAACCGAAGAAGCCAGGTTCCAGAACCCCGGTAACGGAACTGTTGGCTCCTATCTCTTTTGTTCTCATTGTATTCGTCCTTTGCCTGCGTCCCGCTGTGCCTGCTGTGTGCCCGTTATCTCAAGTCCCTCACCGGTCTCCAGTATACGCCTCGCGCGCTCACGGAGCTCACGAACAAATGGTGCATAGTGCTCTTCGACGGTCTGAACGACGTCTCCCAAAAGCTTCGCCACATCGTAGGGAGAGGCCCCACGAGAAAGTAAGTCCACGGCAAAGCTATCCCTGAATCTGTGGGGGTGTGCATCGAGCACGCCTGCCCTACGGCCAATGGCAAGTATTCTCCGATATAGGCGTTGGCGGGTTATCGGCTGATTCGTTTCAGGATTCAGCAGCACGCGATCTTCCGGCTGCGGTTTGCGCCGATCTCGTTCGACTTCTAGCGCGAAGAATAGCTCCTCGTGAATCGGCAGAATGACGCGCTTCCTCCGCTTCTGCGTCAGCCGATTGATCTCCCGCGTCTCCCAGTCAATCTCGCCCCACCGCAAACCTATCGCGTCGGAGGCGCGCAACCCCGTCCAGCGCAGCAACAGAAACGCGAGCATGTCCCGCCCCGCCGCCTCTCGCAACTTTGTCAGCTCTGCGGCCTTGAAGGGCTGAGCACCATGCTCGACTGAGTCTCTATGGCGGCCTTCCAAGCGCACTGGATTCTTCGCGAGCATTTCGCACTCGACGGCATACCAGAAAACTCGGTGGAGAACTGCTACGTTAACCACAACCCCGCGACCACCGCGCGAGGACTTCTTTTTCGTCACACGCTCAAGTTGCCACGCTTTGAAGTCTTCGATCACTGCGCGCGTGATCTCCTCGAGATTTGCAATTGCGCGACCATTCAAAAACTCGCCGAACGCCTTGCAGGTTTGCGCGTAGCGCTCGCGCGTTGTATCGCGCAATTTGTCCAAGGCCATCTGCTGCGTCATCCAGGCCTTGAACCTCAACTCTAACGCTTCCCAAGTATGGCATGGGGCATCAGTGTCCGGCTGATAGCCGACAACTGCCGCGAGCTTTGCGAATGTCTCTGGCGGTAGAAGGTTGGCGAGTTCCTTCCAGATTGGAGAAGTGGAACCTTCGGCCAGGGCACGCTCGACTTTGCCAAGATAAATCTGTGCAGCATCCCCATTCGCGGTCCCGAGCGAAAGCCGAATGCGATCGCGTTCGCCGGATCCGCGGCGCGCTCGGTCCCCAAGGCGCCCTTCGAGGCGGTAGGTGCTCCCGCGTTTCTTTACCCGCAGCGTCAACGCAACACCTTCATGCGAGACCGCTCAATCTTGAGTACCACATCGAGAGGCACCAACTTGTGTCCCTTCCGGCCATTGGGAGCAAAGTCTAGCACTTTTTCGCCGCGAATCTGGTTGTAGACGGATGCGCGAGAACAGCGCCAACGTTCTGCTAGGTCTTGGATGGAGAAGAACGGGCGCAGTTCTGGCGCTGGCCGCGCTATCTCCGTAACTTGCATGAGTTTTGTCGCGATTGCCACTTCAACAATTATCCCGGCAAAGTGAGTTTTTGACGCAGGCTCAACTGTGGAAAATACGGCCCTGGCTTACTGCGTTCCTTTGGGGAGGTGTTCGGCCAGCAATGTGAGAATTTTCTTTTCGAAACCCGGG
>JAWOLO010000409.1:0-5793 GCA_033853375.1 Terriglobia bacterium
GAGGCGCGGGAGCCCGGGTGGGCGCGTCAGGGAGGTTATGCCGAATACGTTGTCGTTCCGTCAGCACGGTATCTCCTCCCGTTAGGCGAACTCGATCCAATTCGCGCGGCACCACTCGCGGACGCCGGGGTAACACCCTATCGCGCGGTGCGTCGCTTCCGCCACATGCTCCGCGATGGAGACAGAGCGGTAGTCATTGGCGTTGGCGGTCTCGGCCAATTCGCAGTGCAGTTTCTGAAGTTGCTCACCAACGCGTGCGTCGTTGCGCTGGACCGCAGTGCCGACAAGCTCACGCGCGCCATAAGTCTCGGAGCCGATGAAGCGACGTCGATCCTCGATTTCAAGGGTTCAGCTCGCATCGTCTTCGATTTCGTCGGGAGTGAAGACATGTTGCGATTTGGTAGCGGGATTGTCGAACGTGGCGGCGCAGTGGTGCAGGTCGGAGAAGCCGGAGGTCAGATACCGTTCGGCCTCGGAACCGTCCCCCATGAGGCCATATTCACGACCTCGATCTGGGGATCGATAGACGACCTGAAGGCTGTCCTGGAATATGCTGGGGCGAGGATGATCCTGTGGGACATCGAGTGTCTGTCCCTTGACGATGTGAACGACGCTTTGGATCGGGTGCGGCGCGGTGACGTGCGTGGCCGTCTAGTGTTGTGCCCGTAGCGCCGCGACCGGTCGGCGTTTGCTTCAGTCGAACTCGCGGCGAGGAGCGGATTGGTCGGGACCCACACGGCCGGTCACAATATTGGCAACATAGTAGTTCTCGCCGCGCAGGGGCGCTCCTGCCATACGACGCAGCATCGCGATCTGCCCCACGTGAGTAAGCGCGTCCGCAATAGGACCCTGGAAGAGTTTCTCGGCCGAAGCGTACAGAGGAGAGCCGGAAGCGAGATGAGTTTCGAAGTGCTCCAGGGCGGTGAAGAAACGCTCGACTCCCTTGTCCCATGGTAGGGGCGCGGAGTCATGCCATTCCTGCTTGCCGCGGGCAGCCGACATAGCCCAGTCGAGCAGATCGGCGAGGTGGGCGAGGATCTCTCCCGGAGTACGCGTGCCTTCCGACACGCGAAACTCCGAAAACCCCTGCGGCGCAGCCCGAAGCGCTTTGCCGCCGCGGTAAGCCAGGGTAGCGATCATGTGACGAAGCAGCTCGCGCGCTGGCTCTCGTACGGCAAGTTCAACATTTGTGCCTGGCATGAAATTTCGTTTCCTTAATCGAGGAACATCCAATGACAGAGGATATACGGGGGTGCTAGCGCGTGAACAGCGATTTGCGAACCGAGAAAATCGTTGCCGCATCGACCTTCGGTTTCTCTAATATCACGAGATCGCGCCATGCACGACTATTACACTGAAAGGCTCGCTGCCGAACGCCTCCGCGCTTGCTATGATCTCGCTCCACCCCGCACCAAGGCGTACCTCGAAACAGAACTCGAATTCGTACTGTCAAGAACGACTCCGTCAATGGCCGTTCTGGAGCTAGGTTGTGGATATGGCAGGGTTCTTGAGCGGCTCCTCCCTAAAATCTACCTCACGTGCGGAATCGATACTTCGTTGCCGAGCCTTCGTCTGGCTTCGGAATCCTTGGGGCACAAACCATCACTCCGGCTCGCCTGCATGGATGCCATTCACCTGGCCTTTCGTGACGGTGTGTTTGATTTGACGGTCTGCATTCAGAATGGCATCTGTGCTTTCGCCGTTGATCAGCAACAGCTTTTCAGGGAGGCGCTGCGGGTGACCCGATCAGGCGGTCTTATACTGTTTTCCAGTTACGCGGCTCAATTCTGGGAACATCGACTGGAGTGGTTTGAAGTTCAGTCGTCACACCACTTGATCGGCGAGATCGACTATCAGGCTACCGGAAACGGCGTGATTGTTTGTAAGGACGGTTTTCGAGCTACAACTGCGGACAAAGCGACCTTCGAGAGGCTCGCTGCCGGTCTCGGAGTTACGCCCAGCATCACCGAAGTGGACGGATCCAGCCTGTTCTGTGAGATCGTTGTCCCTTGAGCGCTGTCTGCGCACCGAGGGCTTGAGGTTACTGAGCAGGTCCAGAACCGAATCTTCTGCTTCGGCCACACTGCCGTACACCGTTACAGTGATTGTCACTGTTTCTTGTCTAATCTGCGAAACAGGCTCAGAAAGCCCTACCTGCCGCTCGGCCCTGCGTCCACCCTGGTACTGGCGGTGTTACCTCGTGTGCTGCTCCGGAAACTTACAACCAATATACGTTCCCGATGTTATCCACATGAGAGCCAATAAACCGACCACGGCCCGGGAATCGCCTAAGCACCAGGGTCCTAGCTCGCCCGGGGCTTTTTTTGTACTCGGGCTATGCTTGCTAACTTTCTCCACGTTCCCGCTCTTGCAGTGTAACGCTCGAACTCCGAAGAGCACTACCCAGTGTGGGAATGTGGATCACGCAAGAGGTGATCGGCTCCAGTCTTTGAGCCAACTCCTAGGATGCAAGACAGAAGCCGCTCGTCAGACATGTTGCGCGGACGGAAGCACGGGCGCTAGGAACTACACCCCGCAGCGCAGAAGGCACTAAGCCCAGGCCGATGCCAAGAAACCCCCAGGCCAGCAGGAAGACGCACGAAACCATGAGGTTCCGAGCCCGAATTCGACTTCGAGGAGATGGACAACTGGTTCAACCGCCATAACACCCCTGCGAGGATTTCCGTCTGGTATGAACGCCCGAGGAGTAGATCTCCGACGACCGCCTCGTGCCCGCCTGAGCACCAAGAGCGAGCTCCTACGCCTGTTCTTTCTTGTGCTCCGTTCCACATTGCCAGTCTGTTCTGATTTCAGAACGAGGGAGAGAAACGATGATCGACAATCATCGTTGGACTATCGTTTCACGTATGACTGAGCACGATTTGGAGGCGAGCGGATGTGTAGCGGTGGCCGACCCGCGAATACAGTACACGCGTCGTATTCTTGACGAAACGGGTGACCAATGCGGGCGGTGCGAATTGGCACCTTCAACTGCCAGAACCTTTGCCCGGTACGACTTCAAGTCAAACGCCGATCGGGCCAAGGCAGTGAAGGCGACCGAAGCCGCTGGGCGCGTTTCCCGGAGTCACGGCGATGTCCGAAGCGTCGGATCACTGCCCAGGTCGCGGTCGACATCACTCGTGAGACGTCAGCAATAGGTTGGTACGAGCGAGCCCATCACCAGCCGAAAACGTTAAGAGCGGGCTCAGAAATCTTTCCGCTGGAAGGAGGATGACCATGCCGGATGAGAAATCAGGTTTGCTTGAGAGACTGAAAGCGCTCGTCGCATTAGTACGGGAAGCGGTGATCGTCGCGATACTGTTGCTACTTCTGCTGTTCCCGCAGACCATCAACAGCCTTCTGACTAAAGCAGGGTTCACGGAGGCATCAATAGCTGGGTTCAAGTGGGAGCGGGAGCTGCAGGACGCTTTGCAGAAGACACAAGATGCCAGTCAGAGCGTGACCAAACTTGAAGGGCAGTTGCAAGTCGCAAGCGACCAGCTCGAACAAATCCGCGCCTCTGCTCCACCAGTAGTGCAGGCACAAATCTCTGGCCTCTCGGCGAACATTGAGAGAACCAGGTCCGAAACACGAGCGGTTAAAGATAACCTTCAAAACAGTCTCGCTGTCCAACAATCCATAATGCAAAGGGTGACCCCCAAAAGGCTGGAGGCGACGAAACCTAGTCCCCCGCAACGCTGAGATTTCAAAACAAATGTCACACGACGTAAGGAGGGCGCCATGGGAGTAATGATGCAAACGTTTTATTGGGATTGCCCCTCCGCCGAAGGGCAACAGGGTAGCTGGTGGCGCGCGATCGAGCGTGAATTGCCCAGCTTGGGAATGGACGGCTTTACCGCTCTGTGGCTTCCCCCGGCCTCGAAAGCAGCGGAATGGAATTCGATGGGGTACGACGTTTACGATTACTTTGATCTAGGAGACTATCCTCAGAAGGGTCGCACAGAGACTTGGTTTGGCTCAAAACAGCATCTCATCGAGCTCATCCAGGCTGCACACGCCAAGTCGATCCAGGTATACGCCGACGTCGTTCTTGACCACAACTCCGGAGGTGACACGCAAGAGACCAATCCCCTTGACGGGCAATTACGGTGGACGAAATTTACCCCAAAGAGTGGGAAGTTTCCCCGAGACTGGAAATGTTTTCACCCAAGTACGTACGAAACGATGGATTGCTGGGGCGTGTTCGGAGACATGCCCGACCTGTGCCATCGGAACCCCGTAGTCTACGCGGCCCTGATGGAATACACCCGTTGGATGATTGAGGACATCGGTTTTGATGGATTTCGGTTCGATTTCGTGAAGGGTTACGGCCCGTGGATGGTGAAGGGAATCGCCGAATATTGTTACAGCCGCGCCGCAAACTATTTCCGGCCCTTTTGCGTGGGTGAGTGTTGGCATTCAGACCGAGTGGTCGATGAATGGCTGACGTCGATCAACAATGCGTTCATGGACAACCCGGTCTCCGCCTTTGATTTTCCACTGCACTACAAACTGAAAGGCCTGTGCGATCAGTACGGTTTCGATTTGCGGGCCCTGACGGATGGGACCGTGGTGCACTGTTTTCCATTTCAGGCAGTCACGTTTGTCGACAACCACGACACCGTTCGAGATCCGCAGAATGCTGTAATTAACGAGAAACTGCTCGCTTACGCGTTTATTCTCACGGCAGAAGGGTATCCCTGTGTCTTCTGGCAGGATTACTTCAATTTCGGACTAGCTGCCCGCGGCACCGCCAACGGAATTGCGGCTTTGGTTGCGGCCCACGAGAAGTATGCCGGTGGAGGCACGTCCGTTCTTTACGCGGACCATGATCTCTATGTCATGCAGCGAAGTGGCACTGGCAGCCAGCCCGGGTTGATCCTAGTATTGAACAATCGGGGAGACACATGGAACGGCGCGTTTGTGACGACCCAGTGGCGCACGAAACGCATGACGCCGGTCGCGTGGTGGGGGAGAAACGACACGGCGGCACCGGCCGACAAGTGGACTGACCTCAACGGCAAGGCCGATTTCTGGGCGGCACAGCGCGGTTACGCAGTCTATGTCCCGGTTTGAGAATCATAAAGACGGGTCGGCGGTTGGACGGCCATGCACCCGGAGAACTACTGATCGAGACACCAAGAGCCCCGGTTCGCCGGGGCTCTTTTCTTCTGCTCGGAATTCAGTTCAACTTCTAACCCGTCCTCTTCGCTGCTGCGCGAAGGGTGGGCCTGCGGGCCGTCTGCCGTGCCCAGGCGTTCAGCAGCGCCGCGGCAGGTTCTTATCCATGCGGTTTCTCCTCGCGAACGTTCATCCCGCCGCTGCGTTGCTTCGCCTTCCCCTTACTTGATTGCCTGTACCGCCGCCTCGCCGCGTGGCCGGGCGCTACAGTATTCCGCGACAACTTCCTGTTCGTATTGCATTCGCCCAGAAACTGTAGATGATTTTGTAGCTGCGAAATCCTCCAAGATCAACAAAGGTCCACGAAACTCAACAAGCGGTCTGCAAGCGGTTCAAAACAAAGCTACAGAAATCAATAGAAATCCATAGATTTCAATAACTTGCGAAATCTGGTTCGGGACCAGGGGGTCGCTGGTTCAAATCCAGTCTCCCCGACCATTCTTCATTTCTTGCCCGCTGGAAGATCACGTCGAACGGCTTTCTGTAAGTAGGACTGAGACTTACGCCATCGGTCGCGCAGTTCAAAAGCACCATCTTCAGTAATTGACCGCGTTCGGCGGCATTTCTCGTAAAGTACAGAAAATGCGCTTTGTTCGCGAGTTCTAAAATCCG
>JAWOLO010000410.1:0-4828 GCA_033853375.1 Terriglobia bacterium
GAAATCTGGACCGACCGATGAACGATTGCTCATATCGCAGGCAAAATCTGGATCCTCGAATGCTTTTGGGGAACTCTACGAGCGTCAACGACTGAGGACCTATCACACTGTCCTCCGAATACTTGGCAACCGGCAGGATGCGGAAGATGCAGTTCAACGGTCGTTTCAGCGTGCTTTCACAAACCTTAGTAGATTTCGCGAAGACTCGACGTTTTCAACCTGGGTCACACGTATAGCTATCAACGAAGCGCTGATGCTCCTCCGGCAAAGGCGAGCGCACACTCCAACTTCAGATAGCGACCACGATGACGTCCGGGCACGTTTGGCTCTTGACCCACCGGATGACCATCCGACGCCGGAACAGCTCCTTACCAAAAACGAACTCCAACGTGCTCTACTTCAAGCAATTTCTCACCTCCGGGAAAACTTACGGGTCGTAGTTCTTCTTAAGGAATTGCAAGGGCTTTCGAATGCGGAAACCGCTCAGCGGCTCGGTCTGACTGTGTCCGCGGTTAAGGCACGTGTTGTCCACGCGAGACGCTATCTGAGGATGCATCTGGAGCGGAGATACAAGCTGTCGCGCCACACACGGCGAGATGCCGTGTGTACGAATCGAGCCGCCCGGCATGACGGTCACCACATTGAAGATTGGCTGCGTGCTGAACAGGAACCCTTGGCTCGCTACGCCTGACTCAGAAGCAAGCTCGCTACGGGTGGAATCCTAATAGGTGCAAACGAAAGGATTGTTTATGTCGGTCACAAAACTGCTTTTAATGTTGGTTTATCTGATGTCCGTCACCCTGGAGCCCAAAGAGGCAAGGGTGATGCCGCTCTTGTCGAAGGACCTGACCGACCTGCCCGGCAAGGAAGGTCTGATGATCACTGTCGAGTATCCACCGGGCAGCTCGGACCCCATACATCGCCACAACGCACACGCGTTTGTTTATGTCCTTGAGGGCTCAATAGTGATGCAGGTGAGGGGCGGAAAGGAAGTGACTCTGACACCTGGTCAGACCTTTTATGAAGGTCCCTCTGATGTTCACATCGTCGGGCGAAACGCCAGCCAAACCAAACCGGCGAAATTCGTAGTGTTCCTGATTAAGGACAAAGGCGCTCCCGTATTGGTGCCGGCGAAATAAATCAACAAACTGCAAGCATTTCAGTGTCACAAAACTCAAGGAGAAAATACACATGAGCACGATTACAGTGAAAGACGGTACGACAATTTATTACAAGGACTGGGGCAAAGGGCCAGCTGTAACGTTTTCTCACGGTTGGCCGTTGAACTCCGATGCCTGGGACGGCCAGATGCTATACCTCGTCCAAAACGGGTATCGATGCGTTGCGGTCGACCGGCGCGGGCATGGTCGGTCGAGTCAGCCGTCCACGGGGAATGACATGGACGGATACGCGGATGATCTCGCAGCCATAATCGAAGCGCTGGATCTCAACAACGTGACACTCATCGGCCATTCGACCGGAGGCGGCGAAGTAGCGCGCTACGTTGGGCGGCATGGCAGCAAGCGAGTTGCGGGAGCAGTTCTGGTCGCAGCCGTTCCTCCGTTCTTGCTGAAGACCCAGGCCAACCCCGAGGGTCTGCCAATGGAAGTCTTCGACGGCATTCGCGCCGGCGTAGCTGGTGATCGGTCGCAGTTCTACAAAGATCTTGCCGTGCAGTTCTATGGGGCGAATCGACCTGGAGCCAAGGTGTCACAGGGTATCTTGAATCAGTTCTGGCTTTGGAGCATGCAGGCAGGCGCCTTGAATGCGTACGAATCCGTCAAAGCATTCTCCGAGACAGACTTCAGTGAAGACCTGAAAAAGTTCGATTTCCCGACACTGGTTCTCCATGGGGAGGACGACCAGATCGTTCCCGTGAAGGATTCGGCGAGAAAGTCCGCCAAGTTAATTAAGGGTGCGAAGGAAATCTATTATCCAGGTGCGCCCCATGGGCTTACCGCAACCCATCAGGCACAAGTTAACGCTGACTTGCTGGAGTTCTTGAACTCGGTTCAAAGAGCTAGCAAGGCAGCCTGAATCCTTTCGCACCGCAGACCCAATAGTTGCCAGGCCCGTATGGCGTGAACAAAATGAAGTGACGACCAAAGGACAGCGGTTCGACATTTAGGATAGGGCACATCAGGAATTCGGTCTTGCGACGCCACATAATTTATCCACACGGCGCGCAGACAATCTGTCGAGAAACGGCGAATTCCGTGGAGCTTCTCGATTTTCCCGCAGGTCAGGGCTGCTTTCTAGCTGCAGGCTTGGCGTGCGCCGGGAGAGCGATGTGAGGTGAAGCATGAGTGATGTTTCGTACGCTTTCGCCACTGGTCCGGCCGTACCGCCCACGAGTGCGGCCGAGTTCGATTTAACGGATACCGGAGGAAGCAATTTCGCAGAACCGGGAAATAATGAGAAGCCTACACGAGGGCAGTCGTTCGAAGGTGCGAGGCGCCTGTCTAGCCAACCTTTCTGCGGAATCATCGGTCGGAGCCCCTCCTTGCTGCGCATGCTGCAAGACGTTAAGACCGTGGCGCCGACTGACTCCACAGTCCTGCTTCTAGGTGAAACTGGGACAGGCAAGGAACTCATCGCCCACGCAGTTCATCAATTAAGCCCCCGGCAAAATCGACCCTTCGCGAAGGTCAATTGCGCTGCCATCCCCTCCGGCTTACTGGAGAGCGAGCTTTTCGGTCATGAGAGGGGGGCATTTACCGGAGCACTCACCAGGAAGATTGGACGCTTTGATTTGGCCAACGAAGGCACACTGTTCTTGGATGAAATCGGGGATATTTCTCTCGAACTTCAACCAAAGCTCTTGCGTGTCTTGCAGGAACAGGAGTTCGAGAGGCTCGGTAGCATCCATACGATACGCGTGAACGCCCGGCTGGTGGCTGCAACGAGCCGAGATCTGCCTAAGATGGTCGAGGACGGCGAACTTCGAAGCGACCTGTACTATCGTCTGAACGTCTTTCCCGTGCGTGTACCTCCATTGCGGGAGCGGGCCGATGATATTCCGTTGCTTGTCGAGTACTTCGTCGAAAAGCTTGCGAGTCGAATGAAAAAGAACATAGAAGTCATCCCCAGAGAGAGCATGGAAAAGCTTGTCCATCACCCTTGGCCAGGCAACATCCGCGAACTTCAGAACTTTGTCGAGCGCTCCGTCATCCTGTCTTCCGGACGGACGTTGCAAGCACCCCTTTCCGAATTGGACCGCGCACTTAAACATAGCAAGCCGCCCCTGACCACACTTGAGGAAGCGGAGCGCGCGCACATTCTTGACGCCCTTCGGCGCTCGAACTGGATCGTCGGCGGACCCAATGGCGCTGCTGTGCGGCTCGGGCTGAAGCGCACCACTCTCGCATACAAGATGAAGAAGCTCGGCATATCTCGCCGACTCTATGACAAAGAGCCGTCTCTCCGCTAATAACTTGACAAAACTTTCTCCTTGTTAGAATCGATTTTACTCACGCGGAGCCTTACCTGCGATCAGCCAACTGCTTGAAAAGCAAGTCCAACGCAGCCTCATCAGATTTTCTATGCTCTCGGCACATCAACTGCACCTGTGTTTTTCGTGGGCGTACGGACCAAGACCTCTTCGCGAACCGACGCGCATTAGATTCCTCCTACGCGAATCGCGGCTCACAGCAGCTCGCTAACACGAGCAGCTTCAGTGTCTCAGCGCACCGATACCCGCACGGCGCGATTTCTAATAGCACCTTAGATTGTCGACAGCTCGGAACGACGAAACAATGTCCTGACCGAAGCCGACCTTCTTCTGTCACCGCGTCAGAATCTTGACCGTCACTCGCCCGACGAAAGGCTCTACTGTGGTTAGATTATTGAAAGTAAGTCTTTCATTCGTAGCCACTTCCTACCGGAACCGGGGAGCACCGCCGTTGGCACCTAAGTTGCCCTTCCATAGGTTGCGAAGGAATGGCAGATGGGTTCTTACCTGCTTCCGGGCAGTAGACGACTCCCAATACGGGTTCGATCGTCGGAACTCTGTTTGTGGCTGATCGCGCAGGCATACCTTCTCTTATTCCTGGTTCGCAGACGGAGCTGGGCACGGTCAGCAAGCGCAGCTTCTGGTCGAATATAACCAGTCTTCTGTCACAAAACGATAGATGTTCGGTCTAAGCGAGTACGACAGGTAGCTTTGAATGCGTGGGCCGGAAATAAAATAAAGGTGGCAATCATGAAAATCGTAGTGATCGGCGGCAGTGGACTGATCGGATCAAAGCTCGTCACCGAGTTGCGCGAGCACGGCCACGAAGCAGTTGCCGCATCCCCCAAGTCCGGCGTCAATTCTGTTACCGGCGAGGGACTGGCCGAAGCGATGAAGGGTGCATCGGTGGTTGTTGACGTATCGAACGCTCCCGTGTGGGAAGACGAGGCGGTCATGCATTTCTTCAAGACGGCGACGCAGAATCTCCTGGCCTATGAAGCGGCCGCGGGCGTGGGCCATCACGTTGCGCTGTCTGTCGTAGGATCGGAGCGCATGCTCGAAAGCGGCTACTTTCGGGCAAAGATCGCTCAGGAGGATTTGATCAAGGGTTCCAGCATCCCCTATTCCATTGTTCGCGCGACGCAGTTTTTCGAATTCGTGAAGGCCATCGCCGATTTCTCCACGGAAGGCAACAAAGTGCGCCTGCCGTCGGCACTGATCCAGCCGATGGCGGCCGATGACGTTGCGAGCGCGGTAGATAGGGTGGCTGTGGGCCAGCCCATCAATGGCACCGTCGAAATTGGAGGCCCGGAGAAGTTTCGTCTCGATGAACTCATCCGGCAAGCTCTGGCCGCAGGCAATGATCCGCGCGAGGTT
>JAWOLO010000411.1:0-23158 GCA_033853375.1 Terriglobia bacterium
ACGTTTGGTCCCCAGGCAAGGACTTCCGAGAAGCCTTGTTGCTGCTTGCGAATCTGTTCCCACATTGCGTAGGTGGCGTCCGGATAGCGCGAACTGAAACTGCCGCTTGCACTGCCGCGATGATCGATGGCAATCCTCGCGATCTCCTGCGGATTCTTTACAGGCAACGTGCGAAGCCGCACAGCGTCGATCAATTGAAAGATCGCTGTATTAGCGCCGATCCCCAAGGCGAGCGAAAGAATTGCCGCCGCAGTGAACAGAGGATTAGCGCGTAGCTGCCGTGCGCTGTAGCGTAAGTCTTGCCAACACGTCTCCACGAAAGATTCCCAGCCAGCTGAGCGGACCACTTCCTTCGAGACCTCGATGCTTCCTCGTTCCAGACGCACCTCGCGCAGCGCAGCTTTCCGGGGCACGCCCTGCTTCACTTTTTCTTCGGCGGCCATTTCGAAAAATCCGCGCAGCTCTTCGTCTAGCTCTTGACCGGCTCGCTTCTTTCGGAACAGCGAACGCAACCCGCCGCCGACACTTTTTAGGAATGACATGCCTCCTCCTTACACCCCTAAACTTTCGCGGATGCCTACTCGCAACGCAAAGCGACCACGGGATCGACCTTCATTGCGCGCCGCGCCGGGATGTAGCTGGCCAGCGCTCCGACGGCAACCAGCGCAAGAGGAACCAGCGCAAGCGTAAACGGGTCGTAGGGACTCACGTTAAAAAGCAGCCGCGCAATGAGGCGCGCCGTGACGATAGCGCAAGGTACGCCAATCGCAATGCCAATCAGTGTGAGCGCCAGCGTCTCGCGCAAGACCATGCCCATAACAGACCCGGGCTGCGCACCAAGCGCCATGCGAATCCCCAATTCATGCGTCCGACGAGAAACAGAATAAGAAATCACTCCAAAAATTCCCACCGCTGCGAGGATCAATGCAATCGCGCCAAACAAGCCGAGGAGCAGAGTCCGGAAGCGCGGCTGCGCCACAGATTTGTAAAGGACTTCAGGGAGCGCTGCGATGTCTGTTACCGGCAGATTTTTGTCTATACCGTGCGTTACCGCGCGAATTGCGCTGACCACAGCGGAAGTGCTTAGGGTGCTCCTGACGACTACTTCGCCTCCATAAAGGGGCGCTTGTGCATAGGGGACATACAGCATAGGCCCGGGTTCCTTGCCCAATGAAACGTCGTGTATGTCCCCAACGACGCCGACAATCTCGCGCGAGACAACGCCGTTGGCAGGGAATCCGAAAGTAAGATGTTTGCCCAAGGGATCCTCGTTAGGGAAATAGCGTTTGGCGAGTGCTTCGCTGATCAGTGCTACCGGAGACGAGGTGTCGGAATCAGAGTCGTTGAACAACCGGCCACGGAGCAACGGAATCCCCATCACGGAGAAATAACTCGGGCTGGCGGGGACGTAATCGGCGGTTTCCGGTGTCCCCGGTTGCAGCGTGGGCTTGCCGACAATCTGAAACGCGAGGTTGACGCAGCAGTCCACGATGGGCAGCGGACCGGCGATAGCCGAATCGCGCATGCCGGGCTGGGCCTGAAGGCGCGTCATTAGTTCTTCTGAAAAAGCGGCCCACTGTTTCGGCGTCGAGTATTGAAATTGTGGAAGCGAAACCATGGCCTTCACGACGTGCTTCGGTTGGAAGCCCGGATTCACCGAAGTAAGCTGGGCGAAGCTGCGCATTAGCAATCCCGCTCCTGTAAGGAGAACCATGGCCAAGGTAATTTCCGCAACCGCCAAGCAAGCGCGGGCCCGGCGCGGCCCTGCCGACTCTCCGGCGCGAGCGCCTTCGCCGAGTTCCTTGTGCGGATCAGACCCAGCCGCGGAAAGCACGGGCGCTAGTCCGAACACGAGGCTGGTGGCCAGTGAAAGCACGAAAGCGAAGCCAAGGACCCAGCCGTCCATGCGAATCGAGTGAACCTTTGGCAGACCGGAAGGCAGGAGCGGCGCGAGAGTGGCCACGCCCCAGTACGCCACAAGCATTCCGATCAGACCGCCAAGCAATCCAAGGATGCCGCACTCCGTGAGCAGTTGGCGGGCGATGCGGCTTTTGCCAGCGCCCAAGGCAATTCGAACAGCAATCTCCTTCGACCGCGAGGTCGCGCGGCTCAAAAGCAGATTCGCTATATTGGCGCACGCTATTAAGAGGACGAGTCCGACAGCGCCCAGCAGCAGGAGCAGCGGCAACTTCACATCGCCCGTGATCGTTTGCTGCAGCGGCTCGGTTCGAATCGCCCATCCTTTCTCGGCTGGAAATTCCCCGGCTAGCCGTGCGCCGATCGCGTCCAATTCCGCGTGCACTTGAGCTGAGGAAATGCCGGAGCGCACTCGCGCAATCACGGCCATCCAGTGTTCCTGAGGAGGTCGAGTCATCCAAACACTAAACAGGGGGTCCTGAGCCAGCGGTATCCAAACTTGGATAGACTGACTAAGGAAAGGCGTGTGAAAGGTAGCGGGCATCACGCCAATCACGGTGTACGGGCGCATATCCAGCGTAATCGAGCGGCCGACGATTCCCGGGTCAGCCCCGAATCGGTCGCGCCATAGGTTTTCGCTCAAAATCACGACGGGGGCAGATCCGCGCTTGCCTTCCTCAGGCACGAACACGCGGCCCAGCAACGGCTCAGCGGCGAGGACCGAGAAGAACCCAGGCGTAACTACCACGGTGCTCACTTCAGAAGGATCTCCGCTGCCGGTAAGCACTAAAGCATGACCTCCGAAGCCGGCGATGGCGCCAAAAACGCGATTGTCATCCTGCAGTTCGATGAACGAGGGAAATGACATCCCAAGCCCGGAGATTCCAGCCTCCGGTTTAGCTTCGGACACAAACACGAGCTGGCTTGGATTGGCGTAGGGCAAAGGCCGAAGTAGGACAGCGTTAACGACGCTGAAAATCGCAGTGTTTGCTCCAATGCCGAGCGCAAGCGTGAGCGCGGCTACGGCGGTGAAACCCGGAGACTTGCGCAGCATGCGCGTCCCGAAGCGCAAGTCCTGCCAACAGGTCTCCACGAAGGATTCCCAGCCCGCAGAACGCACCTCCTCCTTGGTGGCTTCAAAATTCCCGCGCTCTAGACGTACGTCGCGAAGCGCCTCGTTGCGGCTCATGCCTTTCTTCATCTTTTCTTCCGCCGCTCTCTCGAGGAAGTCACTTAGTTCCTCGCTCAGATCCCCCTGAACACGTTTCTTCTGAAGAAGAGAGACGAGCCCGGCCGCAATGTTTCGCAACAGGGACATGATTTCTTACGAAGCCTCCAGGATTCTGGCGATGGCTGCGACCTGCCTTCCCCATTCCCGAGTTTCGCTGTTGAGTCGCTTTCGGCCTTGGTCGGTTAGCGCGTAATATTTCGCGCGCCTGCTGTTTTCCGTGGCCTTCCATTCGCCTTTAATCAGCCCAGCGCGCTGCAGCCGCTGAAAAGCTACAAACAGGGAGCCCGCATTGAGACGGAAAACACCACCGCTCATCTGTTCGAGCCGGACCGCAATGCCATATCCATGCATGGGTTCAAGCGCCAGGGTCTTCAGAATAAGCATGTCCAAGGTGCCTTGGACGAGATCACTCGGCTTGTCCGACATAAAGACTGTTCCTCCTCCTGAGAGCCAAGAGGAAGGATACGCTTTTCCTCCTGATTGTCAAGAGGAAGGTGTAGGGTTACAAGCCGCCGGAGGAAGTTCGCGCAAAAAACTAAAGTCGCGTGCCATTACACAAGTTGCCTTGAGGGGCGCAGCATCCTGTGCCCCTACGAGGGCACATTCAAAACGCAAAGGCGTTGAGAGAAATCAGGCTATTCGATTTGGGTAAGAGCTTGGATTTGTGTTTCGAGCGCCTGGTTATATTGGCGTTCGATTTGCAGCTCGGTTTGCAGTTTCTTGACGAGCAACTCGAGTCGCGCGATTTCCACGCGTAGTTTTTGCAGATCGTGAGCAGAACCAGACGGTCGCGCGGGAGTTGCTGCAGAAGGCTGACTATCCGCAGGCACCTGTGCAGGCGGGCGGGGCGCGAACGCCTCGGCGAGGGCGCGAGGCCACGCAGGCTCCTGCGCGGCGGGTGAAACAGGCACGGGCGCGATAGCTCGCGGAGCGGCGGACGCAGGTGCGAAAAGACTGCTCAGCGCGCTTGTGGCAGCACTGCGATCTGCGGAAGACGTCGGGACTGTGGTCTTGGGCTCTAAAAGTGCCTTCACCCTGTTGATCAATTCCTGCGGCTGAAACGGCTTGCGAATCAATTCGTCCGCTTTGACCGAAACCGCCTTATCAGCGACGCTTTTGTTCACCACGCCCGACATCAGCAGAACAGGAGTGCCGCTGAGGTTCGGGTTTTCCTTAATTTGGCTGCAAACCGAGTAGCCGTCCTGGTCTGGCATGATCACATCGGTAATGACCATATCCGGGCGGGTTTGCTCGAATTGCGCGAGAGCGGAGGCGGCGTCGGCGCAGGTAATTACATGAATGTTCTCGCGGCGAAAGGCGATCTTAATGACTTCGCGCATGGTGGCGCTGTCATCGATGAAATAAACAGTCGGCACGCGCTTCTCCGGCGCCTCATTGAGAGGAGGAATGATCATCGCTTCGCTCATTGGGCTTCCTTGTCCGCCATGTCGCGCGAACTTTCATCGACTTCGCGCATGGCATCGAGCATTAAATCGGTGGCCGAGCGCAACACGGTGCGCTGCGGCGAAGTGGTGCCATAAACAAATTTGTAGACGCCTTTGTTGCCGTTGACGCAGTTCTTCAGGATGTAAATCACCGCTTCGTCACCGAACAGAGTTCCGCATTCGGCGTGCGAAATTTCGCCGCCTTCGTAAAAGAGAACTCCGTCTGTCTCCCCTGCGTTGATGTACAGAGCTCCGGTCTGGTGCGCGTGACCGAGCATTTGCATTACGCCGGTGAGATCGTGGTGCGTCAAGTTGCCGCTCAAACTAGTGTCCGATTGGGCTAGTAACTGTGTAGGCTGGAAGCCTTCCATTTTGCTGACGATGATTTGCTTCACATGCGAGGCTATGACGCCGGGCTGCCGGCTGCGATCGATGTAGTCGTCGCACCCGGCCTGAAAGGCTTCCATGAGCGCTCGTTGGCTGCCGTCGCCCAACGCAATAATAGGAAGATTGGCGTTTTTGGCGTCGGCGCGGATGATACGCGCGATTTCGAGCGCGCCCATCTCGCGCATGTTGGTGGCGCAGAGGATTGCGCCGGGGGCGTCGTATTCCAGAGCCGTCAGCGCATATGCCGCCTGGGTGTTCGTGGCCACTTCGAAGCCCTCACGCTTCAAGGCATCGCTGAGGCGCTTGGCAAAGTAGACGTTGCTGTCGATCAAAAGAATCTTAATGGGGCGCGAAGCGGGAATCACGGCCGCGCCTCCGCTTTGCCTTGGCGAGCGCCCGGGGCTACGAATCGTTCGGAGTCGGTGGAGCGTGATGTCAATTCGTTGAGACCTGGTGTCAGAGCTCCCAGGTTCAGCACTTCAATCACGTCTCCGCCATGGGAAAGCCAACCCGCCACGTGGGGTTCGTCGGACGCGCTCGCGACGGTCAACTCCGCGTTGATTAGTTCGCACTCGCCGGTAACTGGAAGCGCGACCCATTCGGTTCTTTGCCCGTAACGCCGCAGTGCAATGAGATAAAAGCGCCGTGAAGTTAGACGCTTGCCGATCAGCCTTTCCGCAACGTCGCAGACCGGGACGATTCTCCCGCGCCGCAAAATCACTCCCTCAATCTTCGGCGTCTTGTGAGGGAAGCGAAAAACGCGGCTCGGGGCAACCAGTTCCGCGGTCTCCTCGGCTGCGACGGCAAATCGCCGTTCGCCTAGCCGTAGCAGGACGAAAGACTTCAGTTCGAGTTCGGCGGAGACCGTCATTGCCTTAGTTCCATGCGTTAATTCAATTCCGTGCCTAAATCCACATCCGCGTCTGTGTTTGTTTCTTCCTCTTCTGCCTCTGTTTCATTCTCTTCGCTCGATGGCTCCGGCGGAGGCAGCACGGCTTCGAGCATCATCAGCTCTTCGTCCGACAGAAAACCTTCGGGACGCACGACCGGAACCACAGTTTGGTCCAGGGCCGTGAGCCCGCGATACCATTGCCGCTCTTCGTGACAAAAAGAAAGCGGCAACGCCTGCAGCCGCGTCATGGCAGTCATTCTCTCGATGCTGTCGACCAGCAGTGCCGTGCGCGTATTGCGCAGCACGAAAGCAAGAATCCCCTCGGGAACGGGCAGGCCGAAATGCTTGGCGCCGCTCACGAGAAACAGCGTGTTATGGCCGCGCCTCACGAACTGGTGAACTTTTTCGATCCCTGGCGCGGTGATTTTGCTGGCGCCGCCGGAAAGGCTGTCGGCACTGCGCACTTCTTGAACCGAGGAAGAAGACAAGGCAAAAAGCTGTTCGCCGATGCGGAAAAGAATGATCTGCTCCGCGCGCAAGGAGCCGGGTTTTACTGGCGCTGTCGCGGGCATCAGCGAACTCCGGCAGGGGTTGGCTTGCAAACGGCTACAACACGCTTTTCGATCGCCGGATAAATGTCGTCGATGCCAAGCACTTGATCTACGATTCCGGCCTTAATGACTTCCGCAGGCATGCCAAAAATCACGCAGGTCGCCTCGTTTTGCGCAAGTACGAGACCGCCCGCGGATTTGACGGCGCGCGCGCCGTTGGTTCCATCATTGCCCATGCCGGTGAGCACGGCAGCGATGCTCAAGGGTCCCGCATAAGCGGCAACGGACTCCATGGTCACATCCATGTTGGGCAAATATCCGTTGATGCGCCCGGAAGCGCCGTCGAGCTGAATTCTTCCGCTCGAAGTCACGCGCAGGTGTTGTCCTCCGGGACAGATGTAAAGAGTGCCGGGCGTAAGAGATTCGTTGGATTCCGCCTCTTTCACGCGGATCTCCGTAAATTCAGCGAGCTGCGCAGCGTACTGCGAAGTGAACGAGGCAGGCATGTGCTGCACCAGAATGACGGCGGCAGGGAAGTCGCGCGTGAAACCAGGGGCAATGCGCATCACCGTTGCCGGCCCGCCCGTGGATGCTACAAGTACGACGACCGGAAAGCGCTGGTCATTGCCCGCGGCTGCTGCTGGGCGGGGACTGGGCTTCGGGGCGGATGCTGGTTTCGCACTACCACCAGCGCCTTGAATGGTTGAGGCCAAACGAGTGGCCGTACGCACCACGCGAACTTTGGCGGCCATGCGTATTTTGCGCAGCAGCTCGTCCTTCACGCTTTGCATGTCCAGGTCGATTCCGCCCGACGGCTTAGCAACAAATTCTATCGCACCCAATTCGAGCGCGCGCAGAGTGCTGGCTGCACCCTCTTTGGATTCAGAGCTGACGATAACGATTGGCTTTGGATTCGTGGTCATGATCTCCGCTGTCGCCTGGAGTCCGTCGACGTGCGGCATATTGATGTCCATCGAAATCACATCAGGCTTGAGAGATTCCGTCATCGATACGGCTTCGCGGCCGTCTTTGGCGCTGCCGACGACCTGCATCTGCTCGTCGCTGTTGTAGATGTTCTCCAATACCTTGCGCATGAAGGTGGAGTCATCCACAACGAGCACGCGGATTTTTTTGCTGGGCGTTGCCATGTGTCGTTACGCCACGGGCGCGGCCGGGCGTGGCGCCTCCGTTCCCAAGAGTTGTTCGACGGCCGCGATCAACTGATCTTCCTGTACCGGCTTGGTCAAGAACGCCGAGGCGCCTTCCTTCATGGCGCGGTCGCGATGCTTGGCGCCGGCGCGTGAAGTTACCACCATCACCGGGATGCGGCGCGTGGATGGGCTCTGACGTAACTGCACCATCAACTCGTAACCGGTCATGCGCGGCATCTCAAGGTCAGTAATGATGAGGTGGCAGCCGTGCTGCGACACGAGTTCCGCGGCTTCAAGGCCGTCGGCGGCAAGCTTCACGCGGTAGCCGTTCTTCTCAAGCATGCGTCCGACGAATTTGCGCACGCTGATGGAGTCATCGGCCACAACGATGACGCGCTCCGGCTCGATGCGGTCGATCGCTTCTGAAGGAATGGTGCCGCGTGCAACGGCCGCGGAGCCCGGCGCGAAAATACGCGCGGCACTGGCGTTTGCCTGAAGCGGCCGGCGCTCGTTTGGCTCGGCAGCGACCATGCGGTTCAGGTCGATCAGCAAAATCAGACTGCCGTCGGGCGCGATGGTCGTGCCCGGAAAGAGCTTTACGCGACGAAGATATTCGCCGAGGTTCTTGATCACGATCTCGTCTTTGCCAAGGACTTCCTCAACCACCAGACCGATTTGATGGTTCCCGGCGCTAGCCACCACCATCCGGTAGAATCCGTTGACCGGTTCGAGCGGCGGCAAGCCGAGATACGTATCCAGGCGAACGACTTCGGTGACGACGTCGCGCACCTTGGTGAGCAATTTGCCGCCAACATCCTCGATCTCGTCGGCGCGCAGGCGGCGAATCTCTTCGACAACAGCAAGAGGCAGCGCGAAATTCGTCGAACCACAGCGCACAAACAGCGCGGGCGAAATGATCAGCGTAAGAGGAACTTTGAGCGTAAATTTTGTGCCTTGTCCAGTGACGCTTTGGATTTCGATTTCGCCGTTTAGCGCGTTCAGGTTCGCTCGCACCACGTCTAGTCCCACGCCGCGCCCGGCCAGCTCCGTCTTGACGGGAGCCGTCGAAAATCCAGGATGGAAAAGCATCTCGCGCATGTCGCGTTCTGTGAGCCGGTCGGCGGTTTCCACGGAAACGAGACCGCGCTCGATAGCACTCTGCTTTACGCGGTGGTAATCAATCCCGCGGCCATCGTCTTCGACCTCGATGTAGATGTGGTTGCCACGGTGATACGCGCGCAGAGTGATTCTTCCCATAGCCGGTTTGCCAGCCGCCGCGCGGTCGTTGGTGTGCTCGATTCCATGAGCTACGGAGTTGCGGACAAGGTGCACCAGGGGATCAGAAATTTGCTGGATGATGTTGTTGTCGAGTTCTGTTTCGCTTCCGATAAGCTCGAGCTCCACTTCTTTGTTGGTGGATTTTGCGGCATCGCGCACGGCGCGCGACAACCGGGAGTAGAGCGTTCCAATGGGCACCATGCGCGCCGCGGTAATCTCATCCTGGAGGTGGTGTGCGAGTTTAGTGAACTCGTCGATGTCGCCTTCCACTCGCCCGATAAATCCTTCAAGCTGGGAAAGCACTTCGTTGACGTCCGCAGAAATTTCCGCCATCGAACGCGACAAAATATTGACGTCGTCGTAGCGATCCATCTCGAGTTCGCTGAAGTCGGACCAGAACGAACTCTCGCCGGCCGCCGCGCTGGAAAAGAGCTTGGGCGCAGATTCGGGATTCCATGGCGCCGCATTCCGGTTCGGACTGATGCGGTTGAATTCGTATTTTTCCTGGAACTCCGCCACTTTGCCCTGCAGACGCTCTTTGGAAAAACTCAGTGTGTCGACCAGCTTTTCCAGCTCTCCCACGCGTCCTACCATGCGCGTGCGGTTGATGACCAGTTCGCCGACCGTATTCATCATGCGGTCCAGGCGGCCGAGCGCGATGCGAACCGACTTTCCTGGGGGTGTGGCACCAATTTGCTGCGCCGATTTCTTCACTTGCGCAACAGTCTGTGCTGCAGCCGCTTTCTCCGAACGTTCTTTTTGTTCCGGCGATTCTGAAGCCGTAGGTGTCCCCTCGCCTTCTTCAGGCTCAAGCGGAGCAAACTCCGCGATACGCCCAAGCAGGGAATCGACGACCGCGCGCATTTCGGTCTCGTCGGACCACTGGCGATGAAGCGTTTTTTTCAAAACGTCCACAGACTCGAGGCACAGGTCGACAACCGCGGGGGACGGCTCGATTTCTCCGTCACGCAGCCGGCCAATCAAATCTTCAACGCGGTGTGCAATGCCGCCCAGCCGCTTCAACCCGACTTGCGCCGCAGAACCCTTGATCGTGTGAATCGCACGGAACAGCTTGTTAATTTCTTCGGAATTATTGTTGGCTTCCAGCGAAATCAAACAGTCGCTGACAACTTGCAAATGTTCTTCGGCCTCTGGTTGAAAAAACTCGAGAATCTCATCGGGAACTTCATCGTCAGATGGAAGCGCGTCGAAGTACGAGCCAGTTGGGCCGGCGGGCGCCGCCTCCTCGGCTTCCTCCGTGGGAGGCTCCGAAGGAACTTCCGGTTGTACTAGATTGAGCGGCGGCGGCTCGGTCGGGAACGCGAAGCGATAGCGGTCCTTGAAGGCCGCGATGTCCTCGATGTTTTCATTGCCCGTATCGCTGATTTCCAGCAGGTCGGTTTCCAGCAGCGAAATGCCGTCGGAGAGAAATTCAGTCAGAGGGCCGTGGAGATCTTCGCCGAGGGGCGCATTCAAAGCGTACTGGAACACGTGCGCAAGCTTTCCAGCGATTTCGGAAAACCGCGGGAACCCATAACTTGCCGAAGTTCCACCGAGAGTGTGGGCCGCAATGTAAAGCCGTTCAAGATCCTCGTGTTTCGGTTCGACGTCCTGCAGCACGCTAACGTATTCCCGCAAATATTGCAGGTGCTCCGCGGCCTCTTGGAGGAAGACTTCGACGGCTTCGCGCTCGGGGGTGCTCACGCGCGTCCCTCCGTTACCAATTCCGGCTTGAGCAATTCGTCGGCAGTCGGCTTGCGATACAAAATGCAATCGTTCAGCACAATCGCCTGGAACTTCACCGGCATTTTCGAAATCGATTCGGAATGTCCGAGAAAGAGATACCCGCCGGGCTCGAGCGTTTCGTAGAAACGCTGCACCAGGGTGCGGCGGCGTTCCTCGGAAAAGTAAATCAGCACGTTCATGCAGAAAATCGCGTCCATGCGCCCAATGTAAACAGGAGAAGCCAGATTCATCTGCGCGAAAGAAACCATCTTTCGCAATCGTGGCTTGACCTGTTGCCCACCATCCACGGCAGAAAAATGATTGATGAGCTGCTTCTCGCTCACGCTGGCAATGCTGCGGCCCGAGTAGACGCCGCGCTCGGCGTGCTTTAGCGCATGTCGGCCAATGTCGGTGGCCAAAATCTCTACGTTCCACGAATCCGCAAACGAAAGAGAATCCGCGATGGTAATGGCGATCGAATACGGCTCCTCACCCGTGGAGCATCCTGCGCTCCAGATGCGCAAGGTTCGCGGGTTCTTCCAAAATTTCTTTACGTGCAGTTCGGGCAGAACTCGCTTTTCAAAGGCTTCGTAAACGCCGGGATAACGGAAAAAACTGGTTTCCTGCGTGAGCAGCCTTTCAAGCAAGGACTCGTATTCCACATTCGATTTGCGCATAGCGCGCAGCAAATCCGTGCCGCGATGAATTCCCTTGGCGCGGAGGTGTTCGCGCACACGCGTAGAGAAGAACCGCTCGCGCGATTCATCGAAGCAAATCCCTGTCCGCTCTTCGATTAGCATGCGGATCTCGCTCAATTCATGTTCGCTCAGCCCGTGGCCTGGTCCCTGGCGCTCGCTCATCGTTCTCCCGTTTCTCTTGGGCTACGCTCTTAGTGGCTTCGCAGAGCCAATAAGAAAGTAGACGACTAACGAACTCCCGCTGGGACGGGCCGATCAGATTCTGTTGGCGCGGGACCGCCGACTTTGGTCCCCGCGCGGAACTGGGCCAGCGCCTCGTTCAATTGATCAGAAAGTTTGACGAGCTGGCTTACGGTTGCCACCGTTCCGCGTGTTCCTTGCGAAGTCTGGCGCGTGATGTTGGAAATGATTTGCATCGCGTGCGCCACGCCTTCTGTTCCGCGCACCTGCTGTTTCGAGGCCAGCGAGATTTCCTGGACGAGTTCAGCCGACTGGCGAACAACGTTCGAAATGGCGTCCAGCGCGCGTCCGGCTTGATCGGCCAGGGCCGCGCCGCCTTCCACTTCCTTGGTACCTTCTTCCATGACCACCACGGCCTCGTTCGTTTCCGCCTGAATCGCCTTGATCAGGGCTGCAATGTCTTTCGTGGCGCTGCGGCTGTGTTCTGCCAGCTTGCGAACTTCGTCGGCAACGACTGCGAACCCGCGGCCCGCTTCGCCAGCGCGCGCTGCTTCAATTGCGGCGTTCAACGCCAGCAAGTTGGTCTGCTCGGTGATGTCGTTAATCACATTGATGATTTCCGAAATTTCCAGCGACCGATCGCCGAGCGATTTGATCTTCTTTGCCGTGGCTTGCACCGAGGCCCGAATGCGCTGCATCCCTTCCAGCGTGTCGCGCACCGCGCGGTTGCCTTGTTCGGCGGCGTCGAGAGCGCGGCGCGCTGCTTCAGCGCTCGCTTCTGCGTTGTTGGATACCTGCTTCATCGAGACCGTCAGTTCTTCAACGGCGCTCGACGTGTTGGTGATTTCCTGGTCTTGCTGAGTCGCGCCAGCCTGCATTTCGTCGGCGGCCACCAGAATGTTGTTCGAGCAGGCAGTCACTTCCATGGCCGCCTTGCGCACGCGCTCGAGAACCTTGGTGAAGTTGTCGAGCATGTAGTTGATAGAGTCGGTGACGTTGCCAAGCTGATCGTTCGTGACTTTGCCGCGCAGGGTCAAGTCGCCGCGCGCCACCTGGTTGATAACCGTCAGCAAGTCGGTGATGTTCTTCTGCAACGAGTCGCTTGCATCCTGATTACTCGTGGCCTTGGAAACTTTGGCCACCGCGCGATTGAGATTGTCGGCAATGTAGCCGAGTTCATTCGTGACATCGACTTCCGCGCGCGCTCGGGGATCACCAGCGGCAAGCCGCTCGGAGAACTCCGCGAGGGCCTGCACCGGCCCCACGAGCGCTAGAAACCGCCATACCAAGATGACGGATGTAACGAGCGCCACCAGCACCGCGCCGAGTACGCCTGGGGAACTAAAATCGAACCCAGAGGCTTCGCCCGCCTTCTTTCCGGCGCTAAACGCCAGCCCCAGAACGATCGCAAACGCGAAGCCGTTGAGCAGGACCAGCGTCCAGATTGTTGAACTCATTCGCGATTTCATGCCACCCTCCAAATCCTTTTAGCGGAGTTCGCGCCGTCCGGGGCGCCCTCTCCCGTCACTTTCAAATGCTGGGCCCTGGAAATACCTCAAGCAGCCGGCGCAGGTCGATGACAAGCGCAAGCCGGTCGTCGTGCCGAAGCATTCCAATGCAATGCGGCACATTTTCAGGCGCCTGCTCGAGAAAATCCTCGTTCTTCACCGAATAAGTTCCGATCACTTCGTCCGCCGCGATCCCAATGCGAACGTCTTCGTGATGACTCTCGCTCTGCAACGAAGCGACAACCACGTGCTTGGGAAGCAGTCCGGGCCGGCGTCCTTCGGTAATGGCGATGTCAATCAGCGGCACAATGACTCCACGCAAATTGAAAATCCCCAGGAGGTAAGCCGGACTCAATGGCAGCTTGGTCACCAGCGGCCAATCCAGCACTTCCTCGACGTCCAGCACGGGCAGGCAGAATCTTTCGCGCCCGCTGCGGAACACGCAGAACTGCGATTCCGGCGCTCGGTCTTCTATCGGCCCAAGCGCTTCCAACAGTTCGCCGGTATCGGCGTCTGCCGGAAGAGGCTCGAGATGAAAATCGTCGCTCATTGCCTGCACAGTCTCCGAAAATCACTCATGCAAACCGCCGCACGGCGCGAAGCAGTTCGTCGCGCGTAAAAGGCTTGGTCACGTATCCGTCGGCGCCCTGCTGCTCGCCCCAAAATCTGTCGCTGACCGAAGACTTCGAAGTCACCATAATCACGGGGATGGAATTGAATTCCGAATTGCCCTTCAGATCCCGGCAAACCTGATATCCATTGCGGTCCGGCATCACGATGTCGAGCAAGATCACGCTGGGCCGCTCATGAGCAATCGCTTCCTCCACGAGCTTGGGGTCGTTCAATCCCACCGGCCAGTAGCCTTCTTTCTCCAAAAGGCTCTGCATCAGCTTGATTTCGGCCGGTGAGTCGTCGACGATCAGGACTTTTTTGAGCACAGCCGTGGTCTCCCCATACTTCTCCACGGAGAAGAGGTGCACGTCAGCAGCCAGCCTTGGGGTTCTCTGTTGCGTTGTGTCGTGTGATGCTAGGTCCTTATCTATGAATAAGTTGCAAGATAGTTGAGGGGTTTAGCGGCGTGGCGAAATCGAAGAGCTAGTCTCTTCTGTCTCAGCTTGAGAAGCATTCTCAGCCTCTTGCATCTCCGAAGCCAGCGATGAGAAACGCTGCATCACCTCGTTGATTCGCAAAGCCATACTGTGAATGGTTTTGATCTGGGCAAGCGACTGCGACGAGAGCTGCCCTGGTTCGAGAAGAAGCAATTCTGCATTGCCCAGCATGGATGTCAGTGCATTGTTGACGCTGTGCTTCATTTCCAACATGTAGCGTCCCAGTGTGGCGTGATTCTCGTTTTTGGCCGTTGCGCGCTCCGCCTGCCGCGCCAGGCGCACGGCTTCGACCCGGCGAAGCGATTCACCTGCCACCAGAAGCAATGTTTGCGCCCAATCTTCGCGCAGCGGCACGTGCACCAGCCGCGGATATTTGGTTCGCAACTGGCTGAATTCCTTCGAGTCCGCAGGCGTGCACAGGATGACTGCCGTCGAAGGATCGAGGGACCGAAGCACTTTCGTCAGTTTCCCCTCACGCAGCGGACCCACGACTATTAAGTCGCGCGCCGGCGCTTCTTGCTCCTGCCATAGGTCACTCGTCAGAACGGTGACTAGCGGCGCTTGGCGCTCAGCTTGCCAGCAAGCCGTCAGTAACCGCGCAAATTCGGTTTCATCAGTGAGGATGACTACGTTGGCGTGTCGCAACGAGAACCTGCTCCCAGAATATTTTTCTCTTCGCCTAAAATCAGGCTGCTAGGAACTGCTACCTGCTACAGCTTTTCTGCTTCATCCAGCGTCGAAAGCAGCCTCTTCGTGCTGATACCGAGATTTACTGCCGCTTCCGTATCCTTCGCCTGCTTTGCCACGTCCACGCGCTCCTGCAAGCGCGTCACTTCCACGCGCGCCATGTTCATGGCTCGGTCGAGCGTCGTGGCATTTCCCGTTTCTTTGGCAGATTCCATTGCCGCCGCGATTAACACGCGTGCAACGACGGCGCGTCGCAGGTCTTCCGCCGCCGGCCCATCTTCGCTGACGAATGCCGTGACTTCCCAGGACGACAACAAAATGCGCGCTCCGCCGATCTTGACCGTGGTCATCGAGCGCCCGCGGGAAGGAGGCGTGGCGATCAACTGTTCCCAGATCTGCTCCATGCAGGTTTCAAAATCGAGTACACCCGAAGATTCGGACTTTGCAGCGGCCGCAGCTTTCAATACTTCTTTTGGTTTCACCTTGGACGCGGACGTTTTTGGCTCTGGCAAGCCTTTCTTCGCAAGCAGGTTCTGCTTCGCCGTTTCCGCTTGCGCTTTTTGCGTGCCATTCTGCGCGGAGCTTGCGGTCGCCTTTTGGATGGCTTGTTCCACATCGCTGCGCAGTCCCAGCAGATTTTCGAAGGCTTGGCTGACAGTTCGCTCGGTATACTCTTGCTGGAAAGGCTGCTTCCACTCGTCGGCAATCTTTTGAACTTTGCTAATTGGCTCGCCGCCGACGAGTCCGGCGTGATGACAATCGATGGTTCGCACGCCGGCTGTCTGCAATTGTGCCAGGCCCGAGCGGATGGCAATTAAATCGGCGTGCATCAGCTCAATCAACGTTCTGCGGAGCAGAAAGTTGAAGCGAATGAATGCGAGAAGGGCCGCAGGGTCATAGAACATCCCGCCCGCCCCCTCTTTCACCTTCCGGCCTTCCTCAATGAAACTGGTTTTCAGGATTTCCCGCAGGCTGCGGAAGCCGCGCAAAGCCGTGATCATCTTTTCCAGGGGCGCGCACCAGGCCAGGGGCGCGGGATCCACATCGCCGAGCACAGGCTGCATTACCTGGGCAACGTCGCTGAGCTCAATCTGTTTGTGATAAATCTTTGGAGGCACTTCCAACGCAAAGTATTGCGCCAACATGAAATCAATCTTGTCGCGGTCCATGTTGCTCTTCTTGGTCTTCCGCAAGTGCCTCGCAATCAGCGCGCGCAGCCCGCTTTCACTATCATTCAGCGTGGTCATCTGCAGGAGATGGCGAAGGTGGTGAACCATCACTTGCTGATCCATGCTGTCCAGCCATTCGTGCACATCGCTGAAAAGTTCGATGTCCGGCTTTTCGGGCAAATTGCGCTTGGCTTGTGGGAAAGGGATATCGATTTCAAGCTGCTTAGCCAGCGCCAGATAAATCGGGAACACCTCGCGCGCTTCTTTCCACTGCACCATGCGAGGATTCTCCGGCCGCCTGGGTCCCGGAACGTTCAAGGTTGTGGTCGTCTTGTTCACGGTCGTTTCATCATCCAGTCGCAGACGCCCTGCAAAAAGCGTACGGCCACTGCTTTGCGCCCTTCGTGGTACTGCACGGCATCGACGGTGGCCTCCGCCTGATAACCTTGCGGTCTGGCTTCGAGCCGTACGCGGTCGCCAAACTCCAGCGGCAGCGTCGAAAGAAAAATCGCGTGTTGCGTGCTGCTGTATTCGACGATAGTTGCTTCCCGCAAATTCGTTGCTCCGCCCCGTGGTGATGTCACCTGCACTGGGACGCGTACAGCCTGGGCTTGCGGGAAGAATCGCGCGAGCTGCTCCGCGCAACTCCTTTCATTTGTTAAGAGCGCCGAATCACCGTTTCTGCTCACTTCGCCCCACCACTCCGCGCTTGTACCGCGTGTTACAGCGTGACCAGAGACACTCCTCGCTACAACAAACACAGACTTCCGCTGACAAATCTGCAAGCCGCAAGCCAAAGAATTCTAAAGTTGAATGTTAGTGAAGGTATAGAAACAGAAGGACTTAGAAGTTTCTCAGAAGAGTTTTAGGGTTTCAAATGTCTCACCCTGAAACAAGGCCGTCTCAGCAGTTTGCGTGGATTAGCCTTTTCAGGGCTCTTCTTGAGACGCGCGGGCCCTCAAAAAGATGCGCTTTGAGCGTCGCTCGGGAGCGGCGCCGACTTCAGGCGTCCCAGTTCGACATAATGGGGTCTGCAGGCGGATTGGTCCTACGAAGGAGGCGGCGTCGATTCAGATTCAGCCTCCACACCTTCATCGCTTCCCTTCAGTGGGATGTTGTAGCGCTTCAACTTGCGATAGAGCGTGGCGCGGCTGATGCCAAGCATTTTCCCGGCCAGCGCCTTATCTCCGTGTGCCTGCTCAAAAACGCGAAGGATGGTCATACGCTCCATCTCCGCCAGTGCTGTTGTGGAAAGGGAACTGGCCTCTGGAGTGTGGGCTGAGCCAGTTTCAGTCTGCTCGGCGCGGATCGCTGAAGGAAGATCAGACACGTCGATAGTTTTCCCGTCACCGAGGGTCACGGCGCGCGCGATACAGTTTTCCAGTTCCCTCACGTTTCCCGGCCAGTCGTATTGCAGGAGGCTTTTCATCGCCGCGGGTGTCACTTGGATTTGCGAAGCCTTTGCGTAGCGATCCAAAAAATGATGCACCAGCACAGGAATGTCCGATCGCCGGTCGCGCAGAGGAGGGAGGTGCACGGTCACCACATTCAGCCGGAAATACAAATCTTTTCGAAACGTCCCGGCGCGATAGGCAGCTTCCAGGTCCCGATTCGTTGCTGCAATGACCCGAACGTCTACGGTCTCCCGCTCATTGCTACCCACGGGACGCACTTCTTTCTCTTGCAGCACGCGCAATAGCTTCGCCTGCATCTCTAGCGGCAACTCGCCGATCTCATCGAGAAAAATCGTTCCTCCGTTGGCTGCTTGAAAGAGGCCCGCTTTCGATTTCGTCGCACCGGTGAAAGCGCCTTTTTCGTATCCGAAAAGCTCGCTTTCCATCAATGTAGGAACCAACGAGCCGCAATCCACGGCCACAAAAGGCGTCTGCGCCATCGAACCGCGGAAGTGAAGCGCTCGCGCCACAAGTTCCTTCCCGGTTCCGCTTTCGCCGGATATCAGCACCGGCGTGCGCGTATCTTTGAGCCGGGAAATCATGCGCAACACATCCTGGATGTGAGCGGAGGTGCCAATAATTCCGTCCAGGTTATCTTCGGCAGTCACGCGCTCGCGCAGAAACTCGTTTTCCGTGACCAAGTGCACTTTTTCGGCCATGCGCTGCAACAGCAGCCGCATTTTTTCTACGCGAAATGGCTTTTCGATGTAGTCGTATGCGCCCAGCTTCATGGCATCCACGGCTGACTCAATCGAGCCGTGGCCCGTCATGATCGCAATTTCCGTGTGGGGCAGCAGCCTTTTCGTTTGCTTCAGCAACTCAACGCCAGACATCGCTGGCAGCTTCAAGTCTGTAAGTATTAGGTCCGGCGCATCCGATTCGAGCCGTCCCAGTGCTGCTTCCGCGCTTTCCGCTTCCGTGCACAGGTAGCCCAGCGTGTTGCCGATGGTCATGCACAGCCGGCGGATGCTTTGCTCGTCATCCACAACCAATAACCGTGTCTTCATCTCGTCGCTCATGGCTTCCCGAAGGTTCTTTCCACCGTCGCGATCAATTGTTGAACTCGAAAAGGCTTCTCGATGCATGGCGTCCCGCTTTGCGCCAGAAACGCTTGCGTTTCACTGTTGGCCGTATCCCCGCTGATCAAAATAATTCGCGACTTCAATTCCGGCCGGTTCTTCTGGATCCAGTCGTGCACTTCCGCGCCATTTACGGCTCCGGGCATTCGAATGTCGGAGATTACGCCAGCGTAGCGACCCTTGGAGAGCTGTTTCAGTCCTTCTTCTCCCGAAGCGGCGTCCACCACGGCATATCCGCGCCGCTCCAGCGCAGCGCGCAAGAACGCAATCACAGATGGCTCGTCCTCGATCAGCAAAATAGGGAGTTTGGCCGACAAAGCGGGCTGCGCGCTCATCGCGCACTCTCCTTCGTCGCGGCTGCCGCCAGCGCGCTTTCCGTCGCCACGGGGATTCTCACGACAAACGTGCTTCCCACGCCGTCTTCGTTGTTCCAGCATTGAATTTCGCCGCCGTGTGCACGCACTATCCCGTAACAAATGCTCAAGCCTAACCCAGTGCCTTTGCCCGCCTGCTTCGTAGTGTAAAACGGATCAAAAATCCGTTGCGTGTCCGTGATTCCCGTCCCGTTGTCGATGACGGCCACCTCAATCATTTCTCCTTGCTTGCGCGTGTGGATCTTAATGTGGCCTCGGCGCCCCGTTTCTTGCACAGCGTCATAGGCGTTGTTGAGAATGTTGAGAAAGACTTGCTGCAATTGCTGCACGTCGCCGAGTGCGGGAGGCAGTCCCTCTTGAAATTCCTCCGTTACTTCGACTCCGTGGCTCGCAAAATCGTAGCTCCGCAGCTTGATGGTCTGCCTCAGCACGCCATGTACTTGCACCAATTCCCGCTGTACCGGCCGCTGCCGCGCGAAGCTCAGCAAATCCTGCACGATATCTTTGGTCCGCTGCGTTTCCTGCAGAATAATTTTCAAATCTTCCTGCGCCGACGCGGGGACTTCCGGATTCTCGAGCAATAAATCCGTAAATCCGAGGATCGCAGCCAGCGGGTTGTTTACTTCATGCGCGACCCCGGAAACCAACCGTCCAATGGTCGCCATCTTTTCACTGTGCGCCAATTTTGCTTGAAGCAACACGGCATCCGTAATGTCCGTCATCACCACCACAACGCTATTCACTGCATTCTGCTCATCGCGCATCGGGCTCAAACTAATTGAGAAGTGCCCCATCGAGCCATCGCTTCGTTTCGCGCGCAATTCAAGATTCTCCACTTGATGTCCGTTTGCCGTTGTCTCCAGTGCGCCTTCGAAGTCGTCTCGGTGCGACGTTTCCACCCAGTCCACTAGCCGATGCCCAATCAGTTCGCTTTCCTGATAGCCGGCCTCGTAGCACCGCCGGTTGGCATAGCTGATCAAACCCGCGGTATCCAACACTAAGATCATGCTTTGCGTGGTGTTCAGGATCTTTTGGTTGAAGTCGCGTTCGCGCTGCAACTGCGCCTGGAAAGATTTTTGCTCCGTCACATCCAGCATCAGCCCGCGAATCTGCACGATCCGCCCTCGCGCATCGCGCACGGCAGTGATGTTTTGCAGCGTGTGCAGCAGCGTGCCGTCCTTCCGTCGCAGTGTTTCTTCATAATTGCGCAGGACACCTTTTGCGGCTAGCGCGGTGAGAAACCTTTCGCGCGCCTCGGGCGCCGGATACAAGTGCGGGCTTACATCAGACCGAAGTAACTCCTCGCGCGATCCGTAGCCCAACATCCGTACCATCGCGTCATTCACGTCCAGAAACCGCCCTTCCGGCGTGGCGAAAAACAATCCCTCTTGAATGCTGTCAAACAGTTCGCGGTATCGCCGCTCCGCTTCGCGCCGGTCGGTAATGTCCTTCAGAACGTGAATTGTTCTCGTGTCATCATTGGTCGCCCCTGGAGTCCGCGACGTGGAGACGAGAAAAATTCTTTCGGCCGAAGCGGCCACGTACTCCTCGCGCGAGCGTTGCGTATCGCGGCAAAAGGGGCAGGGCAGGTCGCTTCCTGCCTCCGCGATCTGCCGCAAGCTGCTCATCGCTTCTCCCACCAGCGCCACGGGCGGAACTCCCAAATACGAGGCAAGCGACCGGTTGGTCCTCACAATTCTCCAGGAGCGGTCGTGCACCACGATATAGTCGCTGATTGCGTCAATGTCCTCGACCCACTGTCGCTTCGACCTCTCCAATTGCGAAAACCGCTGGAAGTTTTCGAGCGAAAGTGCTGCGTGGCTTGCCAGTGCGCGCAATAGCCGCTTTTCCTCCGCGGTAAGCGCTTTTCTTTTCCGGAGGAGGCAGAGCGTGCCCAGCTTCTCCTTTTCGCTTGACGCGATGCGAACAAAAATCGCAGTCTTTGGGTCCTCCGCTCCGGGGAAACGCGTGGCAATTTCCTCTGGCAAGGCGCGTGTTTCCATCTCGGTCCGCATTTCGCGCGCGCTTGTGAGCAGCCAGGTCGCGACCTCTGAAGACGTGGGGCCTTGATTTCCCGCCATTTCATGAAATTCGGTGTCACGGCCCTTATAGACAGCCACGGCACCCCAGCTTGCCTCCAGCATTCGCGCGGAGCGCAGCGCAAACTGTTCTAGGAAACTCGAAAGGTGTCTGGATTGCGCGGCCTCAACGGCAAGGTCCATCAGTTCGTCGGCGTTGCGAGTGCTTGCTAAAAGTGATTTGGCCTTCACCGTCGAAGGAGTTCGTCCGCGGGCTCGTGTAGCCTTATCGTTGTTTAATGACAAGAGGGAAATACCTTGCGTCTCAACTTGCGAGTGTTGCCTGCATTCCTAGTTTCCAACCTACGCTGTAGTCTCATTCTGAGTCAATGACCACACCGTATTGTGTTGCGAAACTGTCTATGGGCCCCTGTCTCAGCCTGAGACCTTCGCCTTGCTTGCCCAAAGGTTCTGAGACAAATAGGCCCCTTCTCTCCTAACGGGTGTTTTCTTCAGGTCGGAGCTAACTTTCTATTTCTCTATTGGTTAAGGCCTTTGTTTCCCAGTCAAATGCAACCTGTGCGGCAAACGCGGCCATGGCACCCGACGTGCCTTTCTGTTGCTGGGGTATTTCTATTCCTCAAAGGGGACGTGTCGATGAGATTCAGCAAGTGGAAGAAGTTTGGGCTGGCAGTGGTGGTGCTCAGCATTCTTTCCGGGGCTTCCGGGTTTGCTCAGTCTGGCTCGACCGATGAATCCAAGCGTAAGGTGAAGACCAAAGTTGCGCCGGTCTATCCGGAACTCGCGCGCCGGATGAATGTCGGGGGCAAGGTCAAAATCGAAGTGGTCATTAGCCCGGATGGGCATGTCAAAACCACTCGGGTCGTTGGCGGGCATCCTCTGCTCGTTCAAGCCTGCCAAGACGCTGTGAAAGAGTGGAAGTTCGCACCAGCTCCGGAAGAAACCACGCAGATTGTTGAGTTCGAATTTCGCGCTGACTAAGCCGAGGCGCGACTTATTGGCTTTTGGAGACACGGCGCATCGCCGGCTGCGGTTAACGGGAGTGGAGGCATCTCGCAATGACGATTGGAAAGAAGCTCTACGCGGGTTTCGGCCTGATTCTGGCCATTCTCGCAGTCCTGTTTCTCGTAAACACGGTCACCGGCTATCTGGAGAGGACCGCGCGCAATAGCGCCAGCATGGCCCTAGATAGCGTGGGCACGGTCGAAAACGTGCGCTTACAGATCATGCTGAACCGCCTCAACATGAACAATTTCCTCCTGAGCGGCGATCCGCGCGACGAGGACAAGGTCAACAAGGGTCTCACCGACCTGTCCGATCTCCTCAAGCGCGGAGAAGCTCAGGCAACCAATGACGCCGTTCACACCGCGCTCATTCAAGTGGAGAGCACCGAAGCCAGTTGGGCCGACAATTTTGCAAAACCCTTGATTGCCAAACGGCATCAGGTGGATTCCGGCGACGCCACCGTTTCCGATCTTCAGATTTTCTACCTCCAGAAGGATCCTGCTTCCTGGCTCACCAAGTCGTCGACGGTGCTCGATCAAAGCATTGCGGACATCAAGAAGTTCCACGACCAAACCGACAAATCCGCGAACACCGCAGCCGCCTTCAGTGTGTTCATGACCATCGGAGGGACTCTGATTGCACTCTTAGCAGGCGGATTGATCGCGTTCTATACCGCGCGGTCGATCACAGAACCACTAAATCATCTCATGACCGTTACGCGCGAAATCGGCGACTCGGGGGACCTTGATCAGAACATAGACATTCACCGCAACGACGAAATCGGGGCTTTGGCCACCACCTTTAACAACATGGTGGCCTACCTCAAGGAAATGGCGACCGTGTCCATGGCGGTTGCGGAGGGCGACCTAACCGTCGAAGTCGTTCCGCGCTCCAAGCGCGACACGCTCGGCAACGCGTTCTTGCGCATGTCCCACGGCTTGCAGCAGCTTGTGCGCACCACGCGCGATTCCGCCGGGCAAGTCTCGGCTGGTTCGAATCAGGTGGCCGGCGCTGCCGACGAATCCGCTAAGGTCAGCGTCCAGGCCTCTTCCGCCATCGAGGAAGTCACCAGCACCATGCACGAGATGAGCATCAACGTGCAAAACGTAGTGAAGAACACGCAGCTTCAGGCTTCCAGCGTGGCGGAAACGTCCGCTTCCATCGATCAGATGGTCACTTCCATTCAGCGTGTCGCAGATACGGCGAAAGTTCTGCTCGATATCGCCAACCGCTCGCGCGAAGAAGTGGTCACCGGTATCCAAACCATGGAAAAGGCCAC
>JAWOLO010000412.1:0-14391 GCA_033853375.1 Terriglobia bacterium
CGCTCGCGCAAACACCGATCCGCAACACCGCGCTTGGGCCGTCTACTACCTGGGCATGCTTGCCGGGCGCGGCGTGGACTACGACCGCATCCACAGCCTGCTGCTCGACTACGCGCGAAATGACAAAGATCCGGAGGTGCGCCAGTGGGCCGTCGAAGGTCTGCGCTTTCTGGCCAAGGACGAAGTCCTCGACGAACTGTTCACTTCTTTCACCGAAGATCCTTCGATGAACGTGCGCAATCGCGCCGGTTGCAATATTTCCGACTGTGGCATTTTCACGCGCAAGCAGCGCATGCGCATGGTGCCAAAGCTCAGCGACTTGGCGGCGAAGCAAGGCGCTTCCACTCAAGGTACATCCGCACAAATGCGCAACTGGTGCTTTATGGCGCTGCGCGAAATTACAGATGAAAATTTGCCTGCCGACGCGCTCGTTTGGAATCGCTGGTATGCCGAACACGGCGCCGAAAAAACGGCTGAGTTCGAACGCCTCGAATGGTGGCAAGTTCGCGGCGACGAGTAACTCTCCCCTCGGATCCTGTGCGTTTCTTTCGTTCTCCCAGTTAATCGGAGCTAAGTGCAGGTTCTAACGCCACCGTTTCACGCCGCGCGATGTCCGAGGCGATTGTCCGTGATCCCATGTACAACACTCCGGCCAGCATCACGGACAAAATCGGAATAACCAGCATCGCCTGTTGCAAACCAATCGCCCGAAACGATTCGGTCACCACCGCCGATCCGGCCATGGCCGCCGCTCGATAAGCCAGCAGGTCGCTCAAGCGGCCGGTCAAAAGCGGCCCGAACGACGCTCCGCACAAATACATCGCCATGAAATAAATCGCCATCGTGATTCCGCGCTGATTCGGCGCCACAATGTCTTGAATGGCGGAATATACCAGGCCGTAATAGCTGGTCAAAACCGCGTACGTCAGCAGGAAAAAAGTAATTCCTTTGAACAGTGAGCCGGCAGGCTGCAAGATCCCGAGACACGACAGCGGGACGGCTATAAGCGCCGCGACTGCAGCACACAGCATGCGCCCGTCTTTGCGTCGGTGGACGATGAAATCGCCGATGTAGCCCGCGCCCAATCCTCCGCCCAACCCTCCGACGAAGAAAACCACGCCGGTCGCGATGTCCGACGAGGCCAGCGAGAGCCCATGAACCCGGCTCAGAAAAGCCGGCAGGAAAGTCGCGATCGCGTACATATTAAAGTTGAGAAATACACCTGAGGCGATGATCCACCAGAGCGTCGGAAGGCGGAGCAAGCTCCACACCGACGTGCGGGCAGACGGAGCGTAGTGCGTCTCACTAGCGCCGCGCTGCGGTTCCGTAAGCGTCAGCAATGCGGGAACAAGCAAGAGCGCTGGCGCAGCGGCCAGGACCATGGCTGCCCTCCAGCCATGCGCTTGTGCCAGCGGACCGCTGATGAAGTACGCCAGCGCGCCGCCAAAAGGCACACCCAACATGAAGAGCGCCAGCACGCGCGAGCGTTTCTCCGCGGGAAAAAGGTCTCCAAGCCAACTCGTCGCTGCCGGAGCGCACGTTGCCTCTCCCAGCCCTACTCCTACGCGCGAAATCAGCAGCACCGTGTAATTCGTTGCTATCGCCGCGCATGCCGTCAATGACGCCCACACCACCAAGCCCCACGCCAGCAGCTTTTTGCGGCTGCCAGAATCAGCGATCCTTCCCAGCGGCACACCCATGATCGCGTAGAGCCAGATGAACACGCTTCCGAGCAAGCCGATCTGCATGTCGCTCAGGTGGAATTCCTTGCGCATGGGCTCGACCAGCGCTCCGGGAACGTGCCGGTCGTAGAAATTCAGAATGTTGATAGCAAATAAAATAAGGACTGCAAAAAGGAAACCGTTTCTCTTCGTCGCAAGTGTCTTGGTGTTTAGCGTCAAAGCTCAAAAATGCTACCACACCACACACCTTCCCCGCCTAAACCACCGCGCGACGACACCATTTCGCTTTCTCTCAATTTTCACCCTGACCCTCAGGATGCGGTCTTCCGCGGCCTGAGGCGGAGGGATCTGCTTTTCCCTTCGTAATCGGGGCCCACAGGATAGAATGCTGACCGTTCGAAAGGGGGGTGCGCACAATGGCTCCTCCGAGAAACCATTCCCTTCGCATTGGCGTCGATCTTGGCGGCACGAAGATCGAATTTATCGCACTCGAGCCCGACGGCACCGAATTGCATCGTCATCGTATTGCTACTCCCCGCTTTAACTACGAAGGCACAGTTCGCGCCATTACTGACGGTGTGGAAGAAATGGAGAAAAAGCTTGGCCGCACCGCCAGCGTCGGCGTGGGAATTCCCGGAACCGTTTCCACGCGAACAGGGCTCGTGAAAAATGCCAACTCGACTTGGCTGAACGGAAAACCTTTCGACAAGGATTTGAGCCGCGCGCTTGCTCGCGAAGTCCGTTGCGCCAACGATGCGAACTGTCTGGCTGTTTCCGAAGCCACGGACGGCGCCGGCTTGGGCAAGCCCATCGTGTTTGCCGTAATTCTTGGGACCGGCTGCGGGGGCGGAATCGCGGTGGACGGCCGTGTCCACAGCGGTTCGAATGGCGTAGCGGGCGAGTGGGGCCACAACACTCTTCCCTGGATGCGCGCGGAAGAGTTTCCCGGCCCTCCATGCTACTGCGGAAAACACGGCTGCATCGAAACATGGATTTCCGGAACGGGGCTGGAAAAAGATTATGAGCGCGCAACGAAACTTTCTCTGCGGGGACCGGAGATTCTGGCTCGCGGCGAAGCAGGAGAACCCGCCGCGCTCGCGAGCCTGGACCGCTTCGAAGACCGTCTGGCCCGTGGGCTGGCTGGCGTGATCAATTTGCTCGATCCCGACGTCATCGTGATGGGGGGAGGCGCGTCGCAAATTCCGCGCATCTACAAAAATGTTCCCGCGCGCCTTAAAGAACACGTCTTCGGAAAAGAAGCGGGCACGCCGTTGGTGCCCGCGAAGCATGGAGATTCCAGCGGCGTGCGCGGCGCGGCGTGGCTCTGGCCGCTCGAGTGACATACGCTCACCGCCCGCCGTCATTCCGAGCGAAGCGAGGAATCCCTCCTCGTCCTTATTTTTGCCGGGCACTAACCAGCGTCGTCACAACGAGAATCTGTGAGATTATCTTTGGCAGGAGAAACGCACACATGGTCGAACCAGAGGCACCTAAAGCGCAACCGGTTGTGCGCAATGTTTCAGATACCGCCCGCTGGGCCGCCTACTTTCGCGCTGAAGAAACGAAGCGCTCGGACGCCATTTTTCGCGATCCTTTTGCTGAGCGTCTCTGCGGCCAACACGGCGTCGATATCGCGAACACACTTCCCGACGGAAACAAGCACGCCTGGGCCTGGGTGTCGCGCACTTATCTCTTCGACCATTTCCTTACGCAAGAGCTGCAGCAGGGCGTGGACTTGGTGCTAAATCTTGCCGCAGGCTTGGACGCTCGGCCCTACCGCATGAAACTGGCTCCTTCGCTGCAATGGATTGAAGTCGATCTGCCGGGCATCCTCGATTACAAAGAAGAGATTCTTGCGAACGAGAAACCGACCTGCACGCTGCAACGCATCCGACTGGATTTGGCAAACGCCAACGCGCGGCAAAAACTCTTTGCGGAGCTCAACGGTCGCGCGAAAAAGATTCTCGTCCTCACCGAAGGCTTGCTGATTTATCTGAGCGAGGAAGAAGTCGCGGCGCTGGCGCACGACTTGGCGAGCGGCGCAAATTTCCAGCGCTGGATTTTGGACCTAGGCTCGCCCGGCCTTCTGAAAATGATGCAGAAAACTACAGGCAAGCATCTGAGCGAAGTCGGCGCCCCCTTCAAATTCGCTCCAGCGCAAGGCCCAGAGTTTTTCGCTTCACATGGTTGGGAGCCCATGGAGGTCAAGCCTGTGCTTCAGACCGCCGCGCAATTCAAACGCCCTCCACTATTGCTCCGCCTGTTGGCACGCCTGCCGGAAAGAAAGGGGCCGGCGGGAAACCGCCCATGGTCCGGCGTCTGCCTTCTAAAAAGAAGCTAAGACGCCTTTGCTTATGCGTGTTAAGGTCTGCGGTCCGATCATCAGCGTTTTCCAAATCCGATTCCGTTGATGCAGATCACGCTCATCTCCGTACGGTCGAATTTCAACCGTACCGTGCTCAGCTTCCCCGGTTCGAACGCCTTCTTGCCATCCGCCACTGGAAAGTCTGCCAGCGGCACTCGCACCGTCTGAAACACCGGCTCCCAATCTTTCTCATATCCTTTCTCGTCGAGAATGGCGAGCTTCGTGAATCTCTCCTTGAATGGCGGCGGAATAACCGTGAATTTGCTGACGGGCACGCTCGCCGACACTCCGTCGCTGGTTACGAGTTCGATCGTAAAATCCGGCGCCTCCCGTTCCTTCTTCTTGGACTTTTCTCCCTCTTTCTTTTTCGCTTCTTCTTCTTTTTTCTTTTCTTCTTCCGTCTTCTTTCCCGGCAGCGGCGCGTCTTCATCCATCGCCGCAACGGAAAGCTCGATCGTCGATTCCTCGCCCAGCTGCCATTGGGCCGCGGCTCCTGCAGGCAGAGTCAGCGTGTACGTTGCCGCCGGGGCCCCTTTGGCGCGCTTCCATCCGAGAAACACGCCGTTGTAATCGCGATCGCCCTCCCGCCACGGAATGCGCCCCTCGCGCCACACGGACAAATTCTCTCCCGCGATGCCTCCTCCAGGTGCCGTCGTCGTAGTCAGGTCCGCATCCTCACGGAACGAAGCCAGCGGCACGTACGACGCGTCCTGATACCGGTTGACATACAGCGTGTCCGGCAACCACTCGCGTCCCACTCGCCAATCCTCGAACAAAGGAAGATATTCGCGCCGATCGTGCAGCGTCGCTTCCAGAAATGCAGAGATGTACGTCTTCGAAATGCGCCGCTGCTCTTCTCCCGGCATCAACGGCTTCAAATTCAAAAGCCAGCTCAGCGGCTCGCCTGCATCCGTCCGCCCCCACACCGTGTTGAACTGTCCATGATTCGCGCGATAAGCGTAAATCTCCGCCTTAAACCATGGTCCAGGCTGCGTAAACTTCACGTGGTCCCACTGCCGGCTGCCCAAGAACGATGAAACATCCGCGTCGTGCGCTCCTTGCAACGTCAAATAGCTCACATCCGAAATCCAGCGGTCCTGCTCCGCAGGTTTGTACTGGCCATCGGCTGGCGCAATCGCCACCACCGCTTTGATAGCGAACCCGTAATCAAATTTAATGTTCGCGTCGTCCGGATAATATTTCATCCGATTAAACGCCGCTGCGGTCGCCGCTGCTTCCCCTCCCCGCGAATGGCCCATCAGCGCGATGCGCGACAAATCCACTTTGCCGCTGAACGGATTCCCCGCCGCCTGATTCCACTCCTTCCACAATTTCAGATGTTCCAGCAACAGCCAACCCCGTACCGCGCTGCCTGGCTTCAGGGGCGGGTCGTGAAATAACCCGCCATTGATAAAATTTTCGTCAATGGAAGCGAGAATGAAGCCACGGCTCGCCAGCAATTCCCCCAGATACTCATAGCCAGGATCGGAAAAATCTGCCAGGTTATGATTTCCGTGTACGATCACCGCTAGCGGAAAGGGCCCCGGTCCCTCCGGATACCACACCCGCGCGTTCAGCGGCAGCTTGTCAACGTCAAATCCCCAGTACTTCTTGCGCGCCCAGCGCTTCCATCCCTTGAAATCCTTGAAAAAATCCGATGCATCCACCGTCCGCGTTTTGATCGCCACGCTCGCGCCGTATTCTGGCCGCCGAATGTCGTTCCCCACTCCATAGAAAAGTTCTTGCACGTGATACGGCCCATTCGCACTCGGATTCTCCAGTGCCAGTTTCGCCGGCATCGATTCCGTTGGCGTCTTCCACGCAATGATCTTGTCCATCGAACCCGCATGTGCAAAGAGCCACACGAAATACACATTGCCGGCAAATCCGCCGGCGAACAGCAGGGACACGAGAATCTTTTTGCGCAGCGCCGCTTGCCCAAATCCCCCCACAACAAACGTTGCAATCGTCGCGCCCAAAACTCCCTCCACCACTCCCACCACTATGGCCATAGGAATTCCAAGCACAGGAGGCCCCCACAACATCATCACCACCACGCAGGAGCCAACAATCATTCCCGATGCAAGCCGCGGCAGCTTCCGCGCAATCGTCAGCAAAAGCATTACTGCCAGCATGACCAGAGGAATGCACAGGGCTGCAAACAAAGTGGCAAACGCAAAATCGAACGCATAGCCGAAACCGGTTCGCAGATACAGCCCACCAATTACCACGGTAGCAGCGGCCGCCGCGAGCGCGCCCCATACCGCCCCGCGGCGCACCTCCGGCCCCGGGCGAATCAAAGCCCAATTCTTCGCCCACCAAACCTTGATCCGCAGCCACACATCCTTCCCGCGCGTCCACAGAGACATCTTGCGCCTCCATCCCGTCCGTACTTCTCTACGTCTCGACCGCTTGCCAGGTTCCGAAATTGTCAGGAACTATTCGTGGTCTCACTTCGCAGGGTCCACCCATTATATTGACGATGGCGATTCCCAGGAGTCAGTTACACAGCTTCCGCTTGCTGGAAAAAAGAAGGCCTCCCGGCCGCCAGCCGAGAGGCCTTGCATATCTTATTGGAGTGAAGAGACTTAACTCTTGCCCGCAGCCGCGGCCTTGGCCATCTTCGCCTGCCACTCCTGGGCGCGCCGCTTCATTTCTTCGGGCGCAACGTCTTCCACGTGTTGTGCCAGCCCCCAGTTGTGGCCGAAGGGATCCGTGATTTTGCCGTAGCGATCGCCCCAGAACTGATTCTCCAGCGGCATATCCACTTTCGCCCCCGCAGCGACCGCGCGATTAAAAGCCGTGTCGACATTTTCCAAATAGAGAAAAATGCCGCACGCGCTCTTGACTCCGGGCGTCGGCGCGGCGTTCATGCCGGGGAACTCGTCGGCAAGAAAGATGTGTGAATCTCCAATCTTAAGCTCGGCGTGGCTAATTTTGCCGTCGGGCGTGGTCATACGCATAATTTCTGTTGCGCCGAAAGCAGATTTGTAGAAATCAATGGCCTGGGCTGAGTTCTTGCAGGTGAGATAAGGGGTCACATTGTGATAGCCCTCAGGGACTGCACGGACGGGATTTGACATGATTGCCTCCTAGAAAATTTGGATGTGCGCGCACAGAAACGGAAGGGATCTTCGGCAGAGCCGTGCGCAAACCTGTTGATACTCCTGTGGGTTGGTCGTGTCAACGGGGATAAATCAACAGCACATGAATGCCGTGTTAAAACGAGGACTACGCGCACACGTCTGACACACGAATCATTTGTGCTTTGCCCTAACAATTTGTCGAGAACGGTTCGTTAGTTTTCATCCCGAGCGCAGCGAGGAATCTGCTTTTAGGGAGAAATGAAAAGGAAAAAACAGAGTGCGCCACAACATAACATGCTTCTGGAGGTGGCTTATATAAAGCTTTCGAACCAGGAATTTGACGCGTTGTGAGAGTGCGAGCGAAAATGAGCGACGAAGTGCTGGCCAAGCGGCTGCAACGGCGCAGCAGTAAGAACGACGGAGTGTAAAGCCATGCGATACGACTTCCTGGTGGAAACGTACAAAACCGAGCGCATCAAGGTGCTGAGCATGTGGAGCGAGTTTCGCGACGAAGATTTGCCAGTGCGGCCAAATGCCAAAGATCCGAGAGGGCGCAGCGTCCGCGAACAGATGGTGCATCAATGCGTGAGCGAGAATCTGTGGTTCATGAATATGCTGGGAATTGACGTAGGCGCGCCGCCGCTGCCAATGACCGAAACGCGGCTGGAATTCCTCCAGCGTTATGCGGAAGACAGCGGGAAGCGGCTGGCCGCGCTGAGGACGAAGGACGAATCCTGGTGGGAATCGGAGACTAAATTTTTTGATGTACAGCGGTCGCGCGCCTGGGTGATGGTCCGGAGAATCGCGCACACCGCGCATCATCGCGGACAGCAAATGGCCATGCTGCGCATGCTAGGACGCGATTTGCACAGCAACTATGGTCCGACCGCGGATACCGGCGGGCTGATGCAGAACCATGCACCGACGATCTACGCGTACGACGGCGTCGATGCGTTGCTCGCCGGTGAACTGGCAGGAGGCAGGATGAAGAAGCTTCCGGGGGCTGGCGGCAAAGCCGTAACCGAGCGGCCGGGCTAAGAGTTTTAGCGGACGGCCTCGGAAGCCTGCAGGCCCTCCCTACGGAACCCGGGAGGATGCGACGGAGTCTTCAACGAACTTCAAAACCAAAAGCCGCAGGGCTTGCAGACGTGCCCTGCGCTACACGGGTTGTGTTAGGGACGTGCCAGCCTGCGCAGGGAGGCTAAAGCGCGCCCCTACACGGCCGCAATCGTGGTTCTCGGAAAGCGTCAGGTGGAACGAGGAGCAGGAATCGGGCATCCTACAAAGGCAAGATCAACATGGGATTGAGAGAGGTTTCGCAAATGCGATCGAGGATCGTTTTTTGCTTTGCCGTGGGCTTATTGATTGCGGCTTATTCGCCGGCGCAAGTGACGCACGGGCAGAAGCCAAAGCTGCCTGCGCCATTTGCCACGAATTCCGTGGGCAATGGACCGGATCGAGAGAAGCCGCCGGCGGGATTTCTTCCCACGGTGCCCACAGGATTCAAAGTGAATGTGTATGCGGGCGGTTTCAAGAGGCCGCGCTGGCTGGCGGTGGCGCCGAACGGAGATGTTTTTCTCGCCGATACGGCGAACAAAGGCGAAATCATCGTGCTCCGCGATCCAAAGAATACGGGAGTCGCACAGATGGGCGACTCCTTTGTGGAATATCTGAATCGGCCGTTCGGGATCGCATTTCACGACGATTACGTGTACGTCGGAAACATGAACGAGCTGGTGCGCTTCAAGTACGATCCGAAAACTTCGAAGCGGCTGGGGCCGAAAGAACATTTGATGGACTTGCCGCCGGGCGGGCACGATACGCGCACCGTGGTTGTTGCGCCGGATGGGAAGCACTTGTTCATCGCCGTGGGTTCAGATTCGAATATCAACACCGGCGAGCCAGCGATTCGCGCCGCTGTCACGATTTGCGATCTCGATGGAAAGAACGCGCGGCAGTACGCGACAGGGCTGCGGAATCCCGTGGGGCTAGCGTTTGAGCCGGTGACGGGAAAGCTCTGGACCAGCGTCAACGAGCGGGACGAATTGGGCGACGACTTGCCGCCGGATTATTTCACTTCGCTGAAGGACGGCGGATTTTACGGGTGGCCATACAGCTATATCGGAGACAACGTGGACCCAAGAGTGAAACCACAGCGCCCGAATCTGGTGAAGCGCGCGATGATTCCAGACGTGCTGCTGGGAGCCCACGTGGCGCCGCTGCAATTTGCGTATTACACCGGAAAGCAGTTTCCCGAAAGCTACTGGGGCGGAGCGTTTATTGCGGAGCATGGCTCTTGGAACCGCGCAACGCGCTCGGGGTACCAAGTGGCGTTCGTGGCGTTCAAGAACGGCGAGCCGTCGGTGGATCCTGTGCCGTTCTTGACAGGATTCGTGCCCAATCCAAGCGGACCGGATGTGTATGGGCGGCCCGTGGGAGTGGCGGTCGCGCCGGACGGTTCGCTGCTGGTGTCCGACGACGGCGCGAACGTCGTGTATCGCGTTTCCGTGGCAAAGTGATAGGTTGAGACTACTGAAAAGCTCTTGCGATTTCTCTCGGCAGTTCAAAACAGACCCCGTTACACCCTCTTCTGCATAGCGATTCTAGCTTTTATCGCGAAAGAAAGATTACAACGACTACAAAGACAAAGATTGCAGCCCAGAACAACATTCTACGGAAACCACGATAGGGGACAGTAATATGTTTGTCATATTCGTGATCCCCTCGAATCGGAGCCTATCGCAAAGCTGAGGCCATCGCGCGGTGCTTTTTTTGCGAGTTAAGCCACGGCACTTGTTGGCCCGATTCAGGGGAAATGGTTTACCGCAGTGGTATAATCAAATCGACTGATGCCTATGCTATAAGCACCGTTTTTGGAAGCGTTATGGCAGACCGTAGCGCCCTCTTAATCTGCTGCTCGAAGAAAGAGGCCCAAGAGCTACGGCGCCGCGCCATGCTCGACCGCCGTAATATGAGCGGTTATGTGTTGTTTATCGTATTGGAATACATCGCGTTTGACGAGCGACTTCTCTCTCTGCTTGAGAGAGTTCAACCACTGCATAAGTTTCGCAAGCATATTCCCATCGTCCGTCCTGGAGGGCCGAGAACGGCCATCCTGGTCCGGTGCTCGAAGGAGGAAGCGAACCAAATACGGACCGCTGCGAAGCGAAGGGGAACGACGATCAGCGCCTTTGTTCTCAATGCGCTTCGGCGCGCCTGGGAGATGCAAGACAGAATAGCCAAGAAAAAGTCTGCGTCTCCAAGTCAGCCCGAAGCGCCCAAGCAACTTGGCTCCCCCAAGCCAATCCGTTCCACGACTCCCTAGCGAGGTCAGGTTAAGTCCCGGTTCTCCGACAACTTTCCCCTTGGTTGATCACTCGATGTTTTAGCGCCATATCGAATCGCTTTAGCTTCATCCTGCCAAATCCTAAATCAAAGGCACATCAAAGCTCGCAATCATAGCGATTGATATGAATTTTCTTCTTATTTTGACCGTTTCATATTGACACACACAATGCTGCGTGATATTCGACGAAGAAGAGTTTTCTCGCTGACCTCTCGCGGGTCGCAAGAGAATTCCAGGAGATCCCATTCCTGCTGGCTTGTGCCTACCAAGGAATGCGGAATAAACATCATTCGCGTGTGGGGGAGGTCGTGTGTCTGTCGGCCCCAATGGGGGTGTGCCCGTCATTGGTAAAGCGCTCGGCTCGGACATGGGAAGGGGACATTACTATGACGGCGGAAAGTGCGGTAACTCTGCAGAACACCAAGGAACCAGCTCCTAACTTACAAAGCTCTGGGGACTTGTTTGACAGCACCTATGACACCATCGCGCGTAGGGCCCTCGAGTTGTTCGAGGGGCATGGCCGCCGCGCCGGACATGACGAGCTGCGTTCGATCGAGGCAGCCGTATCGAGCCAAAGGCCCCCTGATTCTGAACGCCCGGCGCAAGCTCGGTAATCCGGCTAAGACTATTCTTCGGGAGCACTTCCATGGCCACCTCTAGCGTTGTGATTGTTTCCACAGAATTGGACATCCAGAACGGTTTGGCAAGTCATCTTGCAGAGTGCGGCCTGACGATCCTCTTTGCGTCGACGGTCTACGAAACCCAAATGATTCTAAGAAACGACTATGTCTCTGTAATTGTGTGCTCCGAGGAATTACCAGATGGAAGTTTCGGTGACATCGTCGGCCTAAGCAAAAGGGACATTTGCAAGGTTCCGGTGATCGTTTTTTCGCCTTTTGCTGATTGGACGGGGTATCTGAGGATTGTCGGCGCAGGAGCGTTCGATTACGTCCGCTACCCACCAACGGGCGGGGAAATTGAACGCGTGGTGCGGAACGCGTTGGGCTGCTACCCAAAGGAGCGAACCATCGCCGCGTCGGCGGCGTAGCCATTGAGCTTGGCGAGAGGCCAAGCAGGAAAGCCTTTGGGCGGAAGTAAAAGCTTCCCGCAAAGCCCCTCGCCTCCTGATTGAAACATCGTCCTGAACGAGGTCCCATGCAAAACCATACGGCTTTGAGCAAAGCGAGAATTGAAGCACTTGCAGACTCCGAAGGAACGGCAGGTGAGCACACGGAAAAGGGTGTGAACTTTTTAGAAGGGCACCAAAAGACCTTTGCTTTGTATTGCAAATGGTGCGGGTCAGACAATGTGGTCAAGTTGAGGGGAGAGATTGCGATGCGCCTTCCCGGATTGAAGAACATTGATATGCCCATTGTCCATCTGTTTCCAGAGATTGTGGCTTGCCTGGACTGTGCCGTCGCGCAATTTGTGATTCCGGAAACTGAATTGCACCTGCTTGCGAAACGCGGGGCCGCTGCCGGGTGACTTGAAATTGCAGGTTGACTTGGAAGTTTGACTTTCGCGACGACGGAAGATGCTTCGACGCAGGCAGCGATCCCTGAAACTGAGTGGCCTGCCCTCATGTTGAAACAAACTGTTCCCCCTTCCCGGCGGCGAAATTCGCGCATCAAGACACCCGATGGAGTCTGGGTCATCTTGACGTGCGCGGGGCGTGACGAAACTGCACGAGTTCGAGATTTGAGTCTTGGAGGCCTGTTTATCGAGACTCAGCGTCCGAGAGCGATCGGCGCAAGGGCCTACCTTGAGTTTCTGGTTCAGGAAGGACAGATCAGAGCCGAAGCTATAGTGCGGCATGTTGACGCCAAAAGTGGATTAGGTCTGAAATTCACAGCGATCAATGACAAGGATCGTCCCCACCTGGTTGGCTTGATGAATAGGCTTCGCGGTTTGTCCTAGGCGCAGTACGACTGCGTGAGCAAGCTACAGCTTTCTGCCGAAGGCGCAGATCCACATTTTGCCGCGCTTCTCCACGACTTGAGCATCCGAATAGCCGGCGCGGGTGAGGAGTTCGCGATGCTCGTCAGCCGTCAGGAGCATCATGCCAGCTTTTGTGGCGTATTTTTCGAGAAGCTTTACGCCTCGCTTGTTCGCCTGCTTATAGATTTCTGCAATGAGGATGAGCGCGCCGCCGGGCTTCGTGACGCGGAAGACTTCGCGCATATCGCTAGGCAAGTCGGGCCACCAGAAGTGGGTTTCCACGGCGGTAACGAGATCGAACATGTTGTCAGGAAAGGGCAACTGAGAAACAGAGCCGTGGCGGACCTCAACGCGGCCAAGATCGATCCATTGCGCATTCGTTCGCTTGGTTGCGGCGACGCTCTCCTCGGAATAATCGACGCCGTAGACTTTTCCTTGTGTTGCGAGTGCCGCTAACTTGCTGATGGTCCTGCCGCCGCCACAGCCCACGTCGAGGATCGTGAAGTGATTTTCAATCGAAACGTGCTGCAAGCCCCAGTCGGTCAGGCGAGAGTGGCTTGCATTCATGCGCCACAAAGTGAAGCGGCCGAACCATCCTGTGGGCTTGCTGCATTGAGTTTGGGGAATGGTCCTGGTGGTCACGGGCCAATGTGAAAGTCGTCGGTTCGCAACGTTTCTACGTTGAAGGATTCTTGAGAATCGCAGCCAAGGAGCGCAGGCGCGACGAGTCGGCAGGGCTATTGGCTGTGGAGGCGCTCTTTTCCAAGCCGGGCGCCATGGTCTTCAGCTTCACCACTTTGCTCTTGCTCAGGTGGGAGCTCTCAGCGGTTTGGATGGCGCTGCGCAGAGCGGAGATTCGTTCTGCTGGCAGGGCCTGCGAGCGTTCCAATTGGTCCACGTACGCCTTTGCCACGACCAGCTTTGCGGGCCATACGACTTTTTGTTGGTTCTGGACGTTCAACTCTGACACGTGAACCGTTTTCGCGGCGTCGATTTCGTTTTGCGTCAGGTACTTGGTCGGCGTGAGTTCAAAGACGTCGAGGCCGCGAGCAATCTCCGAACCGTAGATGTAGCCGTTATACCAATAGGCCGACCAGTCGCCTCCGAGGACCAGCATCTTCGGATCGATGGGCCCGCGGTCGAAGTAGGCAATCTCGAAAGGATGCTCTGGGTCGGTGAAATCCATGACCGAGACGCCACCCTGATACCAGGCCTGCACTTCGATATCACGGCCGGGGATGGGAATGAGGGAGCCGTTGTGCGCGACGCAGTTTTCCGTGTCGGCCTGCGCAGCCGGCATTTTGTAGTAGTTCGCGAAGGTCAGCTTGTCGTCGCTCAAATGAAAGATGGCGTCGGCCCCCCACTTGTTCGGGTCGTTGGCGCGGCAACGCGCGCCGAGACCGCCGCCCCACTCGTCAGTAAAGACAACTTTGCTCCCATCATTCGAGAAGGAAGCCGAGTGCCAATAGGAGTAGTTCGGATCGTTCACCGCATCGAGGCGCTTCGGATGTACCGGGTCCTTAACATCGAGGACAATTCCGTTTCCGGAGCACGCGCCCGCGGCCAGGCCAATCGCGGAGTACACGGTGATGTCGTGGCACTGGTCCGTGTCCTTGGGCTTCTCCGCGCCTTTCTTGCCGTGCGTGCCGCCGTTATTCAGGCCGTTCATCGCGCCGGTGCGCGGGTCAATGAAGACGCGAGGGCTGGACACTATCTTCGCATCCTGCGGCGCAGCCAGAGGAACTTTGATGACTTCGATACGAAATAACGCGGTGTTCGGATCTTTATCTGGTTTTTCGCCGGAGCAGCCCACCAGTTCTTCCGGCTGACGCACGAACGATGTGCCGGAGACGTAGATGTAAACGTTGTCTTTGTCGTTTGGATCGAGCACCAGGGTATGCGTGTGCGAACCGCGGCAGGTTTGCACGGCCGCAACTTGCTTCGGATTCCGGATGTCAGAAATGTCAAAGATGC
>JAWOLO010000413.1:0-6027 GCA_033853375.1 Terriglobia bacterium
CCCGCCACCAACCTCCCATAGGTCTCCTCTTTCCGCATCCCACGCCGGCCGCGACTTCTGCGTTCCATAGAAAATCTTCCCATCCGCCGGAAACTGCAGAATTGTCACATCGCTCAACCCGTACGCCCGCAAGCGCTCCGCCACCAATTCCGCCGCCGCATGAAACCCTTTCGACCCGCGCTGCCGATGAAACGTAGCGATCACTTCCAAATTCCGCTTCGCCGTCTCCCCGCTCAACTCATTCGCCAGCGCCGCCACATCTTTCTCAGGCAACAGCGGCGGCTTCTGTGCAAACGTCGCAACCGCTCCAACGAACGACAACACCGCCACGACCCCAAAGCACACCCTTCTCATGGCTTCTCCTCTCGCGCCCGCATTCTATGCCCGATTCGTTGGTTTTCTATGGTTGCTGCTTCACATTGCAATCGCTACCCTCGCGCTTCATCCAGCACCCAACTTTCCTGAAATTTCCTGCCCTTGCCCGTCGTATCATGAATGGATCGCACAACTTATGACTGAGCTTCCTCCCGCCATCCGCCTGCAATCCGTTTCCCGCCACTACATCATGGGGGAATCCGTTATCCGCGCTGTAAATGATGTCTCTCTCATGGTTCCGACCGGTGAATTCCTCGCGCTCCTGGGCAGTTCCGGTTCTGGAAAATCCACCCTGCTCAATCTCATCGCCGGCCTCGACCGCCCCAGCTCGGGCTCGGTCATTGCGAACGGTCAGGACCTTTCAAAAATGTCTTCCCTCGAACTTGCTCGTTACCGTCGGCAAACCGTTGGCATGGTGTTTCAGTCTTTCAATCTTCTTCCCCGCATGACGCTCGAAGAAAACGTTGAGCTTCCGCTTCGTCTCGCCGAAGTCGACCGCTCCGAGCGCGCCGCACGTGTCCGCGAAGCGCTCTTGCGCGTCGGCCTCGAAAAACGCATCGGCCACCGCCCCAGCGAACTTTCTGGCGGTGAGCAGCAGCGCACCGCGATCGCCCGCGCGCTGGTCAATCGTCCCAAGATTCTTCTCGCTGACGAGCCCACGGGCAATCTCGATAGCGCCACCGGCGAATCCATCCTCACGCTGCTTCGCGAAATCCAGAAAAATCCGGGCATGACCATCGTCATGGTCACGCACGAGCGCACTCTTGCCGAGCGCTTCGCTGACCGCCTCGCCGTCATGGGCGATGGCAAGCTGCTTTCGAATGGAGCTGCGCGATGAAGTTCCGCGACCTTAGCGACCTCGCGTTCCGCAACCTCCGCGAAGCCGTTTTGCGCAATTCGCTGACGACTCTTGGAGTGGCCGTTGGCGTGGCTTCGCTCGTGGCCATGCTTTCGCTCGGCGTCGGGCTCCAGCAACTTGCCACTAGCCGCCTTGCCAAGAGCGGTCTCTTTGACTCCATCTTTGTCACTCCGAAAACCAACCTTCGCGGACCTGGCAGCGGCCCTCCCGCCACTCGCGCTCCGGCGCCGAAAGCCCGTCCGCTCGACGCTGACGCCCGCGCGGAAATCTCTCGCATGCCCAACGTCATCGAGGTTTATCCGCAAATCCGTTTTTTCACCGAAGTGCGTTACGACGGCAAACCGTTTGCCACCATGGTCGCCGGCATGCCCGAATCCTCGAAGGCCAGCGGCGCGTTTGACGGCATGCAGGGCAGCTTTTTCTCTTCGCCGAATGCGGACGAGGCCATCTTGCAAGCCGAATTCGCCAAAGAACTGAATCCGCAAACCGCTTCGCTGATTGGCAAAGATTTGGTTTTGCGTTACGCGGAGCGCCAGTCGCTTCCCGGGCAGGGCGGCGATCCCGGAGAAAATTCCGGCGGCTTTTCCGTCGTCCCAAAGGAAAAGCATCTGCGCATCATCGGCGTGGTCGAAACCGAGCCTGCCTCCGGGTTCGGCGGCTTTGGCAGCGGCCGCTTGCTCATTCCTCTTCCTCTCGCGGAAACCTTGCGCGCGGCGCAGGTCAACGATCTTCGCGACATTCTTCGCGATTCTTCCAGCGACAAGCCCACCTACTCCAGCCTCACCGTGCGTGTAAAAAGTCCATCACTTGTGGAAGCCACGGAAGCCAAGCTCAAGGATCTTGGCTTCAGTGCGTTTTCCCTTCTCGACGCTTCGAAAAGTTTGCGCATCTTTTTCTCCGTGTTCGATCTTCTCCTCGGGATTTTCGGCAGTCTCGCTCTTGCCGTCGCCACGCTTGGCATCATCAACACTCTGGTCATGGCCATTCTCGAGCGCCGCCGCGAAATCGGCGTGCTAAAAGCGCTGGGCGCGGCGGACGGTGACGTCAAACAGCTGTTCTTCGTCGAAGCCGGCGTCATGGGCCTTTTCGGGGGTATGCTCGGAACGCTTCTCGGCTGGCTCATCGGCCGCTCGCTCACGCTCGGCACCAATCTTTACCTGCATCGCCAGAATCTTCCCGGCGTGGACATTTCTTCCGTTCCCTGGTGGCTGGTTCTTGGCGGCATCGGCTTCGCCGTTCTTGTCAGCCTCGCTGCCGGACTGTATCCCGCCTCTCGCGCCGCGCGGCTCGATCCTGTTCAGGCTCTCCGTTATGAGTAGAATGTTCTTGTGACTCTTCGTCTCGCCACTCGCCATTTGTCACTCGCCATTCTCTTCCTTCTCCTTTACGTTTCTTCTACCTTCGCTTCCGGCCGCGTCGAGTGCAACACCATCCCCAGCAAAATCCTCGGCCGCCACATTCCGTACTGCATTGTGCTGCCGGCTTCGTTCGATGCTGACAAGACGAAGCACTTTCCCATCCTGTACGAGCTGCACGGACTCGGCGACAACGAACAGTTCTTCGTCCATACAGGGTTGTGGAATCTTGTGGAAGATTTGCGCGAGAGCGGCAAGCTCAAGGACTTCTTGATTGTCACGCCCGCGGGCGGCGCAAGTTTCTATATCAACTCCAAGGATGGAAAAATTCGCTACGAAGATTTCCTGCTGCGGGAATTTTTTCCGTTCATCGAAAAGAAGTATCGCGCCAGGCCGGGCCGCGCTAATCGCGCGATTTCCGGAGTTTCTATGGGGGGCTACGGCGCGCTTCATCTGGCTTTCCGCCATCCACAGCTCTTCAGCGCCGTCAGTGCGCACAGCGCCGCGCTAATCGAAAAGCTGCCTGCTTTTCTTAGCGTTCCGCAATCCCCGCGGGCTCGCGTTCTAGGCGAAGTCTTCGGCATTCCGCCGGACACGGCGTTTTGGAACGCGAACAGCCCGCTCGATCTGGCGCGCTCTGCAAATCTATCCGGGCTGAAGATTTATTTCGATTGTGGAGACCAGGACGACTTCGGTTTTGAAGCCGGCGCGGAGGCGCTGGACAAAATCCTTACGGCACGCAAGATCCCGCACGAATTTCACATCTATACCGGCCGCCACGATCCCGCCTACTTTGCCGCTCACATTCCGGCTTCGCTGGCCTTCCACTCGCGTCTCTTCTGACGCAGCTGAAAAGGCAAGAAATCAAAATGCAAATTAGGGGGACGAAGCAAGCACGTCCTCCTAGTAGTCGTTGATGATCGTTCGCAAGACAATTCTAGAGTCTACTTTCTTCGTTTCTTCGTTTTTGAGATCTGGATCGCTCCATCAGTCGTCACCTCATAGAGGAAGTGCGGCGTTGCAATGAACTCAGGGGCGGGTGGATCCTGCGTCAGCACATGAAAGACGTCTGTGTCTTCAGGCAGGTCGCTCGAAACGTGCGTGTGGAAACCTGCGGCGGTTTTCTTCCCAGGCCTCGGTGCAGTTTCAATGATGGTTTTGTGCATCTGGCGCTTCTCGAGAATTTTTGTTCCCTCGGGGCTCACCAAATAGCGCAGGTCGCCTCCCAACGGATACACGCGCGCCTTCGTCTGCGCCGGATATATGTAGACGTAAAGTTGCTCTGCCGGCGCAGGTAACACCGCAACGTTATATGGCCGATTTGCTGCGTCAAAATCTTGCATCGCCAGTTCGATGGCCCGCGCTGCATAAAGAAAGAATCCTTCGTCCTCTCGTTCCTCTAGTTCCTCCCGTACCACAAATTCCCGCAGGGTCGCTTGTTCGTCAACCTCATAGGAAATTCCGAACCCACTGCTGTCTTTGTTCAATTTCCCAAAGACCACACGCCACTTGCCGTTTTGCTTCTTTGCGAGGTAACGCTGGCCTTCGACGGTTTTCGGATTGGCCGTCTGCACAGCGTCCGTGGCATGCCAAACGGCCTGGTCATATTCATAGAGCAGCCTGCCGCGCTCGGTGATCGCGGCAAGTTCTTCCTTCGTTGGCGCCGGCGCCTCCTGCGCTCCCATTCGAGGCGCCATGGCTGCCATCACACCCAGGAGCACCGCCAAGCCAATTGCAGTTTGCACTTTCTGGGTCATCGGCTTTCCGCCAGAAGCTTTGCCGTGGTGGTCAAGGGACGGGGGGAGGGGGTCGCAAGTGTGGCAAACAAAGGACTTGCGCGAAGGCATTTTTGGAAGTGTGGCAATGATTGGACTTACAGTGCGATTTCTTGGAAGTGTGGCAAAGAAAGGACTTAGGCGAATTGTTGAGGAGGCGGAAATCTGCATGGGGGTGAAAGGAGCCAAGGGGCGGGAGGCCATGGAATCGTCAGCAGGGCAGGATGCCCTTCGAGTCTCAGGGTAAAGAATCGTGCCCAAGCGCCAACAGTGTATCACATAGTTAAGATTTGTCAATCGGGAAATATATCGTTTGTTTGCAGTGAGATACAGGCACGAGTTTTGGACCGAGAGCAAGGGCAAATCAAAGTGCGGATAACCCCTTTCCTACCTTTATTTTCGCGATGTGGTCGACTATTATCCCGGCGCGTATCCGGGAGGCGAAATGAGCTTTGGGCAGAGGCTGAAGGAAATTCGCGAGGGCTTTGAGCGGCCGTTCTGGGTGGCCAACATCAGCGAAATCTTCGAGCGGCTTTCGTATTACGGGGCATTCGCTTCGCTCGCAATCTATCTGCAGGGGAAGCTGAACTTCTCCACGGAGCAGACCGGTACGCTTACGGGCATTTTCGGCGGGATGGTTTGGTTCCTGGCGATGTTTGGCGGAGCGGTGGCAGATAAACTCGGCTTCCGGCGCGCACTTTCCCTGGCTTACTTAATTTTGGCCGTCGCGTATTTTCTGATCGGTTCCATTGGGGCGCCGTGGCTCGCGCCTATTCGCAACGCCGTGCCGTTGGGACTTTTTGTTGGGTGCATCCTGATTCTTCCAGCGCTGGGCATTTCGCTCGTGAAGCCCTGCGTGGTGGGCACGACCGCGCATTCCTCTAAGGAGAATGTTCGCAGCATCGGCTACTCGATCTACTACACGATGGTCAACATCGGCGGCGCAGCAGGGCCGTACGTCGCGTCATGGGCGCACCGGCATCTCGGCGTAGAAAACGTGTTCCGCGTGGCGGCCTTCAGCGTATTCGCAATGTTCTTCCTGGTATTGTTTTTGTTCCGTGAGCCGCGGAAGTCTCCATCTTCCTCGGAGAGCGCGGCGCCGCTCTCGATTGCACAAGTGGCGCGCAATTTTTGCAATGTGCTCGGCAATTACCGGTTGGTGCTGCCAATTCTTTTGGTGGCTTTGGCGCTCGCCATCACTTCGTACTATGGCGGATTCCACGTTCCTGTCTGGATTTGGCTTGTGTTGCTGGTTCTCGTTCTGGCGGGAATCAGCCGCTTCATGTGGTTTCTGGTGATTTTCACGGGTTATTGGATCGTGTTTTGGCAGCAATACATTTCGCTCCCGGGGTACATTCTTCACTACATCAATTCCAAAGCCGACGTGGAACTGATCCTGGTCACGGACGGCGCTATGGTCATTTGCTTCACGCTGCTCATCAATCACCTGACGCGCAAAATTCCGGCCTTTGGTGCAGTGATTTTGGGGACGCTGATTTCTTCGCTCTGCTGGCTCATTCTGGCATCTCAACCAACGATTCTGGGCGCAGTTCTTTCCATCCTTGTCCTGGCGCTTGGCGAAATCATCCAGGCGCCGCGCTATTACGAGTACATCGCCAAGCTCGCTCCGGCCGAACAGCAAGGCACGTATATGGGGTTCGCG
>JAWOLO010000414.1:0-6897 GCA_033853375.1 Terriglobia bacterium
ATGTTGCGGCACATAAAGAACTCCAGTTTTCAGTGGTCAGGTTTCAGTTGTCAGTACACTGCGCTCAGTATAAGCGAAGATGCCGGCGGGAAGGTCGGCCAGCCCGCAAAAAGAATGACGGGTGGGCGTAGCCTTGGTGTCGAAGCAAAAGCTCCCTTCCGCAAAGCGGAAAGCAAAGAAGGGACAAGCCGTAAAGGGCTGCGGGGTAACAAGGGGCTTGACATGAAGTGCTTTGTAATATAAAGTGCATTGCGAAACGGAGTATTCTAGGCGGCTTGGACGGCGCGGCGGCGCGTGGTTTGGGCCAACTCGACGAGAGGTAGACAGAGCCGCCGAGAGGAGAGTCCCGGGATGGAAATGAGGAATCCAGAGTCATCCATGAAGTCCCCGGGGTCAGCGGGGAATGCAGCGCAAGGATCGCCGTGGAAGGGGCTAGTTGATGCGGCGCGATTCTGGGAGCCGCGCCGGCCGTTTTACAACTTGCTGCTGTTCGGGTTCGTCGTGCTTTGGGTAGTGAAGACATGGCCGCATTTCCGCCCGGCGATGACGCTGGAGTCGCTGGGGATTATGACAGTATTGGCGCTACTCGCGAATGTTTGCTACTGCGCGGCTTATTTCGCGGAAATTCTGATCCAGAACGCTACGAGCAATGCGGCGTGGAATAGGCAACGATGGGCCGTTTGGATTGTGGGAACGCTGCTGGCGATTCTGTTCGAGAACTATTGGATCGCGGACGAGATTTATCCCTTCGTCCAGCACCCGTGAGTGCTAGCGAAGAACCGTAAGCGTCCGCCAAGAGGCTGACGCGCGCCCGATTCACCAGGGTCGGGATTACAGGCGCGCGGCAGCAATTCTCAGCTGGACTTGTTTAGGGTCGGCGCGCCTTTGGCATCGCCAGGTGAGTCTTTGATCGGGCTAGACTCACCAAGTGCCCTGTGAGCCTCGGCGCGCCGGTCCTCATTCGTATAAGGGATGCCACTGCCCCAGAAAGTATAGGGGACACGTTAAGGTCTTTACCTGAGCTTTTGCGTCGTCGAAGGCTACAGCCGACGTTTTTTAACCACCAGCAATGGCGCCGAGGATCAGCAGCGGCTCTTTTCCTGAGACAACGGACTCAGGCAGCGGAGTATCCGGGGATTCGTGAGAGAGATCTTCTTCGCACGCGAAGAAGCGCAAAAACGGGCGGCGCTGCTGCGTAACGTGGTCGCGAATCGTGCCCTGAAGCATCGGATAAGCGGCCTCGAGCGCGTCGAGCACGGAACGGACGGAAGGCGTGCCCGCAACTTCGATGTTAATCTCCCCTTTGACGTGCGCCAGCCCGCGCAAATGTGGCGGGAGGATCACGCGAATCTTGCCTGGAGCGGGGCCGCTCATTTCAGCGTTTGCACCTCAACGGATAAGACGGCCGGCAAATCACGCACCATGGTTTTCCAGCTATTTCCGGCATTGGCGGAGCAATAGACTTGGCCGCCGGTGGTGCCGAAATAGATGCCGCATTTATCGAGCGAGTCGACAGCCATGGCGTCGCGCAGCACATTGACATAACAATCTTTTTGCGGCAGGCCCTTAGTGAGAGGCTCCCACTGATTTCCGCCGGTTTTGCTGCGATAGACGCGCAGCTTTCCTTCGTGCACATAATGCTCGCCGTCGCTTTTGATGGGAATGACGTAAACGGTTTCCGGTTCGTGGGCGTGAACGTCGATGACAAAACCGAAATCCGTGGGCAAATTGCCGCTGACTTCTCTCCAGTTGTCGCCGGCGTCGTCGCTGCGCATGACGTCCCAATGCTTTTGCATGAACAGCGTGTTGGGACGCTTGCCGTTCATCGCGATGTGGTGAACGCAGTGGCCAACTTCGGCAGTGGGATTCGGGATGTATTGCGAATGCAAGCCTTTGTTGATGGGCTTCCAGGTTTTGCCGCCGTCGTCGGTTCGAAACGCGCCCGCAGCCGAGATGGCAATGACAATACGCTTGGGATTGCTGGGATCGAGAATGATGGTGTGCAGGCACATGCCGCCGGCGCCGGGCTGCCACTTCGGACCAGTGCCGTGACCGCGAAGGCCCGATAGCTCTTGCCAGGATTTGCCGCCATCTTTCGAACGGAAGATGGCCGCATCTTCGACACCGGCGTAGACGACGTCGGGCTCCGTGAGCGAAGGCTCGAGGTGCCAGACGCGCTTGAACTCCCAGGGATGCTGCGTGCCGTCGTACCACTGATGCGTGGTGAGAGGCTTGCCGGTTTCCGCAGAAGTGTCGTAGACGAACTTGTTGCTCTCGCCCTTGGGCATTCCTCCCGGACCCTTTGTGGATTCGCCCGGCGGCGTTCCAGGCTGGATCCAAGTTTTGCCGCCGTCATCGGAACGCTGAATGATTTGGCCGAACCAACCGCTGGTTTGCGAGGCGTAAATACGATTGGGATTTGCGGGTGATCCCTTCATATGATAAATCTCCCAGCCGGCGAAATGCGGGCCGCTGACGCTCCATTTTTCGCGCTTGCCGTCCGAAGACAGGATGAACGCGCCTTTTCTTGTTCCAACGAGAACACGCACCTTGCTCATGAAAGGCTCCTCTCTTTTTCAGGTTCTCTTTTTTACCAGGGGCACAAACCGGAATCAAATCAACTTTGCAAAGGAATCAGGGCGCGGAGGCGGCGTTCGCGGAGATAAAGTCCGAGCCACACCAGCACGCCAAAATAGACAGGGAATAGTGTCTGGCTGAAGAGCGGATTTCTAACGCGCAGTTGGATCGAAACGGCCCCGCCGAGATAACCGGCCGGCAGGATAGCTCCGAAAATCGAGGTCTGGGGAATAACGTAGAGGACGGTGCACGCGAGCAAAGTGATGCCGATCGCGACGATGAGATTATCTGAAAGGCCGAGCTGGGCGCTTGCCTTGAGCACGGCGGAAACCTTCATCACCTTGGTGATGCCGCCGAAGATCAGGAACAAGGCCACAAGGCCGGTAAGAATGCGCCCCGTCCAGAGCGAAGCCTTCGAAGCGGAAACTTGTCCCATTGACTGCGTGGCTTGCGAAGCAGTTAAAACGCCCGTACCCATGGGATTCTCCTTAGGATTTACAGTGTGCATCAAGTCACTTGCAAAATGCAAGTGACAATTGCTAGTGTGAAGAAGTGGCAAAGGCAAAAGTCAATCCGAAATGGAGGTCAGGCTGTCCGCTGAATGCTTCGGTGGAGATGCTGGGCGACCGGTGGTCGCTGCTGATTATCCGGGACATGATGTTACTCGGCTCCCGCACGTTCAAGGAATTCCTCGGGTCTTACGAAGGAATCGCGACGAACATATTAGCCGACAGGCTGCGCAAGCTGGAAGCGCATGGAATCATCCACACGGAGCGCGACCCCTCCGATGGACGAAAGCTGATTTACCTGCTCACGAAAAAGGGAATCGATCTGGCGCCGGTGCTCACGGAAATGGTGCTGTGGGCGGGCCGGCATGAAAAAACCGAAAATCGAGCGCTCATCCGACTGATGCAAAAGGATAAGGGGAAATTTCTGGCGCAAATTCGCCAGCGCTGGGTCCAAAGCAAAGCCTGGCCAACCGCTCATTAGTTCTGCCAAACAGTACGCGAAAGCAGAAGCTTATTTCACGAATTCGCCGGTACCACCGTGCGACCAGGGGTCGTAGGTCAAAGCAAATTGCACGCGATCTGGAATGGACGGATGGCTATAAAACAAGAAGACATCCACGGGATTGGGCTCGGGATCGGCAAGGTCCACGTCGCCCAAGAGGTTAAATGCCTGCGCGGCTATCTGGCTCGAGTCGGGTGTGAGGCCGTGCGTGACTTCGAGGCCGTATTGATCCGCTTGATGTTCCTGGTAGCGGCTGAAGGCGCTGGCGATGGGATTGGCTATAAAGAAAAAAATCGACAGAAGGAGAAGCAACGCGGGCAGTGAAGCCCAATCATCGACCCCGCGAACCTCCCACCTCACGCCCCAGCGTGTCAGGACCCAGCCGATGGTACGGTAAGCAAGATAAAAGAACACGAGAAGCAGAACGGCAAAGAAGGCAAGTCCCTTGGGAACATGTCCAAGGACGTAATGGCCCATTTCGTGACCGGCTACATAGACGATTTGCGGCGTACTGGCTTTGGCGATAGTGGTGTCGAGAACCACAATGCGTTTGGAAGCGCCAAAGCCTGTGACGTAGGCGTCGACGGCGGTGGTTTTCTCGCTGGCGTTCATCCAGAACATGCGCTCCGGAGGGATGTTTTCACCAGCGCGTTGGACCAACTTTTCGAGAGCGGCGGTAAGCGCGGGATCTTTTTGCGCGAGCGGCTCGAATTTGTGGAACAGAGGATCAATCACCAGCGGCTGCAGGAAGAAAACGAGCAACAGGATAGGCAGCGAAACGAGCCAGAAGTAAAACCACCAGCGTTGTGGAGATTTGCGGATGACGGCATAAAGAAGCCAAATCAAAATGATGCCAAGGATGACGGAGATGATCTCGCCCTTGGTCCAGTCCCAGAACCACGAGCCCCAACCTTGCACAGAAAGGCCGTATTGGCGCGAAACCCAGTTTTGGTAGATGCCGGTTGGTAGTTCGAGAACATCGATCGTGAGAATCAAAAGCGGAGAAAAGAAGAGGGCCTGGAGGAAGCGTCTGGAGGATTTGCCCTCGGCAATCGTCCGGTATTTCGCGGAGAGCTTCCAGCGCAGGATGAGCCAGAGAACGACGAGGCCGTAGACGAAGCTGATCAACGCGAAGCGGAAATGAATCTTGGCCAGATTGCGGGCTTTCTGATAGCGGTCCGGAGGAAGCGTGTATTTGGTGATTCTTGGGGCGGAAGACGGCTGAGATTGTGCCGCCGGTGCGGGAGCCGAAGAGGCGGCGGCAGGCGGCGCCTGCTGGGACTGCAATTCAGGTCCGGGAGGCGTTGCGCTTACTGGTTTTGTCGTGGCGAATAAGAGTGCGAGGGCCGTGACCGCAAGGAAAATGCGTCGCAGATTCATATGACCTCACGGATGAGTAGAATGAGACCCCAAGCAAAGAAGGGAACGCGGGGAGTATGCGCCTGAAGCAGGCCAATTCGCAAGAAGCGCCGCAAAGAGTGATCCTCCCGTGCTGTCGTCAAAAAAAATGCTCGCTATTTCCAGAGGACGAAGATGGCGCCCATGATGAGGTAGCAGATAAGTTGGTAGCCGGTGTTGATGGCGAAGAGCTTCATGCTTTGCTTCGCGAAGAGCGCGCCCGTGAATTGCACGGTGGCGACGAAGCCAAGCCAGATGTGAAAGCTGGCCATCAGGCCAAAGTGCAGGGATTCCGCGCGCATCCCATGAAGAATGAGCGCAAGGGTGAAGGCGGCGACCAACCCAGCGGCAAAGGATCCGGCGTAAGCGGGGCCGGCGCTTTTGCGCATTTCGTCCATTTTGGCTTTGTCGTTCAGGTCATAACCCATCTCGCGGGCCCAGGATTTGCCGAAAAGAAGCGGCGAATACCAGAGGAAGCCGAGAATCATGGAAACAACGGCAGCAACCAAAATAGCCAGCCAATTCAAGCTGTGCATATGCATAGAGAGCGATCTCCTTGGTGAGTATTCGTAGAGAAAAAAGGTGGGCGGTATGGTATGACGCGGCAGGATGTGATGCAAAGGAAAAGAGAAAAAAGGGAAAAGTTCCGAAGCGGAAGAAAGGAGAACCAGAGTAGTCACTTTTGCGCTGCACTCGAAAAATTATCCTCTTTCGGGTGCCCGAAGATGCCTTAAAACAAGAAGAACTCAGGGAGCCTAAAACCTGAGACATGTGTTTTCGCCTCCATGCGCGCATGCAGGAGCTCGTCAACGTTGTGATGGGCGGGGTCATGCGGACGGGGAATGGGGCAATCCCGGCAGTCCGAGCCGAAATCCGGACAAGGAGGAGTGGTTCATGAAAGTAAGAATCATCGGTTTCTTGGCAATCGTGTCCTTGGTTCTAGCGTTTGTTTTTCTTTCCTCGACGCCAGCGGCGCTGCATAAGGCGAATGTTCCTGCGACTCCGGCAGCGAACGCGCTTCCAGCAACACCAGCGGCGGCGGCTCCGGCCGAGCCGCATCCGCAAATCCGCGAAGCGCTGGAAGCACTGCGCCGCGCAAAAGCACATATGGAACATGCGGCTCATGACTTCGGCGGACATCGCGTGGATGCTCTGAAAGCGACGGATGAAGCCATCCGTCAATTGGAGCTTTGCTTGAAATTCGACAAGGATTAGAGGGACAGAGAGCGCCGATGGGTGCTCCCCTGATTTGAAATCTTAAGAACGAAAGGCCCGGGCTGGTGGAAGATATCCGCCCGGGCTTTTTGTTTGGGAAAGTGGTTTGCAGATCAGTGACCGCGGTGGAATTCGATGTAATCGCGGCCCACGTAGAGGCGATAACTGCCGGCGGCGGAAGAAGCTGCGATTTGGAGTGGAACAGCGCGCTTCATTTCGGTGTCGCGCTGTCCATTGGACTCAATAAGGTTATTGGCAGCGAGATCCATCAGGATGAATTTGCCGCTCACGAAACCAAAACCGTAAGCGCCAGGCTTCAGAGTTTGTCCGCCAATTTCCAAACTCACTTCACTCAGCAAATACCCTTGGTATTTCTCCTTAATGCCAGTGGAGTAGCCGGAACTGTCCACGAGGCCCGCCAGAACATAAAGATCGTCAGCGAAATGCACACCGCCAGTGTTGCGGAGTTGCGCGGGCGCGACTTGGCCGCGGAAGAAAACATGTTCTGGAAAAAGTTTTGGAGTGATGTCGGCGGCTTTGAGGACAGTGTCTTGCCCGGCGGGAGGACTGCCAGCTTCGACGGCGGGCATGGGCCGGAAACAGAACGCTAAAAGCAGGATAGGCAAAAACGCAATAAGCTTTACAGAGAATTTCATTGCTGCTCCTTTCAAGGTAACGGCATCGTACAGGATTCGA
>JAWOLO010000415.1:0-3792 GCA_033853375.1 Terriglobia bacterium
GAGTGACCACGTGGCCATGCGTCGAGACGTCTACCGAAGCATTCTTAAGCAACGGATCAGAAAACACCTTGGCCTTGATGTCCTTGGTGATGGCGTCATCGCTCGGCGGCAACAGTCGCGAGCAGGATGCCGCGAAACTGGCGGTTAGCAACAACCCCAAAATGCTTATTTTGAATTTGCGCATTAACCCTCCGCGTTGGCAGCAATGACAACTACGGGAGGACTGGGTGAACCCGTTCGGTACACAGCTACAGTTTCTTTTACAAGGTAAATTACACTCAATGAAATAGATGCAACACCTCGCGGAGGCGCTGCCTTGGTGCGCTTGGTGGAAATCTGTTTCCGAATTTTGCAATCGAGCTCTCTTCCATGCATCGTACGCGCAAAGAAAAACGGGAGGTGCTCAGTGAGCACCTCCCGGAAAGGACGGCAAAGCAACTTTAGAAGACGAGCTTCAATCCCAGCGTGATGGACCGAATCCCGCCGCTGAAGAACTTGTCAGGCTGCAGGAAGTTCGGATCCGTCGGCAGCACGAACCCCTGCGTCGTGGTCGCGGTTGTAACTCCGGCGGTGCTGAAGATGTTTCCGTTGCTGAGAGCGAAGTTCGGGTGGTTCAAAATGTTGAAGACGTCCGCCTTCACCAGCAAATACTTCCCTTCCGTGAAATGGATTCTCTTGCCTGCCGAAAAGTTCAGCACGTTGAAGCCTGGTGTCGTGAGGCTGTTTCGGCCTACTGTGGTCCGCACTCCGCGGCCGGCGACGACGTATCTTGCGGTCGGGTCTACAGCCAGGTAGCCGACTACGTTTTCGCCCGCTGCGCAGGTTGTGTCGGTGCTTCCGCCCCCTGCCGGCGCGCAAACGTCGATGATACCGGAGCCGCCTCGAAGATTTGTTCCAAACGGATTGAACATGACGCGATCCCCGGCCGAGTCACCGTTGCGATTGGCGTCGCTTCCCGATTGCAGCGTGACCGGCTGCCCCGTTTGGGCCAGGAACACCGAACCCAGTTGGTAGCCATCCAAGACGGCCTTCAAAACACGATTCTCCGTCTTGACTTTCGGAACGTCGTAGCTCCAAGAGAGAGCGAGCTTGTGTCTCACGTCCAGATCCGAACTGGCCCAATCTTCGGAAAGGCGATTCGTATCCTGAGCGCGCCTGGGGTTCAAGAGGCTCGTGAAGAACTCATTAGTCGAGTTGTCCGTCGTGTGAGAATAAGTGTAGTTGGCATTCACGGTGAATCCGTATCGCGACCGCTGGGTGAAATTCACAGACCCGGCGTGATACTTGCTCCCGCCGAGGGGCGGATCGGAAGTCACGTTGGCCAAGAACCCGTATTGGGCGTAGATGTTGCTGTTGAAGGCATTCCACGGCGCAACCGTCGGCGCACTCGCCGTAACCGTCGCCGGAACATCCTGGGCGCGGAAATACTCGGGAAGCGGAGTAAGCCCTGCGTCGAATCCGCTGATGCGATTGCGCCGGAACTGCACCGGTAATTCCAGTCCGCGCGTACCGAGATAACGAACCTCGACGGTGGCGTTGCGGTATATCTCATGCTGAACGCCCAAGCTCCAGGTCAGAATCTTGGGCATAACCGTATCGTCGATGAAAGCGGTGGTTAGAGCGCGTGCGCTTGCTTGGTCGGCAGGCGCAATGTAGGTGGCCGGCAGCCCTCCGCCCGAGAGGAAACCCGATGTGCCGAACCCTCCGTTCTCACCCGTTGCGATAAATGCCGGACACCAAGACGGAGCAGGATTCAGAGAACAGGCGGAGAACTCATCCATCTCGCTTTGCAATTGTGGCGGTAATGTGATCGAAGCGAAATTCTGGAACTTCCAACCATAGGAAATCCCGCCGCCGCCCCGAATCGAAGTTTTCCCTTTTCCCGTTGGGTCATAGGCAAATCCAATCCGCGGTCCCACGTTGTTTCTGTCTGTCTTGGGCTTGCCGAAGGTTATCACGCCCGGAACGCTTGAAATGGCGTTGAGGACCTGCGTGTTCGAACCCACGGGGTTCGTCCAATATTCGTATCGCACGCCCAGGTTCAAGGTCAGGCGAGGATTGAACTTGAAATCATCCTGGGCAAATCCTGCAAACAAGCTCTGTGTGCCCAGGAAGCTTCCCGTACCCGCGCCGCGCAAGGTCCTGCTTTGCACGTCGGGAACCTGGTCGTCTATGAGACCCTCGGTGAAGTTGTACCAATTGTCTCCATTGCTCCTCGGCAGGAAGAATTGCGGATAGATGAAGTGTGTGTATTGACCGCCGAACTTGAAGGTGTGCTTGCCCACCGCCCAGGAAACGTTGTCGAGGAGTTGGTACGTATTTTGCTGCTGGTGCTGGATATCCGAAGGACCGATGGTATTAAAGCCAAGGTCTCCAATCGTGACGTCTCCGGGGCACGTGGTGCAGTGGTTCAACAGGCCCAAAAAGAAAAATGAATACTGGAGTCGCAGATCGTTAACCCAATGACTGTTAATTGTCCATGTATCGGTGAGCGCGATCTTGCGGTTATGGATTGGCTCGTCTTGATTGAAAACGGCCTGGGTCGAGTTCACCGGCAGGATGAACTTTTCCTGATTGAACGTAAATCGCGCGCCAAATTGATGCTTGCCGCGAGTGTAGTCGGCGTTGGTCTGAACATCGTGCTCTCTCTGAAACACGGGGCTGATGATCGTCAGGTCGCCTGCAGGAATATTTGGTGTACCGGTGGTGGGGTCTCCTGGTGTTTCACCGGGGCAGTGCACGCAGAGGGTTTCAGTGGAATTTGCGGTGGGTGCAACGGGGAAATTGGCCAAGATATTTAACACTGCCGGATTCGCGGCCATGGATTTCAGCATTGCCAAGCCGGCTGCCGTTGGGGCTATGAGGGGTGTCGGAGAACCAGCTCCGTGCAGAGTGGTGTACTCATAAGCGCCAAATAAGAAAAGCTTGTCCTTCACGACAGGACCGCCGAGCGTCCCCCCGAAGCGGTTGTTATCGTAGTCTGGCTGGCCCGGGATCTGGCCTGGCTTGGTTCCAATCGCATTACGCGTCAACTGATCAATGGAGTTGTAATTCTTGTTCTGGTTGTACCATTCGCCGGAACCGTGCCAATCGTTGGTGCCGGTCTTCGTTACCAGCACAAACTGGCCACCCGAGGAGTGGCCGTACTCCGCGCTGAATTGATTCGTCTGCAAGTTGAACTCGGCAACTGCGTCGGGAATTACGGTCGAATTGGGTCCGGTTACGCCCAAATTGTTGTCGTCCACACCGTCGATGACGAAATTGTTTTCACGTGGGCGCGTCCCGCCGACGGATCCGCCCACCCCAGTTACTCCTCCAGGCTGAGCAACAACATTGGGAGACAGCACTGCCAGATTCAGCGGGCTGCCGTTCAGTGTACCAGCCGCTTGAGGAAGGTTTGACACATCGCTTGCATTGAATTCATTGCCTAGTGAGGAGGAACTCGTCTGTACTTGCACCGCTCCTGCGCTGACCTCAATTGTCTCTGTAGCTACGCCTAGCTCGAGCGTCGCGTCAGCGACGTTATCTCTATCGGCTAATACCGTGACGTCGTTCTTGATATACTTCTTAAACCCTGACATCTCGATGGTCACGGAATACGTGCCGGGCAAAAGACTAGGAAAACTGTAAGTTCCCGCCGAAGTCGTAACAATCTTCGTGGAAACTCCCGTTTCTTTGTTGGTTGCTGTGACCTGAGCGTTCGCCACCGCAGCGCCCGCTGGGTCCAACACCTGCCCTCGAAGCGTGCCGGTAGTTCCCTGACCGAGCGCCGGGCCGGAAAAAAATAGCGCT
>JAWOLO010000416.1:0-5408 GCA_033853375.1 Terriglobia bacterium
CTGTCCTACCAAGGCTCCATTGACGAGCTTTCCTCCGCTGTGTTACCCATAATTGCGTTCCCCTTGTGGCTTCAGGGCGGCCACGACGCGAAAGAATGACTGCGGGCGCCAAACATCTGGAAATCACGCTAGAGACGCAGGTAGAGAGCGTCAATCTTGCCGAGGAAATGTGTCTGCGCGTAGCCGAAGCGGCGGGTTTCGGCGAAGACGATTGTTATCGCATCGGGATGAGCGTGCGCGAGGGCGTGATCAACGCGTTTCACTACGGAAACCAGGAGCGCCCGGAGAAGAAGATCCATCTTGCCCTCGACATTACCTCGGAAAAGTTGATTATTCGTGTATTAGACGAAGGAACCGGTTTTACGCTGGCGAACGTGCCAGACCCGCTTGCCGAAGAGAACCTGCTGAGCACTTCAGGGCGCGGAATTTTCCTGATGCGCGCGTTCATGGATGAGTTCGATGTGGTGACGGGGCGGACCGGCGGCGCGGAAATTGTGATGTCGAAGAGATTGCCCAGTCCAGGCGGCAATTCGCCAAATGGCCAGGGCGGAGAAGAATCAAACCCGCGGGCGGGAGCCTGATTAAAGGAAGAAGATGGCACTACGAGCTACTCATCGCGATGCCGGGCCAGTTACCGTTGTGGATTTGAGCGGGCGCATTATCCTAGGCGACGGCAGCGCGCTGCTGCGCAAAACAATTCGCGGACTTCTCGAAGACCAGCGGAAGAAAATCCTGCTGAACCTTGCCGACGTAGATTACATCGACAGCTCGGGGATCGGCGAACTCGTCAGCGGCTTCACGGCCGTGAAGAATCAGGGCGGCGAATTGAAGCTGCTGCAACTGACGAAGAAAGTGCGCGACCTTCTGCAAATCACAAAACTCTATACCGTATTTGATATCTATACTGACGAAGGTTCAGCGCTACGCAGTTTCCGTTGACGTCATCCTCATCCCGCAAAGAAGCATTTGATCGGCTTGGAGCGTGGCTCCTGGGGGCTCGGAATTTGCTAAGGCGGGCCTCGCGACCCACGAGTTTCAAGGTCTAGTACCCCTGTGATTAGTTCATCTTGCTATGGGTGAAATCACCAGTCTTTGCGAGTTAATTCGAGAAGTTGTCGAAAATTGGGCGGCCTTGTGCCCCTTGTCGTTAACTAAGAGACCATACAGCAACCGATTGATTTTACAAGCCTAAGAGACGACGCAGACAGTCTTTGCGTGATGTTGCTCACAAGACTGGAATTGCAGTTGCTCTCCTGACCGTATTGCTGACCGCAAAATGCTAAAGAGTAGAGTGTCTCGTTTTGCCCACGCGGTCGCAGGCGCAATTTTACAGCGATTCTGATTCGCGGGTTCAGGCCCCATTCCAGGTGCGACAACAGTGGCCATTCTGATCGGTCTGGACGTTGGCAGCATCAGCATTAAGCTGGCGGCCCTCTCCACGGGCAGCGAGGCGACCACATTCCCTGCAAACTGTGGAGAGGATGGCGGCTTTCTGCGGGCTTCACGGGAAATGGAGCAGAAGCTCGGTTCACGCCTCCTGCTTTCACGCTACCGGCGCACTCTTGGGAATCCTCTGCAAGCCGCGAACGAGCTTCTGGAGGAACTTTACCTCCGAATCCAGCGCGAGCAGGTCAGAGGCATTCGAGTAACCGGATCCGGCGCCCGACTTGTTGCCGAAGCGCTGCGCGCAATGCCGGAGAACGAATTCAAGGCGATTGCCTGCGGTGTTGGCTCTTGCTATCCGGAGATTCGGACAGTCTTTGAAATCGGGGGCGAGAGCTCTAAGTTCATTCTTTTGAGTCCCCGAAAGACAAACGACGGCCTGAACGATCCAGGATCGTTTCCTGCCGCGGGAGAAATCTTGGACTATTCGACCAGCGGAGAATGCGCGGCTGGGACCGGATCTTTTCTCGATCAGCAAGCCTCCCGGTTGAAGTATCGCGTGGAGGAGATTGGGGAAGTCGTCGCGGGAGCGAAATGCGCGGCGCGCATAGCAGGCCGCTGCTCGGTTTTCGCGAAATCCGACATGATCCACGCGCAACAGAAAGGCTATGGCACGGACGAGGTGTTGAAGGGACTCTGCGAAGCGGTGGCTCGAAATTTCAAAAGCAATATTGCGCGTGGCAGAAAAGTGATTCCCCCAGTCGCGCTCATCGGAGCCGTTTCGCAAAACTTGGGAGTCGTCAACGCGCTTATGGAAGCCTGCCGGCTTGCGCCGGGAGATGTGATTGTGCCGGAACTTTATGCCTGGCTGGGCGCTCTGGGGTGCGCGCTGCTGGAGCGCGATGAAATCCAGGCCGGAGTGATCAAACAAACGCAGGCTCGCGCCGCTGCGGGTCAGAATCAAACTTCTGCGAAAGAAGGCGCTCCTGTCAAACCCCTCTCTCTCACGAATGTGCTCCTGCTGCGGGATCATCCGGAGGGTTCGCGGATAGAGCCGCTTGCTGATGGCCAGATGAGGATTCCTGCCTACCTGGGGATCGACGTCGGCTCAGTCAGTACGAATCTCGCGGTGCTCGATGAAGAAGGCCGGCTGCTGCATGAGATTTATTTGCGCACTGTGGGCCGTCCAATTGAGGTTGTCCATGAGGGGCTGCGGGAAATCGACCACCTGCTTGGCTCCCGCATTGAGATTCGTGGCGTAGGCACTACGGGTTCCGGCCGCGAGTTAATCGGCGAACTCGTGGGCGCGGACACCGTGAACGACGAAATCACCGCACACAAAACGGGGGCCCTCTATGTCCACGAGAGATTCGTGAACAACGGAGTTGGCGCCAATGGCGAAGCGGGCAATGCAGGTGAAGTGGGGAGCGTGGACACGATCTTCGAAATCGGCGGCCAGGACGCCAAGTTCATTTCCATCGACCATGGCGTGGTGGTGGACTTCGCCATGAACGAAGCTTGTGCCGCGGGAACAGGTTCTTTTCTCGAAGAACAAGCCGAGCGTTTGGGCATCCAGATCAAGGATGAATTTGCCGAGAGAGCGCTATCGTCAAAGTCACCTGCTAGGCTTGGCGAACGCTGCACCGTCTTCATGGAGCGCGACGTTACCGCCTGTATGCAGTCCGGGGCAAACGTCGACGACCTCGCTGCGGGCCTTGCTTACTCGGTGGCTCTCAATTACCTCAACCGCGTCGTACGAGGACGCAAGGTCGGAGACGTCATTTATTTTCAAGGCGGTACCGCGTACAACAACGCGGTCGCGGCAGCTTTTGCCGAATTGCTGGGCAAACGCATTATTGTCCCGCCGCACAATGGAGTTATCGGGGCCATCGGGATGGCGCTGATCGCACAGGAAGTGACACAGAACCGGGAACGTGCCCGCGAAAAGGCTGTCGCTGCGGCAGATGGTGGTCAACTTGTTAAGGCTGGTTCCATTTCAACTTTCCGGGGATTCGATCTAAGTCGCACGTGCTTCCAGACGCGCGATTTCGTCTGCAAGGCCTGTTCCAACTATTGCGATATGAAAGAAATCACCGTCGATGGGCGCAAGACCTACTGGGGTGATAAGTGCTCCGATAAATTCCGCAAACGCGCTCGCACGGATCGCCAACCGGTCATCGATAACCTAGTGGTCCTCCGCGAAAGATTTTTGCACGAAGGTTACGACGAAGCGGCGGCCAGACGCAGCAACGGCAGAGTTCGCGTAGGAATCCCTCAAGCGATGTTTTATTACGATCGATTTCCTTTTTGGCGCTCTTATCTGGAGGAAATCGGCTTTCAGGTGGTCCTTTCGGGGCCAACTGATCAGCAGTTGGCCCGGCGCGGGGCCGAGCTTGCGACCGCAGAGCCCTGTTTCCCAGTCCAGATTGCTCACGGACATGTGCAGGCCTTGATGCAAAAACATCCAGACCGCGACCCGGTTGATTTTATCTTGTTGCCGAACGTGATGGACATGGAAGCCCCGAATTCGCCCGTGGCCTCGTTTCTCTGCCCTTGGAACCAGACATTGCCTTTCGTGATGCGAGCGGCCCCGGAATTCGCGCAGCATGAAGCCCTTTTTCTCTCGCCAACTCTCTATTTCCGGCTAGGCCGGCGGCATGTGAAACATCAACTGGGGCGCTATTTTGAGCGGCTTGGAATTCGCCGCAGAGAGAGCGATCGCGCCGCGGACGCCGCTTACACGGCGCAATTCCGATACGAGGAAACGTTGCTGGCGGAAGGTCGCAAGGCCTGGACCGCTTTGGAAGAGAGCGGCGAGCCGGCGGTGTTGCTCGTGGGACGGCCCTACAATCTTTATGATCGCGGCGGAAATTGCGATATTCCGCGCAAGCTCCGCGATCTCTACGGCGTCAACGTCCTGCCGCTGGATTTTCTTCCTCTGGACAAACAAGGCGTGGACGATCTGCATTCCAATATGTTCTGGAATTCAGGCCGGCGCATCCTATCAGCGGGGAGAATCGCGCAGGGCAAGAAAGATCTTCACATCGTGTATCTCACGAATTTCAAATGCGGACCAGATTCTTTTGTGAAGCATTTCCTCCGCGATGTAGCGAATGCGCCGTTTCTGGTTTTGCAGTTTGACGGCCATGGAAACGATGCCGGATATTTGACTCGCTGCGAGGCTTATCTCGACAGTAAGGGAGTGCTCCGATGCTCTCCGAACGCGTGAGCGATTCACGGCGAGTGCCCTCCACGCATCCGCTTTCGAGGAAAAAAACGTGGGTCCCACGCATGGCCACCGGAATTTCGCGCGCGATGGCCGCGGTCCTTCGCTCCATCGGAATCGATGCCGAGGCGATTCCCGAAGCCGACGCAGAGACGTTGGAGCTTGGGGGGCGCTACACCAGTGGGGAGGAATGCTATCCACTCCGTCTGATTGTGGGCGATTCCTTGAAAATTTTGGAGAAGCCAGGAACGAATCCTGAACAAGTGGCCTTCTTCATGGTTATCGGCCAGGGGCCATGCCGTTTTGGCCAGTACGTTCCTTACCTGCGCTCGTTGCTGGCTCGACTTGGTTATTCCGGAGTGACGATTGTTGCTCCAGCGTGCGAAACGGGATACAGCGACTTCGGCGGGGCCTCGTCTTTGTACGTTCGCGGCGCGTGGCGTGCCGTGGTCTCTTCGGACATTTTGTCGAAATTGCTGCTGAAGACACGGCCCTACGAGAGCGTCCGAGGCTCTGCCGACCTGCTCTATGAAGAATCCCTGCAAAACCTTTGCCGGACGCTCGAAATTACTTACAGTTCAGATAAAGAGCAGATGGAAGCGCTCCAGGAATGCCTGGTGAAGATCCGCAATCGCTTCCGGGCTTTGGAAATCCATTTCGATCTGCGGCGCCCGCTGATCGGTGTTGTTGGTGAAATCTTTTGCCGCCTGAACACCTTCAGCAACAACGATATGGTGAGGCGGCTTGAGGAATTTGGCGCTGAGGTTTGGCTCAATGACGTTTCCGAATGGATTTGGTA
>JAWOLO010000417.1:0-4262 GCA_033853375.1 Terriglobia bacterium
CGTCAGCTCGTGCCGTGAGGTGTTGGGTTAAGTCCCGCAACGAGCGCAACCCTTACTCGTAGTTGCCACCCGCAAGGGGGAACTCTACGAGGACTGCTCCGGATAACGGAGAGGAAGGTGGGGATGACGTCAAGTCAGCACGGCCTTTATGTCCAGGGCTACACACGTGTTACAATGCGCGGCACAGACTGTTGCGAACCCGTGAGGGGGAGCTAATCGGCCAAAACCGCGCTCAGTTCGGATTGCAGTCTGCAACTCGACTGCATGAAGCTGGAATCGCTAGTAATGGCGTATCAGATCGACGCCGTGAATACGTTCCCGGGCCTTGTACACACCGCCCGTCACATCACGAAAGTGAGCTGTACTAGAAGTCGTCGCGCTAACCGCAAGGAGGCAGACGCCCAAGGTATGACTCATGATTGGGGTGAAGTCGTAACAAGGTAGCCGTAGGAGAACCTGCGGCTGGATCACCTCCTTTCTAAAGACAATGCTGGTGGAACCCGCTAAGGTGTGCGGGCGATGCCAGCCACCTCGACTGTCCGGAGGCTGCTGAAAAGCCGCCAAGGACAAATCGAGGAATGCAATCAAGGTCACGGCCTTGTTTGCACGCTTTGAATTACTTATCTCGGGCAGGTTCTGGCAGATCGCTATCGGTTGGCATTAGAGCGAAAATTATGAATGTAGAGGCCGGGTTTCGACCCGGCCTCTTTTTTTCTGCAATGAAGTGCGGTTCGTCGCTCTGACACACAGCGGCCGAAGACTGGGCGGGGAGTTTCTTGGCCGTTACGGTCATCCGCTGATACAATGCCCCTTAGAATATGGCTGATTGGAAACAAATCACCGCGCGCATCCGCCGCGCACGGTCCGGCAAGGATCCCTTAGGACAGCTCACCAATCTCTATGAAAAAACGAGCGACGCCATGGTGGCGTTCGAACTCGCGAAGCTGTTCGAGAATTCGGGACAAAAGTCCGATGCTGCCAAGTGGTATTCCACGGCGGCAGCGCGGTTCCGGCGCGCGGAGTGGAAGACCAAGGCGCAGGAAGCTGCCGTGCGTCTCGGCGGAAGTGCTGGAGAAGTTCCAGCGGAAGGGCATGCTCCTGCTCCATCCGAAGGAGAAATTCCTTTGGTTCCGCCTGAGCCGTCAGCCGAAGAAAAAGAATTGCCCTTTGACCAGAATCCAGAAGCACTGGAATCGGCGGTAGCGGTCAGCAGCGAGCTGCAAGAAGCGACGAAGCGGGACGAGAGTCCTGCACCGGAATCAGGAAGAAAGCGGCGCCGGCGTGGACGACGCGGCGGAAGAAATCGTCGAAAAGCCCAAACAGGAAGCGGAACTGCTGTTCCGTCTTTAAGTCGCGAGACAAAAACAGAAGAACAGCTCGAAGCGCCTGCTGCGGAGATGCATGCGCCAGTGCCAGAGGAAGCAGCGCCTTCACGTTTAACGCACAGACGCGCAATACCCGGCCTGCCTGTGGAACCGCTCGGAGAGCCCACCGGCCCGAGCCCCAAGGGACGCTACGGAGATCCCGGGCTTGCGTCTCGAATTTCATTGCTCGAAATGCAATTTCGTCGCTTGCTCGCGTGCCCTCCCGCGAAACTGAGCGAAGGGGACCGCGCGCCTGCGGGGCCAGGCGTATTCGTGCTCACGGATTCCGACCTGACGACGTACTACTATGTGGAGGTTTGCCAAACGCTGCGGATTGCCGTGGCCAATTTGTTACGCGGAGGCAGCCGTCGTGGTGCAGATTCCATCAAGCCGCGCCTTGCGGAGCACCTCGGTATCCCAGAAGCGCGAGTGGGAAAATATCTAGCGGATCATTGCGTGGTCCGGTGGCTACAGCTCGATGAGGGTGCCTCCCATTTCGCTCACTTCGCCATCGCCGTCTTGCGTCCTGTCCTCAACGAGTAGGAACTTCCCCGCACAAATCTGGAATGGAACTGTCGCTGGAGAGAAAAACTTGCTCTTATTTGCGCTAGGTATAAACCCTATTTCAGGATGGGGAAAATGACCGTTGGCTCACCCTGATTACCATTCAACCCTCAATTTCGACCATTCAGTGTAACCTGCTAGCTTCCTCTCCCGGTAGCGGGCAAACTATAGGTGTCCAAAGACTTATTGGACGCTCCTAGTGTCCATGGTACTTTTTCAAGCACGCATTGAGCCCGGGGGCAGTCGTTTGGGCTCGTTATCCAGCGATTGAGTGGGCTCGCATTCTCAAGGGCTAGTTCTGGTTCTGGGAACTTTCGAAAGAGAGGGATAGAGGTTTATGCCGAATCGCTTAGGCACGCAGTTACTGAGGACTCTTGATTGGGCGGTCTGCAAGGCAGCAGGCGCCACCTTCAACACCATTCAGTTCTTCAACAAGTACAACCCGAATCCGTCTTTCACTCCGAAGTGGTCGGACAAGCCGCTCCTCAAGTCTTGGGAGAAAACGAAACCAACCCTCGGCTGGCCTCGCCAAACCGACTCGCTGTGCCCGGATTGCGTCAAGGAGGCGCGCGAAGCCATCATCCATGGCAAGAAGGATTGGCGCGACTTGATGCACGAAAAGGTCGGTGAGATCAAAGCGCAGATTATCGAGCGCGATGGCCAGATTTGGATGGTCAAGGATTGTCCCATTCACGGCCATTACGAAGACATGATGGCCGTGGACTCCAAGTTCCTCCAGTGGATTGAGGCGCAATTTCCCGGCCGGGACATCCCCGCGCACAACGACGAGGATCTGCACAAACACGGCTCCTCAACCGTGCGCTACGGCCGCGGCTCCGTGTTGACCGTGGACCTCACCAACCGCTGCAACATGATGTGTGATCCTTGCTTCATGGATGCCAATCAGGTTGGCTACGTCCACGAACTGGGCTGGGACGAAATCAAGGAAATTCTGGACAACGCTCTAAGGATCAAGCCGCGCCGCCAGATGTCCGTGCAATTCTCCGGTGGCGAGCCGACCATGAGCCCGTACTTCCTGGACGCCGTGGCCTACGCGCGTAAGGTTGGCTACAACAGCGTGCAGGCTGCCACCAACGGCATTGAGTTCGCCAAGAGCAAGGAGTTCTGCAAGAAAGCGTTTGAAGCGGGCATGCGGTACGCCTACCTGCAGTTTGACGGCATCGGCAATGACGCCAACAGCCACCGCCAGGTCGGCAACCTCTTTGACGTGAAGCTGCGCGCCATCGAGAACATGCACGAGGCGGGCATCGAAATCGTGCTGGTCGTGACCATCGTCAACAACGTGAACAACGACCAGGTGGGCACCATCGTGAAATTCGCGATGGAAAATCCCAAGAAGATCGCCTTTGTCAGCTTCCAGCCGGTTTCCTTCACTGGCCGCGATGAGGACATTACGCCGGAGCGGCGCCACCGCCAGCGCTACACGCTTTCGCACTTGGCGGCGGACGTGAGCAAGCAAGTAGGCAAGGTCGAGCCCACCCGCGACTGGTTCCCCATTTCGTTCGTAAGCACATTCGCCGGCTTCTCCGACCTTGTGCACGGCCCCGAATCGCAGTGGGGCGCGCTGTCCTGCGGGTGCCACCCGAATTGCGGCGTGGGCACGGCGTTGATGATTAACAAGGAGACCAAAGAATGGGCCCCTGTGGCGCGCTTCCTGGATGCTCCTCAACTGGTCAAGGACGTTACAGCAATTACCGACGCAGCGCGTGGCAAGGGTTTCTCGAACTTCATGATGGCCCTGGCGCTGCTCAAGAACTATCACCCGTTCGAAGGGCCGAAGGGGCTGACGCTCTACGACCTGTTCAAGAAGTTTGACAAGACCTGGGCGCTCACCAAGAAGTCCACGACCAAGTATGGCCGAACTTCACCGGATCGCACGTATGAAGACGCCATGAAGCGCCGTGCGACCGATCCGTGGAACTTCCTGTTCATCGCCGGCATGTGGTTCCAGGATTTGTTTAACTATGACTTCCGCCGCACCGAAATGTGCATCATTCCGTACGCCACGCAGCAGGGTGAAATTTCCTTCTGCGCGTACAACACCGGCATCGGCTGGCGCAAGATCATCGAGAACATGCACAAGAACGCGACCGTAGCTGAGTGGTACCGCACGCACGGCAAGCACGAGATCTATGCGAAGGGCAAGAGCGTCAATCTCGAATCGTACGAGCACTCGCTCAAGATTGATGCCGAAGACGCGGCTCGCGTGCGCCATCTCGAGCACGACATTCCTCTGACTGCCGCCGAAGAAGATCGCGCGCGCCGCAAGAAGGCTTACGAAGAGCAGGCCAAGGTCCGCGCCATCTACGAAGA
>JAWOLO010000418.1:0-8903 GCA_033853375.1 Terriglobia bacterium
CGACAACGCAGACGTTCCCGGAGCAACTGCACACGCGGTTTAATGATCGAGCAGCGGGGATTTTGAAGCTCTATCCCGCGGCTAACGATGAAGAGGCCTGGAAATCCGCGATTGATCTGGCGAGCGATCTGTTCATTACGTACACCACTTGGGAATGGTTGGAGATGCAGAATAAAACCGGGCATGCGCCGGTTTACGGGTATGTGTTTGACCGGACTCCTCCCGTATCGCCGGACACCAAGGTTAACGGAGTTTCTCCGAAGGAGCTTGGTGCGCGGCATGCTTGCGAGATTGAATATGTTTTTGGCGCGCTAAAATCGCAGCCGAATCCCTGGGAGCCGGTGGATTTCGAGATTTCGGACACAATGGCTTCGTATTGGGCCAATTTTACGAAGACAGGTGACCCGAACGGCCCCGGGCTTCCGAAATGGCCTGCTTATGACGCTGGGACTGCTCCAATGATGATGCACTTCGCGGAAGAGATTCACGCAATGCCGCAACCGCACCGAGACCGGTACGAATTTTGGAGTGGGGCGGCGGGTGCAGCTGCGGCCCACTGAATTTCGTTGCGGTTTGGTGTTCGAAACCCCTTTGACCTGGCGATGCATCGGCTAACATCTTTATGAAACGCAGCACACTTATGGTCCTGATTGGCGTCGTGCTTCTTGGCATTGCCTTTGTCATTGCGATTTCCGAATTGCTCCTGCATGACGGGCTGAGTGCTAAGGCGAGACCGACGCGGCTGGAAGCGTTTGTGGCGCGCAGCGCGCGTCACTTGGCGATCCCCAGAAATGCGCGCTTAACGCAGAACCCGGTCTTGGATTCGCCGGAAATTCAGCGTGAAGCGCGGCTGCATTTTGCGGATCACTGCGCGATTTGCCACGGCAACGACGGCAGCGGCGACACGCTCATCGGCAACGGTCTTTACCCCAAACCTCCCGATCTGCGGCTTTCTGCAACGCAGGACTTGAGCGATGGCGAGCTCTTCTGGATTATCGAAAACGGTGTGCGATTTACCGGCATGCCGGCATTCTCCAGCAATGGGGATCACATGGCTGGGAATCATGCCGGCGGGCAAGATAGTTGGAAGCTGGTGCACTTCATCCGCCACCTTCCCCACCTGACGGCGGCGGAGCGCCTGGAGATGGAGCGCTACAATCCGAAAGGCCCCGAAGATCGCGAAGAGGAAAGAGAAGAGAATGAATTTTTGAATGAAGCAACGCCGAAGGCCAAGCCGGAATCTCAAACTCACAGGCGGAAATAAGGCGGCACCAGCAACCGTCAGGGGAGAGGATGGAGACGATGATGAAGATTCGATTGCTGACGCTCGCGCTTGCGCTCGCTTTTTCAGGAGGCGCGGCGCTTGCGCACGGAAACAAAGTGCACGTCAAAGGCACGGTGGAAAGAATCGGGCCCGATTCAATACAGGTGAAAACGCTTGATGGCAAGACCGTGGAAGTGAAGGTGGTGGCTTCCACGGTGTACGTTCTGCATACACCGCCAAAAGCAGGCGATCCCCCGGATACTAACGAAAATAAACCTGCCAAGCTCGCGGACCTGGCAGTGGGGGACGCTGTTGTGATCCACGCATCGCCCAAAGACGGAAGTCTGGAGGCGGATGAGGTTAAATTCTCTTCGCCCGCTTCGAACAAGATGGCTTCGGCAGCGCCGAAACCAAAGTCTTGAACAGTTTTCGGTTCTCGATAATCAGTTCTCAGTTTTGGGTGAAGACGCGAATTTAGGTTCCTTAGAGGGCTTTTTCTGCGCTGCCCCTTTCTTCAGAGTTTCTGCTAGTCGACAAGATGGCACGAGTGCGTTTTCAACACCAGCCAGACTTGCTTACCGGCCGCTAATTCGAGCGCGCGAACCGCTCCAGGCGTGACGTGCGCCGTAAATGTCACGCCGCAATCCACGCGTGCAACACACATTGTGCCCCGCTGCTCTAACGAAGCGATGCGGCCCTCGATGACGTTGCGAGCGCTCAATCCGCGCGGATGTTCCGACGCTAACAGAATATCCCCAGCACGAATGGCCACCTGAACACAGTCGCCCGCACTGGCGTGAGCGAGCGGGACTTCAATCTCACACTGACTCTCACCGAGTCGTACGCGCATCACGCCATCCTTTTTGCGAAGGTCGAGCACTGTGGCACTGAGCAGGTTCTCGAAGCCGGCAGCCTGCGCCAGCCGCTTCCGCCGCGGCGCATCCAAGACTTCCATCGGCGGGCCGTGGCTCACGACGCGGCCGTTGTCGATGGTGACGACGCGCTCACCGAGGGCGTCCACTTCTTCGCGACTGTGCGTGACGTAAAGAACCGGAATGCGTTTCGACGCGTTCCAGGCGCGCAAGTCTTCGACGATAGCAGCTTTGAGCCCCGCATCCAGCCCGGTTAGCGGTTCGTCGAGCAGAAGCACGCGTGGCTCCATGACGAGTGATCTTGCCAGAGCAGTTCTTTGTCTTTCTCCGCCGGAGATTTGCGCCGGCTTTTGTTTTCGCAGCTTTTCGATGCGGAAGGCTTCGAGAATTTCTTGCACGCGCGAGCGCTGATCCTGTTCTGGAATCTCTCCCAATCCGTACGCGATGTTCTGCTCGACGGTAAGATGCGGAAATAGCGCGAGCGATTGAAAAACGTAAGCGATGCGGCGTTTTTGCGGAACAACATCAATGCGCATCGTAGAATCGAACAAAACCTCTTCGCCGATTGCAATTGTTCCCGCATCCGGAGGCACCAGGCCTGAGATGCAATCCAGCAGCGTGGATTTTCCCGCGCCGGAGGGTCCGAACAGGATCGTGATACCCGGCGGGACTTCAACGGAAGCATCGAGAACAAACGAAGCATATTCGCGACGTTCTTTGCGGATACGCGCAAAAAGTCCCGCGGGAATCACCTTGCGATCCATCGCGTCCACGCGGGCGTCCACACGCGGCGATTCACGGCATACACGAGGCAGAGCACGGCAAACGCGATGACCAGAAGAAGCAGCGCCAGGCGGTTGGCTTCGCCGTATTCAAGCGTCTGCACGCGGTCGTAAATGTCGATGGAGGCCGTGCGCGTCACGCCGGGAAGATTTCCCCCGACCATCAGCACCACCCCAAATTCGCCGAGCGTGTGCGCGAAGCTCAGCACCAGGGCTGTGACAACTCCGGGCAAGGATAAAGGCAGAATCACGCGGCGAAACGTCCGCCATTTTTCCGCACCCAAAACCGCGGATGCGTCCAGCAGCTTTTGATCCACCCCTTCAAACGAAGCAATCAGCGGCTGCACGGCAAAAGGGAAACTGTAGAAGACGGAGGCGAGTACCAGTCCGCTGAAGGTGAATGCCAGGCCGTGGCCGAAAAGCGCGATCCACAGCTTTCCGAGCGGGCCGCGCGGTCCCATCGCGAGCAAGGCATAGAACCCAAGAACCGTAGGTGGAAGGACCAAGGGCAAAGCCACGATGGATTCCAGCAGAAATTTTCCGCGCCAGTTCGAATACGCCAGCCAGTAAGCGACCGGCATGCCGATCAGCAACAATATCGCAGCGACGCATCCCGCCAATTCGAACGATAACCACAGAGAACTCATGTCGGTTTCCTGCAATGCTGGGTTGGACTTTCCCAGCGATTTTTATTTGCCGCTCGTTTATTGCTCATTTTTTGGAACCGTAAATCCATGTCTTTCGAGGATTTCTCTGCCTGAGGCGCTTTTTACAAAATCCAGGAAAGCAACCGCTGATTTCTTATTCTTTGCGTCTTTCAGCAAAACGGCCCCCTGCTCAATCGGCGGATGCATTTGCGCCGGAATTCGCCAGAGTTTTCCTGGTTTCATCCCAGGAGACAGCGCTAAAGAAAGGGCAATGATTCCCGCCTGCGCATTTCCCGATTGCACAAATTGTGCCGCTTGCGAAATGTTTTCGCCGTAGACCAGCTTTTGTTTCACCTGCTCGTAAATTCCCGCTTTTTGCAGCGCAGCGGCGGCCGCTTTTCCATACGGCGCAAGAGTCGGATTCGCGATCGCGATCCTCTCCACGCGTGCATCCAACAGGGTATTCCAGCCTTGCTTCGTTACATCCACTGCCGAATCCGGAGGCGTCCAAATCACAATTTGTCCTTGAGCATACTCAAAGAGCGTTCCGGCCTCCACGAAACCTGCCGCTGCCAGTTTCTTCGGGTATTCTATATCGGCGGAAAAGAAGAGATCGAACGGCGCGCCACTCTGAATTTGCGCAAAAAAGTTCCCGCTCGAGCCGATGGTCACGTCCACCCGCGTTCCTGTTTTGTTTTCAAACTCCTTAGACAAATCCTCCATCGCGAACTTCAAATCGGCTGCGGCGGCTACGCGTATGTTTCGATCTTGCGCCAGTAAATTTACTGTCGGCAGAAGAAGAAATGCGAGAATCAAGCAGGAAACAACTCGCACGCATTGCATTGCTCTTCCACGAATCACGAATCACCAGTCACGAATCACGCATTGCGAGGCACGTTGCCCGCTCACACGCGCAGAATCATCACTTCCGTGGATTTGATGAGCGCCGCCGCGCGGTCTCCCGGTTTCAGACGCAGTTCCTTGGCGGCATCGGCGGTTATGATGGACGTGATGTGCTGCTCGCCGATGGCCAGAGTCACTTGGGCAAGTAACCCACTGAACTTGAGACCAACCACGCGGCCAATCAACTGATTGCGACCGCTAATCCTGCGAAAATGCAGCCGCCGCGCCGTCAGGTCGCCTCGCTCGAACTTTTTGGGAATCAGACGGTCGATTTCGCTTTCCGGCACACGGTGGTGCCCGCCGGGCGTCTTCACGGACTTGATCTTCCCGTGATAAATCCACTGCTTCAGCGTAGGATAGCTGATGCCGAGAATGTTTGCCGCTTCGCGCGGCGCCAGCAGTTTCTGCACGGTGTGCTCCGCAGTGTATGTATATAATAGGGTGGAATCGCGAAATCAACACGCTTTTATATAGATACGTGTCCTCGACTACCCTTGGCCGTCTGCAGACTTCGCGGTCAACGTCGGCGGGTAACGTTCCCATCACATCCCATGCAGCCTGGCCACTTGAGCGCTTACAATACGCTCAAACAACCAGAAGGATGACGCAGCCCACTTTCGGCGAGGGTACTTTGGAAAAGGTGACGAACGAAGAAATACGGAAAGCGGTTGAACTTTTCTGGTCCACATTTTTAGCGAAATCGGAAGACCTTCTACACTCCTACTATGCCCCGGGAAGCACGGTCTTCCAGATTGCCATGGGGCGAGCCGAACCCGGCCGGCTCGGCGCGATGCGGCGGTCCCGCGAATACTTCGGCCCAGACACTCGGATGGAGTTGAAACTTGGACCCATCGATGTCGTGCTAATCGGCCATGACGCAGGGGTAGCGAGTTACACTTTTTCGTTTCAAGCCACTGGCCGCGATGTCGGTGGCGGCAAGCGCGCGGAAGAGAAACTCGACTTGGTCCGCGCCACGCACGTCTTTCAGCGGGATGCTCAAGGCAGGATGCACATCCTTCACGAACACTTCTCGGTTCCCGTCGCCTAGTTAGTCTTTTTGTTAACTCCGGGAGGAGCGTTCCCTATAGGCAAGCGTTTCGGCATTTTCTCCAGCCATCTAATTTCGCAGCGGCTTGCCGGTTTTCAGCGTATGGGCGATGCGCTCCTGGGTTTTCTTTTCCCCGCAGAGGGAGACGAACGCTTCGCGCTCGAGATCGAGAACATATTGTTCGCTGGCCATTTGCGGAGCGGTCAACGACCCTCCCGCAAGAATGTTTGCGAGCTTGCGCCCCACGTGCGCGTCATATTCCGAAGCGAAGCCGCCGCGCACCATCATGTGTATCGCCAGTTTCGCGCCAGCAAGGAATTGCTCGCCCAGTACTTTGATTTGCGTGGTCTGCGCGCCCTCTTGCCAACTTGCCGCAGGACGTTTGTAACCGCCGCGCACCAACGCCAGCGCAACTTCTTTTGCGTCGGCGACCAACCGGTCGCGATTCATCGAAATGCCGTCTTCGCGCCGCAAATAACCCAATTCGCGGCATTCTTCCGCGCTGGTACCGACTTTCGCCATGGCGATTGCCTCAAACACCGGCTTCAATGCATGAAACAAATCCAAATCTTCCCCGCCAGCCGCGTGTTCATTCGCGCGAATCAGCATCTCCTTGGTTCCGCCGCCTCCGGGGATCAAGCCCACTCCCGTTTCCACCAAGCCGATATATGCTTCCGCGGCCGCCTGAACCTTCGCCGCGTGCAGGCTTACTTCACACCCGCCTCCTAGAGCCATCCCTTGCGGCGCCGCAACCACCGGCTTCGGCGCATATTTGATGGCGAGGTTGACGTTTTGGAACTGTTTCACGGCCATGTGCAGCTCATCCCATTCCTGTTCCTGCGCTGCCACGAGCACGAGCATCAGGTTTGCGCCAACCGAAAAATTCGTCGCCTGATTTGCAATCACCATCGCATCGAAATCGGTTTCCAGCCGTTTCAATCCCTTGTGCATCATGGCGATCAAATCCGCCCCAATCGCGTTCATCTTCGCGTGAAACTCACAGCAAACCACACCGTCTCCCAGATCGATCAGGCTCGCGCCTGCATTCTTCTCGATTTCGCACCCTGCTTCTTTCAACGATTTCAGGATAATGACGCCTTTGGGTTCTTCGACCTTCTTAGCGCCTCCGGTGCAAATATCAAAAACAGTCGTCGTCCCTTTTTCCGATTCGTAAAATCCTTTGCGCCCGCTCGAAAGGACTTTCTCGATGACCGCCGGAATCGCTTTGCCTTCCTTTTGCACTTGCGCCGCAAAAGCTTTTACTCCCACCGCATCCATCATTTCGAATGGTCCGAGTTCCCAGCCGAAGCCCCAGCGCATCGCGCGGTCCACGTCCGCAACGTTGTCGGAAATCTCTGGCACGCGCCGCGCCGCGTAGAGACACATTTCCGAAAGCCCGCCCCACATGAACTGCTGCGCCTTGTCTCCTTTTTGCCCTTCCAGAAGTGGTCCCACCAGCGCGCGCAGCCGTTCGCGCGTATCTTCGATAGCTTTGCCCATTTCAAGCGAAGCAAATTTCGCTTTCTGCCGCGGGCGGTACTCCATCGTCTTTACGTCCAGCGTAAGAATTTCTTTCTCACCTGCGCCGCGAACTTTCTTGTAAAAACCTTGGCCCGTCTTGTCGCCCAGCCAGCCGTGCGTGACCATCTCTTCGACCAGCGCCGGAACTTTGTAACGTTCCCGCGACTCGTCGTTGGGCGCAGTTTCGTAAATGTTCTTCACCACGTGGACGAGCACGTCGAGTCCCACGATGTCCGCGGTTCGAAAGGTTGCGGACTTCAGCCAGCCCACTGCCGGACCCGTGCAGGCGTCTACTTCCTCGACAGTCATCCCCAGCGTTTCCATCAGCTGCAGCGCATTCAGCATCGAAAACGTTCCAATGCGATTGGCAATAAAATTGGGCGTGTCTTTCGCGATCACCACGCCTTTGCCGAGGCGGCGGTCGCAAAAATTGCTGAGCGTCGTGATCACCTCTTTGGAAGTCTTCGGCCCGGGAATTACTTCCACCAATTTCAAATACCGTGGCGGATTGAAGAAGTGCGTGCCCGCCCAATGCTGCTGAAATTCTTCGCTCATGCCCTCGGCGATCAAGTGCACGGGCAGCCCAGAAGTATTGGTCGTCACGATCGCCCCGGGCTTGCGAAACTGGGCCACGCGCGCCAGCAACATGCGCTTGATGTCCAGGTTTTCTGCGACAACTTCAATGATCCAATCTGCTTCAGCGCACCGCGCTAAATCGTCTTCGAAATTTCCGATGGCAATCTTGTCGGCCAGTGAGGCGGTAAAAAACGCCGCAGGCTTCGACTTCTTCGCGGCCTCTAGCCCCGCTCGCACAATCTTGTTGCGTTCCGCCGAGGGCGCATCGGCGGGCAAATTTGGCGGGACAATATCCAGCAATACGCATGGCAGACCCGCGTTCGCAAAATGCGCGGCGATCCGCGAACCCATCGTTCCTGCTCCCAGCACCACTGCTTTTTCGATGCGTCTTTCCATAAGCAGCCTTTGTTGCGAAAGTATTCTCGGTACGACAGGTTACAAAACCGGCAAGCAGCGGTCAAACGCGGGCGCGGCTTAGGACATCCAGGCTAGAATAGAAAGATGGCGGACGAAGAAAAAGCCTCGGGACCTCTCGCCTGGATCAAGAGCGCGAAAGACAAGATTCGCGCGTTTGCCTATGGCAACGAGTCGCAGCAGAAAGAACGCCCGCGCGTCGGCCTGGCGCTGGCGGGGGGCTTTGCGCGCGGCATTGCGCACATCGGCGTCATTCGCGTTCTGCGCGAAGCAGGCATTCCCATCGACTGCGTAGCGGGAACGAGCGTCGGCTCGTTGATTGGCGCAGCCTGCTGTGGCGGCGCTTCGCTAGAAGAAATGGAAAAAATCGGTGGTGTCACCACTTTCGCGGATTTCGGCCGCTGGACGCCTTCCTGGCTGGGCCTCGCCACCAACCAGCGCATGGAAAAATTTCTGTCGCGGTTCACGCCCGCCAAGACTTTCGAAGAATTGCAGACTCCCTTGGCCATCGCCACCACGGACATCATTGATGGCGTGAGCGTTTATTATTCGACGGGGCCCATTGCGCCGCCGCTTCGCGCTTCCTGCGCCTACCCAGGACTGTTTGTGCCGATTCAGTATGAGGGCCGCACTTTGGTGGACGGTTTTCTAACTGCGCCCGTGCCCATCGAAGGCGTGCTCCTGCTTGGCGCGGATCTCGTCATTGCCGTCTATCTGGAATCAGGAAACCTCGGTGAGCCTCGTACGCTTACCGATATTCTCAGCCGCTCGTTCAACATCATGCAGCGCCACGCCGACCTTGCCTGGCGCACTCAGGCGGACATCATTATCGAACCGGACGTGAAACAATTTGTGTGGGACGACTTCACGAAAACG
>JAWOLO010000419.1:0-6589 GCA_033853375.1 Terriglobia bacterium
GGCGGCACGATGGCCGCAGTCGGGCAGCGGCTTATCGACGGCACGGCCAAGATGATGATCAGGAAATTCTTCGAAAAGCTGGTTTCCCTTCTGGGTCCGTCTTAACAGATTCCTTACGAATCCTTCAGGACTTCCTTTCGCGCCCTCTCCTATTTTGGTTTGCAGCAAAGACGAAGCCAGTCCTTGCCTGCGAGCTCGACCATGTCGCTTACTGTATTCTTTGCTGTGTGCGTCCTCGGCGCGGACTGCCTAATTTATTTTTTCTTTAAGCTGGTATACGGCGAAAATCGGAGCCGTCCGCAACGCATGCAGCATTTCAAGAAAAACGGCCAACCCGAAGGTCGGCCTCTACATAACCACCAACATGAGATGACGCCCTAAGGGGCGTCGCTACACAAAAACCAAAAACCTAGATCCAACAACGGGGTTCTAGTCCAGGGCGGGGACCGCGGAGCGCTCGGCGCGGCGGCGATGCAGATAGCGCATGGCAATGTTCAAGAAGATGTCGCCGCAAGGCGTCTCGATGCAAATGACCAGCGCTTCAGTATCCACGCTGCCCGCCAGGCCCGCTTCGTTCATGTGCACCTCAGGCGGGAACACTTTGAAATGAAAGCCCTGGTCGTTGAGCAGCGTGACGGAGTTGCCAATGACCATGTTCGCGAGTTCACAAACGGTTTCGCGGACGACTTGCTCGCTGGCTTCCATCTCCGTGCCAGCCAGGACGCTGGCCACTTTCACCGCGACTTCCGGAGCAATGTCGAGAATCACGCGGCCTTCAATGTCGCCCTTGATGAGAATCAGCGCCGCCACACCCTTGCGGCGGTAGGCGTCCTCGTCCATCTCAACGTCGATGATTTTCGTGGGCCCTTGCAGCGATTCGGCGAAAACCGCGTCCGCGGCGTTGATAAACGGCTGAATCAGTTCCATTCTCATGAGCGGCTCTCCCCTACCAGCGCCGTGGGCGCACCAGTTGCGTTCGGATCGTCGCTGAGCACGTAGCGCAGGATTTCATACAACACTTCGGGCTTCACCGGCTTCTGCACGAAATGCTTCGCGCCCTTCTGCAGCGCGGCGAGAATGTTTTCCTGGTAGCCCACGGACGACACCATCACGATGCGCGCGTTAGAGTGCTGGCGCACGATGCGCTCGACCGCTTCGATGCCCTCCATCTGCGGCATGGTGATGTCCATGAGCACGATATCCGGCTTGATGCGGTTGTACTCCGCGATGGCAGTCAGGCCGTCGCCAGCTTCTCCAGCCAGTTCGCCGCCGAACATCTCGATCATCTTGATGAGGTTCTTGCGCGCGAAGACGGAATCGTCCACCACGAGGTAGCGGACGGGCTGATTGTCTTTTCTCAACAGAGCGCCGAACTGTTTCATGGCCTTCTCCTTGTCCCCGCGCGCGTTTTCACGAGCGATGGGACGATACAGGTGTCCTTTCGGGTTTATCGTCTTTCTCGGCTTTTTCCCCAGAATCCTTTTCCACGGGATTCTTCTCCGCGCCGTAATGATTCGCTAGAAAGGTTCCCAAGCCTTCGAGCGGAATCACTTTGTTGGCATAGCCTTTGAGAATGGCGGCGCGCGGCATGCCGCTGACAACGCATGATTCTTCACTTTGCGCAATGGTCATGCCGCCAGCGGCTTTGATCGCACCGAGCCCTTCGGCGCCGTCTTCACCCATGCCGGTCATCAGGACACCCACGGCCATGAGGCTGAACTCCTGCGCGACGGAATGGAAAAGCACGTCCGCGGACGGGCGGTGGCCGTTGACGGGCGGGCCGTCGGAAAGCACTACCATGTCGCCGCGCGGCATGCGCCGCACCATCATGTGGCGATTGCCGGGACAAATGAGAACGCGGCCAGCAAGAAGCAGGTCGCCAGAACGCGCTTCGTGCACTTCGAGCGCGCAGCACTCGTCGAGGCGCTTGGCAAACATTTCGGTGAAACCTTCCGGCATGTGCTGCACGACGACGATGGTGGAAAGAAAATCGCCAGGGATTTGCGAAAGCATGTATTGGAGCGCGTTGGGTCCGCCCGTGGAAATTCCCACGGCGATAACGCGGCGCGGCGGAAGTGCCGGGCGACTTCCTTTTTTGAGCTTCGGCAGTTCCTCCTTGACAGTGACAGGAGGAAGCTTGCGCTTCGCGGCACGCTTGGCAACTTTAATTTTGGCGATGAGCTGATCGGCAATCTCGTCGAGACGCCCCGCTGCAGCGTCTTTTGGCTTGGCGAGAAAATCCACCGCGCCCAGCGCGAGAGCTTTTAACGTGGCGTAGCCGCCTTCTTTCGAATGCGTGCTGAAAAGGATGATGGGCAGCGGAGCGCGGCGCATGATCAGGCGCAGCATTTCTATGCCGTCCATGCGCGGCATTTCGAGATCGAGCGTGACGACGTCAGGCTGTAGCTCTTCAATCTTTTTTAGCGCGAAGGCGCCGTCCATGGCCGTGCCGACGACTTCGATGGAAGAGTCGCGGGTAAGGATCGCTGGAATCAGCTTCCGCATGAGCGCGGAATCGTCGACGACGAGAACTCGGATGCGTTCATTCGCGCTCATGCGATGGCTCCGAGCGGCGTGGCGCGAGACAGACGCGAAAGAATCGCAGGAACGTTGAGAATCAGCACAACGGTCCCGTCACCGAGGATCGAAGCGCCGCTGACGAGGTCGCTCGAGACAATTTCTCCGGGCAAGGCTTTGATGACCAATTCTTCTTCGCCAACGAGGCTGTCGACGACAAGGCCAAAACGCTTTTCGCCGGCGCCAATGACGATGACAAAATTCTTTTTCTTTGCGGAAGGCGAATCGACGCTGCGCAGGCGGCTCAAATGATTCAAGCGCACGAGCGTGAGAATTTGCTCGCGGAGGCGGAGCACTTCGCGCTGATCCACTTTGTGAATCTCGTGGTCGGCAATGCGCGTGATTTCGACGACGGAGGAAAGCGGGACGGCAAAGAGGCGGCCGCCAACGCGGAAAAGCAGAGTTTGTATGCTGGCGAGAGTGAGCGGCACACGAAGCTGAAACGTAGTGCCTCGGCCTTTTTGCGAGCTGACGTGAATGGTGCCCTTGAGGCGGTCCATCACGTTTCGCACGACGTCCATGCCGATGCCACGGCCGGAAACTTCGGTGACTTCGGCGGCGGTGCTGAAGCCGGATTCAAAAATCAGATTCAGGACGTCCTGCTCGCTGAGGCGTTGCGCTTCTTCCGCCTTGATAATTCCCTTTTTAACGGCCTGCGCGCGAATGAGGGCAAGATCGATGCCGCGGCCATCGTCGCGCACCTCGATCACAACTTGCGTGCCTTGATGGTAGGCGTTCAGATAAACGGTGCCGCGCGCGGGTTTGCCCACGGCGAGGCGCTCGTCGGCGGAGCCTACGCCGTGATCGACAGCATTGCGAACGAGGTGCATGAGCGGCTCAGCAAGAGCGTCAAGGATGCCCTTATCGAGATCGGTGTTTTGCCCGGAAATTTCCAGCGCGACATCTTTTCCGCATTGCTTGGCAACATCGCGAACAATGCGCGGAAAGCGGCGGAAAAGCTGCTCAACAGGAACCATGCGAATTTTCAGCACGCACTTGTGCAGTTCATCGAGGATGCGAGCTTGAAATGCCATGGCGTCGGCAAGCTTGGCGCGCACAGGATCGCGCGCATGCTGCTTGTCGAATTCCGTGAGCGTGCGATGGAGCATGGACTTGCCAATGATCAATTCGCCGACGAGGTTCATCACGGCGTCAATGCGCGCGGCGTCAACACGAAGCGTGCTCTCGGCCACGGCAACGGCGGCTGAGCTGGGCGTTGCCGGTTTGGCGGCGCGATCGGCCTCAATTCCCTGCACACCAGCCTCTACAACCTTAGCGGCTTGCGCCTCAAGCAAGTCACCAAGCAGCTCATGCTCGGGCATCTGCGAGGCCGTAACCTTTTCCATGCGGACTTCGGAAACGATGGAAGGAATACGGCAGCGGTGGAACAGCTTCTCCTCGGATTGCGCGCTGGCGAGCGCGGCTTCCACGACCTCGACGGTGGCTGCAGCGACATTGTCTTCCGGGCGAAGGGCGATCACCGTGCCGCTGCCATGAAGAACGTTGCGAATGAGTTGGAACGCGGCGGCACGCATAAGGCTGTTGGGATCGATGCGAAGCGCAATGTTGTAAACAGTTTCGCCGCGATGAACGGCCTCCGAAATCATGAGCTGTTCGTATTCGGTCCAAGCGAACTGCGCAGGCCCTTGAGCCGCATTTGCGCTCGCGCCCGCAGCGGCTTCGGGCGCTTCCAACAAACGCCGGATCATGCCATGGAGGGCATCCATGGCCGGCAGTTTGGCGTTTTTCTGGTAGGCCGTGAGCATCGCGCCGAAGCTATCGGCGGCGGTGAGCACAACTTCGGGAAGATCCGCGCCGTGGGCGGCAGCGACTTGAGGCGTGAGTGCGTCTTCGAGTTCGTGCGCGAGCTCGCTGAGTTTGTGGAGGCCGCAGGCGGCCGAATCACCCTTAAGCGTGTGGACTACGCGGCGAACCCGACGAATCACTTCTTCGTCATTCGGGCGAGCTTCGAGTTCAAGACCGGCCTCGTTGAGCGATTGCAATAGCTCAGCGGCGCTCTCAAAGAAGAGGGCGCGCAGTTCGCTGTTGCGATCTTCGGACTGACGGCTCACGTGTTCGCCTCGATGCGCTGATAAGCGGTGCCGTTGTTTTCATGCACCATGCGAAATTTCTGGGTCAGGCCGAAGAGGCTCTCCGCATGACCGACGAAGAGATAGCCGCCGGGATTCAAACAGTTCCAAAACTTGTCAATCAAGCGCTTCTGCTCGGCTTCGTCGAAATAGATCATGACGTTGCGGCAGAGGATGATGTCGTTGCGGCGCGGGAGAAACTCGGTTTTCAAATTGTGGAAGTCGAACTGGATCAATTCTTTCAACTGAGCTTTGACGGCGTACTTGTCGCCGGATTTTTCGAAATAACGCAGGCGGCAGGTATAGTCCACGGGCTCCATCTGCTGCTCGGTGTACAGGCCCTCTTGTCCAATGCGGAGACTGGCGTAGCTGATATCCGACGCGACGATTTCCACCTTCCACGGCGGAGGAATAAGCGGCTTCGGTGAAGGCATTTCGAATGGAAGCGGATTGCGCAAATAGTAGTAGGCCAGCGCGTCGCAAATCAAAATGGCAACAGTGTAAGGTTCCTGGCCGGACGAGCAACCCGCGCTCCAGACTCGCAGAGTGTAATCGCGTCGCTCCTGCTTGTGATGGAGCATACTTTCGAGGACCGACTTCTGTAGCAGGTCAAGCTGCGGCTTGTTGCGGAAGAAACTGGTTTCATTTACCGTGAGATTTTCGAGCAACAGGGCCAGCTCGGCGCGCCCTTCCCGGCTCGTCAGCAAGCGATAGTACGAGTAAAAAGAATCCAGATTGCAGGCCTTGAGGCGGCGCTGAAGGCGGTCCTTTAAAAAGTGTGAGCGACGCTCGTCAAAAAACATGCCGCATTCCTGGTAGACCAAGGTTTGCAGGAGCTTCAATTCGGCTTCGGTGAGTTGAATCTGCGCGGTGGTGATAGTTCCCATGGCGTGCGTGAGCGGCGGGCCGTCAGCGAAGGTTTCACAAAAAAACTACCTGACGGTAGCGACGGGTTCCGCAACCTCCTCGAGGCGTTTGTATTCGGGACGCTGCAGGAGTTTCGAAATATCCAAAAGAATGATGAGGCGGCCTTTGAGTTTTCCAACGCCGGTAACGTAACTGGATTCGCCTTCGGCAAAGACGCTTCCCGGGGCTTCAATTTCTGACGGAGGAATTTTCAGCACCTCGGACGCTGCGTTTACGATCAATCCGACGAGCTTGTTCTCGAGCTCGACGACGAGAATGCGATTCTTTTTGTCGGGCTGAATGTCGCTCTGTCCGAAGCGCTTGCGCAAATCCATCACCGGAATGATCTTTCCGCGCAGGTTGATAACGCCCTCGATCAGGTCCGGCGCGCTCGGGACCGCGGTGATTTCCGGCACACGGACGATCTCGCGCACGGAGCCGATGCGCACACCGTACGTTTCGTTGCCGATCCGGAAACCGACTACCTGAAGGTCCTTTTCCATCAAAAAGTCTCCGGTCCCTTAGGAACGCGCCAGTTCGGCGTATTCGACGTCCTGTTCACGCTCTTCTTCCTGACCGCGGCGCTTTGCGCCCGGTTCGCTGCGGTGCACGCGCTGCTGACTGGCACGGTCAAGGACAAAGCGGTCCATGCTGTCGAGCAAATTGCGGGAGAGCTTCAACATTTGTTCGGCGGCAGCGGAAAGCTCCGTCGAGCTGGAAGCGGACTGCTGCACGAGTTCGCGCATCTTGTCCATGGCGCGAACGACAGCTTGAGCCCCGGAAGCCTGCTCTTCGACAGCAGAATTGATTTCCTGCGTGATTTCGGTAAGGCGGCTGGTGGCCTTGGCGATTTGCGTGGAGCCAACGGACTGCTCGTTCGTGGCGGCGCCGATCTCCTGGGAGAACTTGTAGACTTCGGTGACCACGTTCGAGATTTTGTGCAGCGCGGACCCAAGCTCATTGCCGAGATTCAGCCCTTCCTCGACGATGCGCGTGCTGCGCTCCATGTTTTCCAC
>JAWOLO010000420.1:0-5208 GCA_033853375.1 Terriglobia bacterium
ATGAGAACGGGCAATTTGTTACCGGCGTCGAAAAAATTGTCGATATGAAACTGCGGGACACCACTTACGACCGCCTCACCCGCTCGGGGCTCATCGTGAAATCCAGCTTTGACGTGAAGCCCGGCACGTACATGGTCAGGCTGGTGGTGCGCGACGCCGAGGGCGCGCAGATGGCCGCCCGGAACGGCGCCGTGGTGATTCCGTTTTGATGGAGCTGAAGAGGAGAAAAGTTTTTTCGGAGGCTCGAGAATATTGCATGGAAGCCATTTGGAGTGCGGCAACCGTGCTGCCGCTTTTTCATGGCTGCCAGAAGGCCGCATATTCACCGCGCTTCCTGAGGGTTTGGCTGGAGGTTCACATGATCCCACATCGAAACTGCTTGAGAGCGATATCGTTCTTCGCGGCAATGACGGCCGCTTTGTTCTTCGGAAATGTCTTGTCGGTCTGTGCGCAACAGCAGCCCGCTCCGCCTCCGCCCCAATCGCCCCAAGCGGCTGCTCCTGCGGAACCGTCCGGCGTGGTCATCAAGAAGGAAACCAAACTCGTGCTCGTCGACGCCGTCGTCACCGACAAGAAGGGCAACTATGTGCACGACCTCACGCAGAATGCCTTCAGGGTCTATGAAGACAACAAAGAGCAGGGCATCTCGAGCTTCTCCTCCGGCGCCGAGGCCACAACGCAACCCAATGGCCAGCGGCATTACCTGATCCTGTTCTTTGACAATTCCACCATGGCCGCGCCGGATCAGATTCAGGCGCGCGGCGCGGCGCAGAAATTCATCGAAGCGAATGCGAGTCCCGAAAGCCTGATGGCTGTCGTGGATTTTGACGGCTCTTTGCGCATCGTGCAGAACTTCACCGCCAGTTCGGTTTTGTTGCGTGCTGCTGTTTCCGGCGTAAAAGGTTCCGCCGTGGATCCGAACGCGGCTTCGCCGGATGTCACGGTGGCCTCAACCGCGATGCCCCCGATCGGAATGTCCTCGCTCTTCAATGCGCAAGCGGATTTTGGCGCGCGCACCATGCTGCTCGCCGTGCGCAGCCTGGCCAAGAATTTGCGCAGCATTCCGGGCCGCAAAATGGTGATTCTCTTTTCTGGCGGTTTTCCGCTTTCTGTAGAAAACGAATCGGAACTGACCGCCACGATTGACGCCTGCAACAAATCCAACGTAGCGATTTACGCGGTGGATACGCGGGGCCTTCTGGCCACCGCGCCTGGAGGAAGTTCTCTGAACCGAAAGGCTCCAGGAAAAGCGAGAGCGGTCGCTGCTTCGCTTCGAACGCCCGTTCGAAAGCACGTTCATCGTTCCTCCTCGCATCCTAGGTTGGTGCTCGCCGCTTATCCTGCAATGGCCATGCCCGATCCCCAGCGCCCCGGCGGCGGAGGTCCGACCGGCGGCGGAGGCCGGCCCGGCGGTGGTGGGGGAACAGGTGGCACGGGAGGCACAGGAGGTCGCGGTGGAACAGGCGGTACCGGGGGCACCGGCGGAACGGGTGGCAAGGGCGGTACCGGAGGCACGGGCGGAGGCACGCGAGGCGGCGGAACGGGTGGAGGGACGCGCGGTGGGGGAACGGGAGGTGGCACGCGTGGCGGGGGCGGCGGAATGCCAACAAATTCGAACCTCTACAATTCTACTTATAGCCAGCCGCGGACCATCGTTCCACCATTCCCAACTTCGGTGGCTACCAATCAGCAGGTCCTTGCGGCCCTCGCCGAAGGCACCGGCGGCTTCACCATTTTCAACACCAACGATTTGCTTGGCGGATTGGAAAAAATCGCGCGCGAGCAAAACGAGTTCTACATTCTGGGCTACGCGCCGCCGGATACGCCGGAAGGCAGTTGCCACACGCTGAAAGTGAAAATGAATGAAGGCGGGCTCCACGTCCGTTCGCGCAGCGGCTACTGCAACGTCAAGACTTCCAACGTGCTCGAAGGCAAGCCAGTTGAAAAACAACTCGAAGCCCATGCAACCGGCTCGCAGGCCGGTTCCATCCGCGGCGTGCTCGAGGATCCGTACTATTACACGGGGCCGAACACCGCGCGCGTGAATCTGGCCATGGAAATTCCTTCCGATTCCTTTCAATTCAATAAGGAAAAAGGGAAGTATCACGCCAGTTTGAACGTACTCGGGATTGCTTATCGCAGCGATGGAAGTGTCGGCGCGAAGTTCAGCGACACCGTAAACCTCGATCTCGAAAAAGATGAGTGGAAAGAGTTCACCAAATCGCCGTACCAATACGAAAACCAGTTCGACGCCACGCCGGGAGATTACAAGCTCACTGTGGTCTTGAGTGCCGGCGGCGACGCCTTTGGGAAATTCGAATCGCCGCTTACGATTGACCCGTACGACGGGAAGCATTTCAGTCTTGGCGGAATTGCGCTCACCAACTCGCCGCAGCGGGTGAACGATATTCCCGAGAGCCTCGACTCCGTGTTGCTCGAGGACCGCACGCCGCTGGTGGTGAAGGGCATGCAAATTGTTCCTTCGCCGACGAATCGTTTCAAGCACACCGACAGTGTCGTCGTGTATAGCGAAATTTATGAGCCGCTGTTGACCTCAGACAAGCCGCCCGTCATAGCCGCGGGTTACACCATCTTCGATCGCGCCAGCAACCAAAAGCTTTTCTCGACCGGAGCCGTGCGCGCCGATGAATTCATCCAGAAGGGCAATCCGGTGGTCCCTATCGGCCTGAAAGTAAAGGTCGATGACCTGAAACCCGGTTCTTATCGTTTGGTGCTGCAAGCGGTCGATTCCGCGCAAAACCATGCGCCCGACCGCATGGTCGACTTCGACATCAGCGAATAACGACGAGCTAAACAGTCCACAGTTCACAGCGCGGTTTTCGCGGCGCCGCCCTTCGGGGCGGCATCTTGTCACTTTCCCGCATTATCATTGCTCCATGCATCTTGGCAGAAAGGGCTTGGGTACGGTAGGGATTCGACATTTTCCGCCCAAGTTCAGGAACTTTTCGGCATTCTGCGGGTTATTCTAAAAAGAGTCCAGCTCGAAGTTTGCCTCATGGTTAAGAATGAAGGCCGGGAGACATCGATGAGGCCGCAGTTTCGCGCATTCAGCTTTCGTTTCCGATTTCCTCACGCCGCGTTTCCGTCTCGCTGGATTCGCAGCGAAACCTTACCCTCACTGTCATTCCGAGCCTGCTTGCGCAAGCAGGCGCAGCGAGGAATCTGCTTTTTCTTTAGATTTTCGCAGCAAACTGCCAGATCGTTCCTTGCTGTGATTCTTTCCGTCGCATCTGTGCCGCTCGGAGTGGATCTGCCTGCGGTTGCCGCGACGCCTCCCGCCGCTAAAGAAAAGAAGCAGAAACCGGATCCATCGCTGAAAGGGCTCCCAATTACGGAGCTCACTCCGGACGAAGCGATCCTGCACGCGTTAAACCGTCTGGCTTATGGGCCGCGGCCGGGCGACATCGAGCGCATTCGCCAAATGGGTTTAGCCAAATGGATTGAGCAGCAGCTCAATCCCAACTCCATCGACGACAAAGCGGTGGAAGCGCGCCTTCAGGATTACCCGACGCTGCGCCTGTCCACGTCGAAATTGATTGCTGAGTATCCGCAACCCAAGCAAGCTGAGAAGCAAGCGGAAAAGCGGGCTCAGGCGGAAGCGCGGCAGGAACAGCGTCGCGCCGAGGTTGCAGAGACTGGCACAGCCGCAGACAAACAAATGCAATCTTCGCAGACACAGAGCGCAAGTTCCGACGCGCAGAGTTCATCCTCCACTGGTGAATCCCCGACGCAATCTGCAGCCGAAAATCCCAACGCTCCCGCCCCGATGAAAGAGCCGGAGACGGAGCCGAACAGCGCGGCGAAAGGTGCGCGCCTGCCGGCCGTGGCGGGCCGCCGCGATGCGCTAGGCGGAGGCGACCCCAATAATGTTCCGCGCGCGATTGCCGATGACAGCAGGCGCCCCGCGCGCATCGTCGCGGAACTCGCCATGGCCAAAGTGACGCGCGCGATTTACAGCGAGCGGCAGCTTCAACAGGTGATGGACGATTTCTGGTTCAACCACTTCAACGTCTTCGCTGGAAAAGGCGAAGACCGCTATTACCTCACTTCCTACGAGCGCGATGTCATTCAGCCGCACACGTTCGGAAAATTTAAAGATCTGCTCACCGCGACCGCGAAAAGTCCTGCGATGCTTTTCTATCTCGACAATTTTTTGAGCGCCGATCCCCGCGCGCAGCAGCGCATCGCCATGGAACGTGCGATGCGCCAGCAAATGCGCTACGGAAGATTCGGCCGGCCCTGGCCGCCGCGCCCGCCCGTGAATCCGCAAGCCAAAAAGAATGAACGCGGCTTGAACGAAAACTACGGCCGCGAGCTCATGGAATTGCATACGCTAGGAGTGGATGGCGGTTACACGCAGAAAGACGTCACCGAAGTGGCGCGCGCTTTTACCGGCTGGACGATTGACAAACCGCGCGTCTACGCCGATTTCAAATTCGACGAGCGTTTGCACGATCCCGATCCAAAAATCGTGTTGGGCAAGAAAATTCACGCCGGCGGAATGAAGGATGGCGAGCAAGTCCTCGACCTCCTCGCGCACCATCCGAGCACAGCAAAATTTATTTCCACGGAGCTGGCGCGCCGCTTCGTTTCCGACAACCCACCCGCCACGCTGGTGGGTCGCATGGCGGAAACTTTTCAATCGAGCGACGGCGATATCCGTGCGGTGATGAAGACCATGATTTGGTCGCCGGAATTTTGGTCGCGCGAAGCGTACCGCGCAAAAATCAAAACGCCGTTCGAACTGGTGGTTTCCGCCGCGCGCGCGCTCGGCACCGACGTCGATACGCCGCTGCCGCTGGTGCAGTGGGTCGGCCGCATCGGCGAGCCACTCTATCAATGTCAGCCCCCCACCGGTTATTCGGACAAGGCGGAAACTTGGGTCAACACCGGCGCACTGCTGAATCGGCTGAACTTTTCGCTGGCGCTGGCCGGAAACAGGATGCGCGGCGCGCGCACGGATGTGGCTTCGTTGCTGGGAGGGGATTCCGCTGCCGATCCGAAAGCCGCGCTCGACCGCGCGGTGCGGGTTTTTCTCGGTGGGCAGGCTGCGCCGGCAACTGTCGAAACGCTGGAGAAGCAATTGGACAATCCACAAGTGCTGCGCGCGAAGCTCGACGATCCGCACAAGCAAGTGGATTTGGGCGTGATTGCGGGCCTCGTGTTGGGCGCACCGGAATTTCAGCG
>JAWOLO010000421.1:0-6636 GCA_033853375.1 Terriglobia bacterium
TCCAGTTGGTAAAAGCGCGGTTGCGGCGGTTCATTGGACCGGCTTTGTCTCCAAGGGCGAAATAATTTTCGTCCTCCGGCATTTTCTTCCAGACATGCACCTGCGGACCGTTCCAGGCCATGGGCAAGCTGGGCTCATCAGCGAGCAAGACATTTCCGGAGCGATCGGAGAAATTGATCAGCAAAGGGGACTTCTGGACCGAGGCCATGAAGTCACCCGCAGTGATTCGTACCTCTTTCTGGTTTCCTTCCACCTTTACGGGAGGTGGATCGGGCGATTCGACGATAGCCCAGGAGTAATCTTTCGCAAAGGTTCCGTTTGGCGCTACGCGAACGCGGAAAATTCCGTCTCGAAAAGCGGTGATGCGGACTTTCGTGGTTCCTGCGGTCAGCTCAACGCCGTCCTTGAGTTTCTCCACATGCTGGACATTGCCGATGCGCTGCCAGCCCTGAGCAAGGCTGGCGCTACATGCCAAGACGCATTCTAAGGCCAAGATTAAAAGGCCTATTGACGCACGCCGGACAAGCCTTGTCATGGTGTCTCCTCAGAGAATCTTCGAAGGCGTAAGAGACCTTCCGGGAGTCTCCAACTTTTGCAAAGTGGTCCAGGGCCGTTCGGGAACGTCAAGCCGCAAGCCAGTGTTCAAAGAATGCGGAGGCTTTGGCCCCTTCGATGCGCCGCCTTACCGCATCCATCACGCGGCAACGGACGGAACTCTCGCGGCCATAGAAGCCAAGCCAATACGGCAAGTGCATTTCGCAAGGAACGAGAGAAATCTCGAGATGAGCATCGCGAAGCCGGAAAAATCCTTGCTGAAAGATGAGGCGCAAGACTTTTTCGCGCAGGAGCTGGGCGGCCCGCTGCTCGTCAAGCGCAGCTTCCAGCCGATTACGATCGCGAGACGCAATGAATTGGGAATCGGCAGGGATTTGCGGGAATTCGAACAAATCCAGAGAACCGTCCAGGGCGTCGATGGCAAAAAGATGCTGCGCGTTTTCGCATTGCACGCGAAACAAGAAATATTGCACATAAACGTCGGCCATGCGGCGCAACGGTCCGCTGCGAATTCGCCAATATAATGCGGAGAAACCAGCGGCTGAAAAAGCGCGCAGCGCTTCCTCTTGAGTTACGTTGGGTTTCAAAACGCGGATGGAGCCTGTAGTCATTGAGAAGATTCTCGGGGGGCTCCTAACGAAAGTAAATCCACAGTCCGACGACGGTGCCCAGCAGCAACAGGCTGAAGGCGATGTTGATGGCGTGTTCCATGGGCGTTTCCTTAGCAGGCTTGCGCATGGGCGGGCCGCCTACAGCGATGGTTTCGATTTTGTCGTCCACAGTCGCAAAGGTCAGACCGGCGAGCTTCTTGCGCTCCGGAGCGGGACTCATCAGGCTTACACCGACGAGCACGGCGGAGCAGACCACGAACATGAAAATGGCGTAATGCAGGAAATTCATCTTGATGAGCCAGCCGACGGACGTGGATTCTAACTGGCCGCCACCGGCGCGGTCAGCAAGTTCCAAGATGAATCGCACTGCGCCCAATACGAATCCGGAAAGCAGGGAGGTAATTGCGCCGGCTCCGTTCAGTCGGGGCCATAAGATTCCCAGGACAAAACATGCCGCGATTGGCGGGCTGATGTACGCCTGCACGCTTTGCAGGTAGATGTAGAGCTGGCTGCTGATGTAGTGAATGAAAGGAACCCAGAGTAGGCCAAGCACGACCATAATGCCCGTCGCGATGCGCCCGAAATTGACGAGCTCACGCTCCGAAACTTGTGGCCGAAGTTTCTTGTAGAAATCCAGCGTGACAAGCGTGGAAGCGGAGTTGAAGACGGAGCTCATGGCGCCCATGACAGCGGCAAGGAGCGCAGCCATGACCAAGCCGACTAAGCCAACAGGAAGAAGATTCAGGACTAGAGTGGGATAGGCAAAATCAGGCGTTTTCAACTGATCGCGAAACAGTGCATAGGCGATGATACCGGGAAGAACCAACATGAAGACCGGCAGGATTTTGAGGAAGCCTGCGAAAATCGTTCCGGCTTTGGCGTGACCTTCATCGCGGGCGGAGAGCACGCGCTGGACGATCACCTGGTCGGTGCACCAATACCAGATGCCAAGAATCGGAGCGCCAAAGAAAATCCCGGTCCAGGGAAAGCTGGGATCGGACGTGGGCTTGATCATGTGGAAGTAATCAGGCGGGACCATGGTGCGCAGATGGGCCAGTCCGCCAACTTTTATTAGGCCAATAACAGTCAGCGCGACCGCACCGGTAATGAGAATTAATGTCTGGACCGTGTCGGTGTAAATGACCGCCGCCAAACCGCCCGCGATGGTATAGATGCCCGTGGCAATGACCAAAACGACCGCCGTTTCCCACAGCTTCCAGCCTGCCACGCGTTCCAGCACGACGCTCGCCGCATAAAGTTGCACGGAAATCTTAGTGAAAATGTAAGCGATAATGGAGATGCCAGCCAGATACACAGCAGACTGGCGGTTGAACCGCCGCTCCAGAAACTCCGGCATGGTGAAGACGTTGCTGCGCAAGTAGAACGGCACGAACACCCAGCCGAGGATCAGGAGGATGAGGCACGCCAGCCACTCGAAATGGCCCACGGCGAGACCGGAGGACGCGCCGGTTCCGGACAAGCCGATGAAGTGCTCGGTGGAAATGTTCGAAACAAACAGGGACGCCCCAATAAAAAACCAGCCGACATTCCGGCCCGCGAGGAAGTAGTCTTCCGAAGTACGCTCGCGGCGGGCAAAATACATGCCGATGCCGAACACCAAGGCAAAATAAAAGGCAATGATGATGATGTCCGGGGTTGCCAGAGCCCGGTGACTGGCCGCGACCAGTGAAGCGTAGAGCATCCACTCCTCCTTTCGTTTTAGCGGAGCAACCTTGCCAAAAAAACGGCGAAAATTGTGAATGCGAAGTCTATAACAGGCGCACTAAAGCCTCAACGTCGTTTGGCGTTCACAACCCATTCGAAAGCAGAACGAACTTTCTAAACATCCAGGCTGATTTGCCATGAAGGGAGGCTAAACTTCGACCTATTGCGGGAGTTTTGCGGACGTTCCATGTGATAGCCAGTGGACCCTCATCCAAGGCGGCAACAGCTAGGGCAACACCGGGAATTGCGTCGCAAACCTCATACACGACTCCGTCTGGCAGGTAACTATCAGAAGAACACCGCTGTCTGTTCCCGAGGTCCAAATGATTTCGGTCATGCCCGGGACCGGCCGAATGAGCTCGACGTCTACCCCCACGCGTGTCGTCGCCGACCAAGCCACGGCGCACCATTTCTGACAGTGCGATAAGTTGAATTGTATCCTTCTCTGAACCGTCGCTGGCTTACCGCAGCAATACGAACACACAGGCTCAGGATGGCCGAGATCCACGGCAAGGGCTGGTGCTTGTTGAGCGAGCGGGGTACCGGTTTGAGGAAGGAAACGAAGCGCCCCAGTTGCAAGCGCTTTAATAGCCTGATCAAGGAGCGAAGTCAACGCACAAAGCAGGAAGTTTCTTGTAGATTTTATCTGACAGGCCGTCATTACAAAAACCCACATAACTACCGGCAGGAAGGTTCTGGTTCTGGGAGATTCGAATGATTGCGGCGGGCATACACACAGTGGGATCAGCCAATTATAGCCCGCCACGCTCTTAACACCTCGGCAACGGTCCAAGCTTGGGCAATGCATCCGCGGGCGTGAAGGGCGCGTCCCCGTCGAAAATTTCGCCAAGCGTCCCGAGACCGTAGGAAGTAATTTGAGCGCCTAGCGGTTCCAACCGGCGGATGGAGGGCGGCAACCAAAAGACCATGATAGCGGCGCGTCAAATTGTCGCTGACGGTTCCCGAAGCATAGCCGCCGATTCCGTTGACGACTAGCCATTCCCGCTGCTCGGCAATTTCCAATGAGCCACAAATCTCCCTGCCAAATTCAATCGGGGTGTGGCCCCTAGGAACGGGTGACCTTTGCTCCGTCAACGAGCCTGACGTTCTCTGCATTGCCGCCATTTTTGAGCCTCTCTGAATTCTAAGTTGTGACACCAATTCGGGCCTCACTTATTTGGGCGACCTTGGCCCTAGCAGGTTAACAAAGAGAAGGTGTAGCAGTGTTTGTCCCCGGCCGGGACATACAGACACAGAGTTCCCAGCCACTGTACTCTCGGTTCTCAGCCTATATTCCGTGAGTGCTGCTTGAAAGTCTTAATTTAGCAACGTATTGAAACTAAGTGCTTTAAGTGAAGATTCGCATGATCTACTTGCGTTAATGCAGCATAATAAACTTGTAATAGAGCAGCATCAAACACTTGCGCCTATACAGCACAATTGACTTGTGATTGCACAACATCATATACTTGCACTTACGCATCACAATAAACTTGTATCGACCTATGGGAAGGGGAACCACATGCCTTTGCCAAACGAAAAACTCGCTGAATCCCTTGATGTGTTGAAGGCGCTTCAGGAAGGTAACCGGCGGGTGTTTCGTTCCGACGACCTCAGCCGCGTTCACCGCGAGCGCCTGATGGAGAACGGCTTTTTGCAAGAAGTCATGAAGGGCTGGCTGATTTCTTCAAGCCCTGACGCACAGGCCGGTGAGAGTACCCCCTGGCATGCGTCGTTCTGGGAATTCTGCGCGCGCTATTGCGATGAGCGCTTTGGCGACCAATGGCACCTATCGCCGGAGCAGTCCCTTTTTTTGCATGGTGAGAGAACGGTGATCCCGGATCAACTGGTGGTGCACAGCCCAAAAGCGACGAACAACGATGTCCAGCTTCTGTTCGGCACAACCCTTTACGATTTGAAAATCGCGGAGATGCCCCCGTCCGCGGCTTTAATGGTCAGGGACGGATTGCGCCTATTTACGCCCGCGGCGGCGTTGGTACGTGTACCCGAATCATTCTTTCAGATGTATCCACTTGAGGCGCAGGTGGTGATGGCAAGCCTCGCTGATGCCTCGGATCTGCTTCGGCTTCTTCTGAACGGCGGTCATTCTGCGAAAGCCGGTTATCTTGCCAAGGCCTTCCGCCAAACCGGGCGCCCCGAACTCGCAGACGAAATTCTCCGCGCGATGAAGGGCGCCGGATACGATGTGCGAGAGAACAGTCCATTTGAAGCCGGACAGATACTCCACAGGCCGGGCCGTCCCACGGCTCCGGTCGTGAGCCGCGTTGAAATGCTTTGGGAATCAATGCGTGGCAAGGTTCTCGCGTCGTTCCCGAAGGCGCCGGGGCTACCGACAGACAAGGAAGCGTATCTTCGCTTCGTCGACGAAATCTATCGGACGGATGCTTATCACTCGCTGTCCATTGAAGGCTACTCCGTCAACCCTGCCCTGGTTGAGAGAGTGAGGCAGGGCGGCTGGGACCCCGAGCATGACGCTGGGGATCGCAGAAATCGCGATGCCCTGGCAGCGCGAGGATACTGGCAGGCGTTTCAGCTCGTGAAAAAAGAAGTGGAGAAAGTGATCGCCGGTGAGAACCCCGCCACGCTCGCGCGCACTGCGCATAACGGCTGGTACCGCGAATTGTTCCAGCCTTGTGTTACCGCCGGTTTGCTTGAACCGGGGGCATTGGCCGGATACAGGAACATACCTGTATATCTGCGCGGTTCGCGCTACGTTCCGCCGAGGTGGGAAGCGGTGCGCGACGCGATGCCCGCGTTCTTCGATGTTCTTGAAAAGGAACCCGAACCTTCGGTGCGCGCGGTACTAGGACACTGGCTTTTCGGTTATATCCACCCGTACCCTGACGGAAACGGCCGCATGGCGCGCTTCCTGATGAACGTCATGCTGGCTTCGGGCGGCTATCCTTGGACGGTAATTCGCATCGTGGATCGCAAGGCTTATCTGAGCGCGCTGGACCGCGCCAGCATCGAGATGGACATTCATCCCTTCACAACTTTTATTGTGCGCCGCGTGGAATGGCGCCTCGAACGGCACGACCTGACGTTTCCCGCGCCCATGGAGAGTTCGGTTCTCGGGCGCGACATGGTCCTTTTCTACGGGCAGGATGGCGAAGCGGTTGTGCGGTGCGCCATCGCCGGAGAAGCTCTGGACAATCACTTCCAGGGAAGCGGCAAGGACCGGCTCGAAGTATTTCGTGCCAACCGCCAGCCCATCGAGCAAGAGATACGGCGCAGGTTCCTCGCCGGCGACACCGAATTGGACGGGTCCATTCTCATTCGCGCCGGCGATTTGCCTTAATCTCCACTCAATCAGCGACGCACAAGAAGCATGGTGCCGGTTTACTTGGGGTTTTCGCGTGGCGGCTGGTTTGCGCCGTTGCGAGTCGCTGGGGCGGGAGTGACGACGCCGAGGCTGCGGAGGACGTCGGCGGGCAGGCCGGCGCTTAGCCAGGCGAGTACGGCTTGCTTTCCGCGCTGCTGGATCAGGCCTGCGACGATTTTTTGCGCTGAGGCGTAAGCCTTCTGCATGTTCTCGCGGTTATCGCCGTGTCTCAGGATCTGCTCGATCTCAACAATCGTCATTAGAGAACCAACACCGGGCTTCTTTGCAGAAAGAGCAGCATCGGGCGTCATTGGAGGACCAACCTCGGGCGTCTTTGGAGAAGGAGCAGCACCGGGCGGCGTCGGAGAAGGGCCAGCTTCGGGAGCGCCTGGGTCTGATAGC
>JAWOLO010000422.1:0-3224 GCA_033853375.1 Terriglobia bacterium
CTACAATGACGAGCCGTCCTTCCCGGAGCACACGATCCAAGTCACCGCCCGTCTTCCGCAAGACTTCTAAAACCCGTTGGTTCGCTTCGTCTTGTCCGATAAGAACGCAATACTGGGATTCGTTCGCCATCGCGGGCTCGAGAAAGCGAACTCCGCGCTCGAATTCCTCCTCGTTCTGCCAGAAATGGATCAGATGGCTACCGAGCGCGACTTGATCGTCGGTAATGCCCAAAGGGATTTGGTCTTTCATAGCGTTCCTCCACAAGCCCAGAATTGGGGATTTAAAGGTATTCCCAGGATGGAAAAAGAATCTATCGGGCGTTGGTATATCTAGCGTCGCCAAAAGGATAACGCGGATAATACTTTAGTTTACGGGGGCTTTTCTGAGTGGTCTTTCAGCTTCTCAAACATTCTTACAAGGTCGGCAAAAGATTGCGCCCGCATCTTCTCCATTGCCCGGCTGCGATGAACCTTCACGGTACTTTCCGCGGTTCCGAGCTTACCGGCAATCTCCTTATTTGCCCTGCCCGAGACGACCATGGCGGCCACCTCCTGCTCCCGCGGAGTCAAGTTCTCGAAGCGTTGTCGGAGCTCCGCCAATAATTTCTCCTGTTCTCGCCTGGCACGATCTCGCTCCAACCCGATATTGATGGCATCCAGCAGGTCCTGGTCGCGGAAAGGCTTAGTAAGGAATTCGATTGAACCTGCTTTCATTGCGCGAACGCTCATTGGAATATCCCCGTGCCCGGTGATGAAAATTATCGGGATGCAAACGTTTCTCGCTGCAAGTTTGCGCTGAAAATCGAGTCCGCTCAATCCAGGTAACCTGACGTCAAGCACCAAGCAAGTGGGTACATCTGGCAGTTTCTTCTGCAAGAAGGTTTCGGCCGAGACAAAGCTCTCAACACGCAGACCCACAGTGCTCAGCAGAAATTTCAGCGAAGAACATACCGATGGGTCATCATCCACGACAAAGACAACTGCATCAGCAGTCATGAGGACTCCTGGCGGCTTCTCCAGCGCGGAGGAGCCGCCCGGCATGGTCCAGCAATTAAAAAGGAGAGAGAGCCTGAAAGTACAGCAGGTAATCCCACTAAAACCCTATCAGGTAAAGACCTGATGCCCAGACATTTCCTCGGCTGCTGGCAGCGTGAAATAAAACACAGCGCCGTGAGGAGAATTGGGCTCAACCCACAGCCGCCCGCCATGACCTTCAATGAGTGACCGGCTAATGCACAAACCCATCCCCATACCGTTCGCTTTTGTTGTAAAGAACGGAGTGAAGACACGATCTGCCTCTAGACCAAGGCCAATCCCCGAGTCGCGCACCGCAACCAGTACCTTCTCAGGTTCGTCTACCCGGGATTCCACGCAGAGCAAACGAGGTCGATTTGCTACAGCCGTCATGGCTTCGACGCCATTCATGATCAAGTTCAGCAGCACCTGCTGTAGCTGAACGCGATCCGCCAGCACGCGGGGAAGGTCGGAAGTCAATTTGTGCTCAAGCAGGACTCGGTGTTCACGAAGCTCACGGCCAGCCAGGTCTAGCACCTCCTGAATCACGTCGTTGACGTCCAATTCGTTCTTTCCGACTGGCACTTTCTTTATGAATGCGCGGATCCGAGCAATAACGTCGCTTGCGCGAGTCCCATCCGCAACGATTTCTTCGAGAGCCCGACGCAAAACCTCAGGTTCGAGATTACGGTCGGCGAGAAGTCTCAGACACGCGTTGCCGTTATTGGTTATGGCGGTCAGAGGTTGGTTGACTTCGTGGGCTATGGACGCAGCCAGTTCACCCATGCCGGTCAGCCTTGAAACACGCGCAAGCGCCAGTTGCATTTCCACCGCCTGCTTTTGATCGGTGATGTCTCGAATGAAGCCGGTGAAAACTCGCTCTCCATTCTTTACACTTTCTGTAAAGGAAACACTTACAGGAAACTTTTCCCCACTTTTTCGCAGTCCAATGAGTTCGATACCCTGCCAGTTTAGGTGTCGTTCGTCCGTCTTCAGGTAGCGATTGAATCCAGCTCTACACAACTGGCGCATGGATTCTGGCATAAGCACAGTCAGTGGCTGGCCAACAAGTTCCGCTGAAGAGTACCCGAAGGTTTTAGTAGTGGCTGGATTAGTGAACACGATGTTGAACGATTCAGCGACCATCACGACCGAGTCGTTGACTGCTTCCACGACGTTGCGGTATTGCTCTTCGACTTGCCGCTGAGCTGCTTCGAGTCGTTTACTTTCAATGATTTGGGCGGCGTGCCTAGCATACAGGTCAGTGAAACGCAGGTCGCGTAGGGGTGGACGGTGGGGCTCTCGAAAGTGTGTTGATAGCATGCCCAGAAATTCGCCACTTCTGCTGAATAGAGGCATGGATTGGACCGCGCGGAATCCAGCGGATGCAGCGATATGCCGATGCGGCGCGAATTCCGAATCGGTCTCGACATCCTCAATAATGATCCGCTCGCGCAGGTTCATTGCCCGCCCGCAGGCGGCGCCGACGTCACGCACAACTTTGAAATAATCCAGAAAATCCTGCTGAAATCCACGCTGCGCGACGATCTCCAGCGCTCGCCTTTCAGGGTTGTACAGTTGAATGTTTCCGAAGTCCGCGTTTTGCAAAGCGATTACGGCGTCTAGAACTTCCTCCAGCAGCGCCTGGAAGTCAGTGATTGCAAGCAGGCGAATGCTGAGCTCATGGAGGCGGGTCATTGCCGTCAATTCAGCGGTCAATTCATCTCTTAAAGTCAGCAATTCTCTTTCTGCGCGTTTCCTTTCGGTGATGTCGGTAACAATGCCGCCGATGGCGTAGATGTCTCCGTCTGCGTTGAACAACGGAAACTTCTGAACGATGCTGGTGTGTTCACCGTCTTCTTGAAGTGCGGTCTCCTCAAATTCCACCGGAACGCCTGCCTCGAGGACCTGGCGATCATTGGCTTGAAAGGCGTCGGCTTGTTCCGCTGAAAATACTTCATCGTCCCTCTTGCCTTTGATCCGTTCCTCGGTAATGCAGAGTGCTCTCTTGAACTGATTGTTTACGTAGAGATATCGGCCCTGCCGATCTTTCAAGAAAATCATGTTAGGGCTGTTTTCAAAAAATGTCTGCAGCCGGCTTTCGGTTTCCCGCAGCCGAGCAATCTGTAACCTGAGTTCCTCTTCTACGCGTTTGCGCTCTGTGATGTCTTCGACGATGTTGAGCCAAAATCGTGGTGCGCCGCCTATTC
>JAWOLO010000423.1:0-16045 GCA_033853375.1 Terriglobia bacterium
TCGATCCGCGCATGCCGGATGTTTTGCCGGAAAGCCTGCGCACGCGGCTGCGTTATCCGGCGCGCGGGGAAGCGCTCATTCACACGCATTTTCCCGAGCCCACGGAATCCCTTGATGCGCTGAACACGTTTCGGTCCTCTGCACAGCAGAGGCTGATCTTCGAGGAATTTTTCTTGTACCAGCTCAGCTTGGGTTTGGATCGGCGCGCCACGCGCAAAGAAAATGCCATCGCCTTTCGCGTGCGCGAGGACCGCATCCGTGAAGCGTTGAAGCGCATTCTTCCATTCAAACCTACCGAAGCGCAAAAGCGCGTTCTGGCCGAAATTGTTACGGACCTGGAAAAGCCTGCGCCGATGAATCGTTTGTTGCAAGGCGACGTAGGCAGCGGGAAGACCATCGTCGCGTTGCAAACCGCGGTCATCGCCATCGAAAACAGCACGCAAGCCGCGTTGATGGCGCCCACGGAAATTTTGGCGGTCCAGCACTTTCTCTCTGCGCGGCGGATTCTCGGCAAAGCAGGCTATCGGGTGGAACTGCTCATCAGCGGTCTCAAGTTCGCGGAGAGGCAAGCGGCGCTCGAGCGCATTCGCTCCGGAAAAGCGCAACTCGTCATTGGCACGCACGCGTTGATTGAAGAAAATGTGCAATTCTCGCGCCTCGGATTCGTGGCGATTGATGAGCAGCACCGCTTCGGCGTACTGCAACGCAAACGGCTGATGGACAAGGCCGCGTCGCACGGCCATGCGCCGCATGTCCTTGTGCTGACGGCCACGCCGATTCCGCGCACGCTCTCGCTCACGCTTTACGGCGACCTGGACGTTTCCGTGTTGGACGAATTACCGCCGGGGCGCACGCCCATCGTCACGCGCGTCACCACCGAGACGCATGTTCCCGGCGTTTGGGAATCGCTTCGCCGCGAAGTGGCAGCAGGGCATCAGGCGTACATCGTTTATCCGGTGATCGAAGAATCCAAACTCGAGCTGAAAGCGGCCATCGATGAGTACGAACGACTTTCGAAAGAAGTTTTTCCCAAGCTGAAGCTCGGCCTGCTCCACGGGCGGCTTTCCAGCGAAGAGAAAGACGAGGTGATGCAGCGGTTTCACCGGAACGAAGTGCAAATCCTCGTGACCACCACCGTCGTCGAAGTCGGCGTCGATGTGCCCAACGCCACGGTGATGGTGATCGAGCACGCCGAGCGCTTCGGCCTCGCGCAACTTCACCAGCTTCGCGGGCGCATCGGCCGCGGCGCGCAAAAATCACATTGCATTCTGGTGGCGCCCTTTCGAATGACCGACGAAGCCCGCGCCCGACTCGACACCATGGTGCGCACGTCGAACGGTTTTGAAATCGCCGAAGCCGATCTCCAGCTTCGCGGTCCTGGCGAATTTTTCGGCACGCGCCAATCCGGCGAATTGGGTTTTCACATCGCGAATCCCCTACGCGACAAAGAACTCCTCGAACTCGCCCGTAAAGAAGCATTCGCTCTTGTCGAAGATGCTTCCCAGCGGGACGAACTGCAGCGCGTCTTGCGCCTGCTCCCGGGCGAATGGCAGCGCCGGTATCACTTGGCAAAGGTTGGATGAATGACGCAAGACTATTTCCACCTTGGGATTATTCTGGCCACCCTTCCGGCACCACTGCGTTTCATTCGTGTCCTCGTTTTATGCAGTTTCATTGTATTCGGGGGATGGTCTGTGATTTCCGCCTTTCGAAGGAAGAAGTTTTATTGGCGAGGGGGAGGAGTCATGCCGACCTGGTGGGGTCGCACTGCGTCCGTCCTAGTTGGCATCTTGGCAATCTGGATGGCGCTCTATTTCCTGAGCAAGTAACGTGCGCTGCGTCAAAGCGCAAAATCAAGCTTATGCGTATCATTGCTGGAACCTTTCGCAGCCGCATCCTCAAGAGCCTGAAGGGTCAGGCGCTTCGCCCCACCAGCGACCGTCTACGCGAAACGCTCTTCGATGTGCTAGGCCAGGACGTTGCCGCATCGCGATTCTTGGATCTCTTTGCGGGAACCGGTGCGATCGGCATTGAGGCGCTGAGCCGCGGCGCTGCTGAAGCGGTGTTCGTGGAAAATCACGCGCCTGCCGCCGCGCTGATCCGGCGCAATCTCGAATCCCTCGACATTCGAAAGGGCGCAACAGTGCTAGTCGCGGATGCTCTTCGCGGGCTGGAAATGCTCGCCTCCGGAAGAAAAGGCAAAAATTTCGAGTTCAACTATATTTTCCTCGACCCGCCTTATGCTGCAGCCAACGACTATGCTCGCGTGTTAGAATCTTTGGGTTCCGGAAATCTTCTTGCGCCCGGCGGCGTGGTGATCGCGGAGCACCGCCGCAGCTTCGATTTGCCGGAAGAAGTGGGCGCATTGCGGTGCTACCGCGTTCTCAAACAGGGCGATGCGGCTCTGAGTTTCTATCGCCGCGCTGCCGCAGCTGCCGGCAAAAACAACTCTGCTCCGTAAACCCGCCCATGCAGAGCATTTTTATCCTGAGGGATATTTCGAGGCGCGCAGGCGTCAAAGGCAACGGCCGCCCATCACCTTGGAATCGAAAGGGATATGTCTTTGAGAAGCTTTCATTCCTTTTCTAGTTCAGGACAAGCCACGGGCGTGGCGCGCGCCCCAGTGCGCTTGCCTGCCGGCCGCGGGCCGCAACTGGATATTGCTTGGGGAAGTTTTCATCAAGGGATCGGCAGCAGCCTGAACGTCGTTTTGAGCAAATCACCGGTACCCAGGAATTTCTCGATTGAAGGGTTTTTCAAATATTGCTGGGTTGAGAGCAAGTTGCCTCGCCGCGCCTTCATCGCTGCAGCTCTGTGGCACATCGTGTTTTTCGTGCTGCCTTATCCGAAGTTTCCTGCGAGAGCGCACAATCCAGCCTTTGATAACGTGGAACTTGCCTGGTCGGGACCAATCAACGATCTCCCTTTGCTGGACCTGAAAGCTCCAAAGCCTGCGGAGCCTACGCCATCCAAGCCGGCTCCGCGCGTCGGACCGGAGCAGCCTCTGCCGCCCGAGGGTGCGGACGCTTTCCATCCCCGCCAGCACATTTTCAGCGACCCCGTGCATCCGAATCATCCGCGGCAAACGCTGATCAATTCCGCGGCTTCGCCTGCGCCGCCCAAAATTCTTCCGAACTTGCCCAACATGGTGCAAATCCAGGACATGCCAGGTCCCGCGCGGCCGCGTCTGGAAATCAGCAAGGATGCACTGGCCAAGCTGCATCCTAAACAGCGCCGTGTGGCCACTGTGACTGATTCCCCACCACCGGATGTACCTGCCTTTGATGAAAAGCCTGGCCAAGTGGCGCTCATCGCCACGCCCAACGGACCCAAGCGGCCCGATCTCGAATTAAACGGAGGAGCTGCGCCACGCATCGCGCCGAAGGCGCAAGCGGGCAATGTGGGGCCCGCGCCCGATGTCGGCGCCAATCAAGTGGCCGGCGCAACCGGTAACTCTCCGACATTGATTGCGCTCTCGGCAACACCGGCTCCGCCGGCGCCGGTTGCCCCGTCGCAAGGAAATCTCGCGGCGCGCGTTTCCATTTCGCCGGAAGGCAAGAAGCCCGGCGTGCCGGGCGGTTCGCCCAAAGGAACTCCCGGCGCTAGCGGCGGTGCCCCTGCCAACAGCGCAGGAACAAGCACCAGCAATAGCGCAGGAAATGCCGACATCAACGTAAGCATCCGCGGCGGGAATCCTCCGGCGAATAAAGGAATGTCCGGACTCGGTGAGGCATCAAAAATCAGCGCGCCCACGCCGCACACGATCATCACGCGGCCCGAGCCGCGAATAGCCCGCGACGATGAGCCGGTGCGAGCCGGCCCGCCGAATTTCGCCGCTCTTCCTCCAGGCGCAAAACCAGAACAGATCTTCGAATCGAAAAAGATTTACAAAATGCAGATCGACATGCCGAACCTGAACAGCGCCACGGGAAGCTGGATTTTGAATTTCACCGAGCTGCGCACGAATCCCGATGTGCCTCACGTACCTTCCCCGGACTTATCAGCGCCGTCTCCCATCCGCAAAGTCGACCCGAAATATCCACCCACACTGATCAACGAGCACGTGGAAGGCGAAGTGGTCCTTTACGCCGTCATCCGCCGCGACGGTTCAGTGGACAGCATCCAACTCGTCCGCGGACTCGACGACGAGCTTGACAAGAACGCCATGACTGCGCTGAGTCAGTGGAAATTCCGGCCGGCAACGCGAAACGGCGAGCCAGTGGATCTCGAAGCCATCGTGCACATTCCGTTTCGCACCCGGGACGACCGCTACTAAAGCAATTCAGCTTCAGGAACGGCCTTCGGCAAGTTTCACCAAAGAATAAAGCGCGTGGTTGACCGGCGTAGGCACGCCGAGTTCCGCTCCGCGACGTGAGACGTAGCCATTCAGCGAATCTATCTCTGTGCGTTTGCCGCGGTTCATGTCCTGCGCTGTCGAGGAAAGCGCTTCCGCCATTTGCGTGGCAATTTTCAACGCGCCCGCGAGCGCCGCTTTCGGGTCCTCCAGCCCAGGCGGATGAATGTTCGCCGCACGCGCTACTGCAAGTACTTCGTAGACCGAAGTCTCCACAACCTTCCACGCATCAGCGCTTCCCGCGATTTGGCCGTACTTCGCGCGACCGAGCGCGGAGACGGCGTTCAACGCGCAATTCCATACCAACTTGGTCCAAAGTTCGCCTTCGATATTCTCCGAAATGCGGCAAGGAACATTGGCGCGCGAAAACAGCGCGGCCATGCGCTCCGTCTTTTCGTTCTTTGGCCCAATCACCAAGTCGCCTCGGCCAACGTGTTTCACGCGGCCGGGTTCGGGCACCGATGCCGCCACGTAAACCACGCTGGGAAGCGCCTCGATCCCCGCCGCCGCGCGAATCTGTTCCACATTGTCAACGCCGTTTTGCATGCTGAGGACCAGCGCGTCTTTCGAAAGCAGCGGCGCAATCGCGCGCGCAGTCGCGCCGTTGTCTGTGGTCTTCACGCAAAAGAGCACCACTTCCGCGCCCCGCACAGCGCTAATTTCCGCGGACGCTTCCACGCGCACTTTTTCTTGAAATGGCAGCGTGTCGAGGAAAAGCCCGTTCTTCTTCACTGCCGCGACGAAGGCAGGGCGTCCAATCATCACGACCGGCGCGCCCGCGCGCGCCAGCAACCCGCCAAAATATCCGCCGACGGCGCCTGCGCCAACGACGGCAATCCTGGGCCAAGGCTGCGCTTCGCTCATGGAGTAATCACGCTGATCAGGCGGTCGATGTCGCGTTCGGTATTGTACAGGTGCGGAGAAACGCGGATGTTGCCTTCGCGCAGACTCACGATCACGTTCTCTTTGCGCAGCCGCTGGTAAAGCTCCGTCGTCTTTTCGCGGCTGCGCGCCGAAAAGCAGCCATACGGTCCGCGCTGCGCCGCGTCGAGCGGGCTCGCCGGGATGCAGCGATCCTTGGGGAGGCGTTCATACAGGGAATCAACGAGTTTGCGATTGTGCGCCGCCACGCGCTCGGGGCCCATGCGCAAGACCAACTCCACGGAAGTATCCATGGCCGCTAGATTGAAATTGAAATAGCTCGCCCACTCCGGCGCGTCCCACCGCTTGGCGTTCGGCGCAGGTTTGGGATCGTCGAAATTCAGCGCTGAAAAATTGTCAGCGCCTTTCACCGCCATCCAGTAGAACGGTCCCGGGCGAACGGCTGCCAAATGCTCGCTCTTGACCCAGAAGAATCCCGTGCCGTAAGCGCTGAGCAGCCATTTGTAGCCGGCGCAAACCAGAAAATCCGCGCCCAATTTGCGGACATCCATCGTCATCGCGCCGCAGCATTGGCTCACGTCGAGCAGCAGCAGCGCACCTTGCTGGTGGCAAGCAGCAGCGACGCGCGGTGCATCCAGCAGCGAGCCGTCATCATAGCGCACCAGGCTCACCGAAATGATGCGCGTTCTCGGCGTCATTGCCGCGATCAAATCGTCCGCGGAAATAAATCGCTCGCGCGGCGCGACAATCTTCACCTTCACGCCCTCGCGCTCTTCCATGGGCTTCCACGCCGTGTACTGAAGCGGGAATTCGCCTTGGGCCGTGACCACTTCATCGCCAGGTTTCCACGTCAAAGCGTAAGCAACCGCCGCCACACCCGCGCTCGCTCCGCTGGTGAGTGCAATCTCCTCGGCCCGGGCACCGATGAGTTTCGCGATGTTCTCCCGGATCCGATTCGGGACCTCGAAGTACGTGGCATCCGTTTTGTGATGAGGAAATTTCTTCGCTTCGAGCGCCGCCTGCACGGCGCGGACAGAAACACGCGGCAGCGGCGATTGGCCCGCCAAATTCAAATACGTGGCGTCTTCAAACTCGAACCACTCCTGCCGCCAATCCGTCTGCGGAGAAGTTGTGGTGGCCATGGACCGCTCCTTTCCGAAGCGACACTCCCCGGACAGTAGTTTAGATTCGCAAGGACAAAGCAGGATACAACGTCCAATTTGGGGCGCAGGTTGGGTGATGGCAAATGACGAATCAAACCCGGGCAGAGCCCGGCCCGAGTCCTGTCTCGCAATCTCTAAATTTCGCTAAGAATCGAAATCTGAATGCGAGCCCTTTGCGGGAAGTGCCTCCATCGCGTCCCTCACTGAGCCAGGAGCCTTCATCACCCAGCGACCTAGGAAATACCCCAGGGTTCCCGTGAGCAGGCCACCCAGCACGTCGGCGGCATAGTGGTTACGCACATACACCGTCGAGACGCACATGCACATGACGAACGGAAGAAAAACCCAAAAGAGCCACCGGCGGTGCCGCCACGCCCCCCAAAGCGCCGCCATCGCTCCGGCCACATGTTGCGAAGGAAACGCAGCGCCATGAACGCGCCCGCATTTTTCAATAAAGTTGATGAGTGCCGTAAACGGTCCGCCCGCGAGTTCTCTGTGCCACTGGGCCGCCAGCGTGAACCATGGACTTTGCACCGGAAATAGCATGGCGATTACGTAGCCGAACACATAGCCGACGGCGGAGTAAGTCATCACCGCCCAATAATTTTTCCAATCGCGCTGATAGTAAAGAACGCCACCGAGCATCAGCAGGTAAACAAAATATGTGAAATAAGAAAACTCCATGAACTCAGTCAGCGCCGGATGCGCTAGATGTTCGAACCAGAGCGAGGGATTTACGCCCGTGAGCCAGCGATCGAACGCAATGAGTTTGGCGTCCTCCCATCCAGGATTCACCAAATGCACCAGCCAGCTCATTTCCTCGAAGCAAAAAAGAAAGAACAGATGCGGATACCAGTGCCGCCAGAAGTGCCAGAATTTTGACGAGAATGTGCGGCTGGTTTGCTGGGCCTGCTCCGTGGACGTTCTTCCCGTGCGGCATAGGGTCAAGAGGATCGCCGCGACGAGCGCCTGCGTCGCGATCAGCCGCGCTGGATGGATTAGGTTTTCCGCGAATAGCGCGACTAACACGCTGGAAAGCCCGAGGTATCCCAAAGCGATCCATTCAAACGCCCCGCATGCCGCCCACGCCTGGGCGAAGGCTTTGGCAATCAGCGTCACAAATCCGAAACGCTCCGCGTGCGATGTCCATGCGACGGCGCTTTCACCGCCTTGATATTTCCCGCCTTCCATCTCATTAATGCGCATCGCTCCGCACTCCGCGATTGTTTCTAGATTCCTCGAGATTGCAGCAGGGATTCAGTCGTTTGTGCTTCCCGCATATCTTCCTTTTTGTCTCTGTGCCGCTGCGCTCTCTGTGAACACTGTGTTAAGACTTTTCCCCCGCGCCATCGCAGAAGAGCCCAGCCTTGTTTTCGCGCGATCCACGCGAGGCTCCACGACGGATTCACGGCGGCTGGATGACCCACAGCGGCGAGCAGCCAGCGATCCTGCGCACTGTCGCTGTAGGCCCAGCATTGCGACAAGTCGAGTTCCATCTCCTTCGCCAGAGCGCAAACGCCGCGAGCTTTGGCTGGACCAAACCTGGGCTCACCGAAAATTTCTCCGGTCCACTTGCCGTTCAGCTCTTTCAACCGTGTGGCGCACACATGGATTTTCGTGGCAAACCCGCGAGCGGCGATTTCCGCTTCCAGGGCACGCGCCGCAGCCTCCGCCAAAGGTTCCAACGTTCCACTGACAATCACGATCCTGTGGCCCAGCATGGCATGGCACGTGACTCGCTCCACTCCGTCTTCAAAGAAGCAAGGGACAGGCCATCGGGGGTTGTACCGAGCCCTTCCTCGGAAATGAATCGACGCCTGTCCCTCGTCCTGGCCTGCCCTGTTTACCCCCAGCCCCGAGGGGAGCTGCGAAGGGTAGCCGCTCTTGTGCGCGGAGATATCGCTGGGATTCTCCGTGCCACTCTCGTCGAAACTTCGCACGCCGCGCAAGTACATTTTGTTAGCTTGCATCACAGCAGCGATTCCGCCCGGCAACAGCCGCAGCGCTTCACGCAACCAGAGGAAATAATTCTTCAGCCGAATTTTGCGGTGGTAGCGCAACATCCGAAAGAAGCGGCGTTCCAGCGAGGGCAGCGGCATCAGCGTTCCATCCAAATCAAAGAACGCCGCGACCGGCGCATTCGTCTTCTCTGCTTCTCTTCCTTCTGCTTCTGTCTTTATCTCCTTTTTCATTTCACGCCGTCTCCTGCACCGCGCTTTTTGCTACGCGGCTTTGCCCCAAGCTCCCCCAAAATATTTCCAACCCTCCACGAGCACGGGCAAACCGCGCACAAGGCAAAACGCCGCTGTTCCCCAAGTCAGCACTTGCGCCCCCGTTCGAATGAGCGCGTGCGCATCAAAAGCAAGCCCGCTGACCAGCGCCACCGGCCCACGCGTCAGTGCCAGTTCCAAACCCAAATAGCAAAAGCACAGGCACTTCATTGCGGCGTAGAGCCCGCGGCTCCAACGCGACGCCACGAGCATGCGGCCCCACCAGGTTTCGAGCATCGCGTTCGCTCCCCAGCCGGAGCGGCCGGCCTTCATCGCTAGCCCGCGCAGAAAATCCGTCGCCGCGCCACGAGCGAAGAACAAAATGGGTAGCCAGAGCGACACCATGCCTACCACCGCGAAGTACGTGAAATACACATTTTCGATCATGCGGTCGCCGAGAATGTCCAACTGTGCGCCCACCGACGTAGCCATTTTTTTCTTGCGCGCCATGTGCCCATCCAGCGCGTCGAGGGCGATCGATGCTACGGTCAGCGCTACTGCCAGCAAATTCGGCCAAGCCCCGCGACCGAACAAACTCACCGCCGCGAATCCCACGGCGACTCGCAGCAGCGTCACTTTGTTGGGGGTCCATTCAAATGGCATGGCGGAGTGCCTCCCCGGGCGCTCCGTTAGCGAAATGGCAGTTGGGATGCCAATCCTGAATTGTGCAATCCCTTTAGAATCAAGGTGTTCGAACGCGCAGCGAAGAGGTCCTTTCCTGCGATGCGCCAGCAAAAGCCTTCATCTGTCGCCCGTTTGCTTGAGAGGGCGGGGGTGTTCCTTTTTCTTTCCTTGCGCGTCTAATGATTGGACTAATTCTTGTCCTCCCTCAATCAAGCTCGTGAGCATTCGAGCGGGCACGGGAATATTCCTGGGGATTACACGATTCCTTCCATTGCAGGTATGATGCGAAGTTGAAGGTATGATTCGAACATGACGCCAACTGATGTCTCTCTTGCGGGTGCTTTTCTGGCGGGGCTAATCTCGTTTCTTTCGCCGTGCGTGCTACCTCTGGTACCCGGCTACATCTCGATGCTGTCCGGCATCGGCATCGAACAGTTGCGCCAGGGTGAGGTTCCGCGCACGGGACTTTTTTCTTCGGCGGTTGCTTTTGTTGCGGGTTTCTCCGTAGTGTTCATCGCGTTTGGCGCTTCCGCGAGCGCGGTCGGCGCATTCCTCAAGCAGAATCGCAACCTGCTCGCGCCTGTCGCCGGCGCATTGATTCTTCTCTTTGGCCTGCACCTCACGGGAGCGCTCATCAAACTCAAAGTCCGAATCGGCGTGATTCTGGGCATTATTCTCGCTGCGCTCGGAGTTCTCGCGCTGCTGCGCCCAGATCCGCTCTTCGCCGGGCTCCGCGCGATGCACTTCTTCTCGCTGTCGCTGATCGGTTTTTTTGGTCCCGCGATGGCCCGCTGGCTGAATCGCGACGTGCATCTTCGCGGCGGCATCGGCCAGCCTGGAATCTGGAGCGGATTTTTGCTTGGTTTTGCTTTTGCCTTCGGTTGGACGCCGTGTATCGGGCCAATTCTCGCCACGGTTCTCGCGCTTGCCGCCGCGAGCGACACGATCGCCCGCGGTGTCCTTCTTCTGGCCGTGTATTCTGCCGGGCTGGCGATACCGTTTTTGCTCACGGCGCTGGGCATCGGCCAATTCATGGCGTTTTACAAGAATTTTCGCAAATACCTTCACGCCGTGGAGGTTTTCAGCGGAGCTTTGCTTCTGTTTGTCGGCGGGCTGGTATTCTTTAATAAGCTGACCTGGCTCTCGAGCAAGCTGAGTTTCTTAAATCGTTTTTCACTTTAAAGGAGTGGGTTTGAACACCCTGGGAAGCACAAGATGAAAAAAATTCTCTTAATCATCGGCACAGTCGTGGTGCTCATTGGCGTGACCGTTTATGCGGACCGGGCCACCCGGCTGAAGCCGAGAAACTCTGTTGGCGGCGACGTCCATGCAGACGCCGAGTTGGGCACGCCGGCGCCGGAAGTTGCCTTCAAAGATCTGGATGGTAAGAACGTGCCGCTCAGTGAATACAAAGGCAAAGTCGTGCTGGTGAATTTCTGGGCCACCTGGTGTGAGCCGTGTCAAATCGAAATTCCCTGGCTCATCGAAATGCAGCAGAAGTATTCGTCGAAGGGCTTTACCGTTCTTGGCGTGGACGTGGACGATGAAGGCAACAATGTGGTCTCCGCATACACGGCCAAGGAGCGATTCAATGTAAACGGCCAAAAACTTCCCATGAACTATCCGATCCTGCGCGGCAATGACGCAGTGGCCGACAAGTTCGGCGGCCTCCTCGGCTATCCCACCAGCTTCCTCATCTCTCGCGACGGCAAGATCGTAAAAAAGACGCAAGGCCTGATTGACTACGAAGAAATCACCAAAGCCATCGAATCGCAGCTATAAGAAAGTGGGTAGTGGGTACGGTGAACCGCTGAAAAGGCTTCGGTTACTTCCGTGTAGCTCGTGATCCGGGCATAAGCGTGAAGGAGCCGGTCTCCATCATGGACCAGTACGCTTACGAGTTATAGTGTCCTAGGAGATGAAGGCTATGCGGAACCGGGTTATTGCCGCGGCACTACTCGGAGTGGCGTTGTCCAGTAGTCAGCCTCTACGGGCGCAGCAGCCACCTACTGCTGTGGTAGTGGACTTTCCAGCGGACAAGAGATTTCCACCAGGCGTCGTGGGGATCACCGTGCCCAGCCACGGAGTTGAGCTGGACGCAACGTTCTATCTCGCGGGCGGTGCGAATCCGCACGGCACCGTGCTCCTGCTGCACGGGTTGCCAGGCTATGAGACAAACGGTGACTTGGCACAGTCGATCCGACGCGCGGGGTGGAACGTGCTGCTGTTCCACTATCGCGGGACGTGGGGCACGGCGGGAACGTTCTCGCAATCGTCAGCCATCGAGGACACGGCGGAGGCGGTGCGTTTTCTGCGTGACCCCGCGAATGCCGCGAAGTATCGCATCGATCCGCAATGGCTGGTTGTGATCGGGCACAGCTTCGGTGGGTTCATTGCTGGATATGAAGCTGCTCGTGATCCCGATGTCAAAGCGGTCGCGATGATTGCAGCAGTGAATCTAGGCAAGATCAATGCGGATCCTAAAGAACGCGAAGCCCGCCTGAAGCGCTGGGAGACGCAGTTGCACCCGGTTCGCGGGGCCACTGCGGCACAGCTTTTTGCCGAGGCCGAACGACACGCCAAGGACTGGGATTACGTGCAGTGGGCGGAAGCGCTCCGCGCGCGACCGGTACTGCTCGTGAAAGCCGACGATCAAAACCACGCCGATATGGAAGCCCTGGGTGCCGCACTGAGGCAGAAGGGCGCCGTAGCTCTTGAACAAACTGCCGTAGCAACTGACCACAGCTTTTCCGACCATCGGATTGCCTTGCAAACTACCGTCATTCACTGGTTGGAGAAGCTAGGAGTTGATAGTCCAACCAGCTCCACGCAGGTGCAACCAGGATCAGCAGAATCAGAAGTCCGAGAGGCGCTCGCCAAGTTCATTCGCGCCTTCGATGACCTCGACTGGGAAGCCTTCCGGCTAGCGTTCGCCGATGACGCGACCGTGTTTTATCCCCGCGCCTTTCCCCAGCGGGCAAACGGGAGAACTGAGTTTGAGAAGATGTTCAAAACTGTGTTCGAGCAGATTCGCGGTGGGAGAACCACAGCGCCGTATATGGATGTTCAGCCAAAGGATCTGAGAATTCAGGTGTTCGCGAGTACCGCAATTGCCACGTTCCACTTGGACGACAGGGCAGGGTTCCTGAATCGGCGAACCATCGTGTTGAGCAAAACCGCGGCGGGTTGGAAAATTGTGCACCTGCACGCTTCCGAGGTGGCAATGGTGGGCACGCAAATGTGAATGCAGCTTTGATACCGTACAGCGGCTCCGGAGGATTTGAATGGTTGCGATGTGTTGTAGACTGCGCCCGATCTCGTCGCTGTTGGCGGCCATCTTAGCTTTTGGTACTACCCGCTTGGCAGCACAGTCACTGCCGATAGAAATCAACCAGAACCACACTCCAGCAGGCGTGCTCCGGGACGGAATGTTAACGGTTCGACTGGAGATCGCAAAGGGCGATTGGCATCCAGAAGCCGACGACGGCATCGCGCTGTCGGTGTATGCGTTTGGCGAAGCTGGACATCCGCTACAGAATCCTGGGCCCCTTATCCGCGTTCCGCAGGGAACGGAGATTCACGCCTCCTTGCACAATACGCTCGCTGTGCCGATCAACGTGCATGGTTTGGGAGATTCGAGCGGCGGCGAACCTGTCTTGCATCTCGCGCCTGGAGCAACGGAACAAGCCAGGTTCAAAGCGAAAACGCCGGGACTGTACTTCTACTGGGGTGCTTCTGAAACCGATGACCTGAAACTGCGCTACGGCATCGACTCTGAACTGACGGGCGCGTTTCTCGTCGATCCTCCCGGTGCGAGTGCAAACGACGAGATCTTCGTGATGGAGATGATTTCAGAACGTCCGGGCTTGGCCGCGAGGGAAACCCTAGCGACGATCAATGGCAAATCCTGGCCCTACACGCAGCGTTTTAGGTACGAGATCGGCGAGCCGGTGCGCTGGCGATGGGTCAACGCCACCAATGAGCCGCACGCGCTACACCTGCATGGCTTCTACTTTCGAATTGATGCCTTCAATCGCGACGGTCGGATTCAGAACTTTGCCGGCGATGAGCGCCCTTTAGTGGTCACTCAGCGAATCGCGCAGGGCGAAACCTTCGACATGAGCTGGTTGCCCGACCGGGCGGGACAATGGCTCTTTCACTGCCACATGTTTCAACATATGACGCCGCCCATTGTACCTAACGTGCCAGGCCTCTCCATGCGCGGTGGGCTTGCCCATCCAAACGAGCGCACGAAGCGCGATGCAGCGGGGATGGGACAGATGGTTTTGGGCATCACGGTTCCTTCTCTTGGCAAATCTGCGGAGAATCCGGTCTGGCACGCAGATCGCAAGCTGCAGCTCGTGATCAGCGAGCGTGGCGAGTCGCCCCGTTATGCGCTGCAGTTGTACGACGTTGCACACTCGGTGGCCCCTTCAAGTAAACCGGGACTCTTGGGACCTCCAATTGTGTTGACGCGTGGGGAGCCTGTGGAGATCGAAGTCGTGAACAGGCTCAAGGAGGCTACCGCCATCCATTGGCACGGGATCGAGTTGGAAAGCTATTACGATGGAGTGCCCGGATGGAGCGGTGCGGGCACCCAGATAACACCTCCAATTGCTCCAGGCACATCATTTGTAACTCGCATGACGCCGCCCCGCGCCGGAACATTCATTTACCACACACACTGGCACGACCCTTCGCAACTCACGAATGGCATCTATGGCCCATTGATCGTGCTGCCGCCCGGAGAAAAATTCGATCGCACGTCTGATCTCGCATTCGTATTTAGCATTGGCGATTTTGGTGCATTGCACGAGTTGGCGCTCATCAACGGGACGCCACAGAGCAAAACACTTCAACTGCAGGCCGGAAAAAAATATCGATTTCGGCTGATCAACATCTCGACCAATAATCAGGGAATGCAGGTTTCTCTACGCAATGCCAACGGCCCTGTGCAGTGGCGGGTCATCGCGAAGGACGGCGCTGATTTGCCGGCAAATGCAGTTCAATTGGGCAAGGCCCTACAAACGATTACGGTAGGCGAAACTTACGATGTTGAGTTCTCCAGTGCCACAGCCCAAGACTTGCTGCTCGATCTCCTTTTGCCGGGCCAGAAGATCCATACGAGCCAGACGCTTTCGTTCGGTCGGGTGAGTCCATGACAGATGCCACGCCGCGTAAGGGCGGACAAATGAACAGGCTCAGAGCGCTTTAACGAGAGGGCCAAACCACGTTCGGCGCAATTGCGACCATTCCTTCTGTACAAACTGTGCAGGTCATGGCCCGCTCTGGCCTGGATTGGATTCTGATCGATATGGAGCATGGCGCAGTCGATCTCGGAACCGCACACGCCATGATCGCAGCGACTTCAGGTACTCTCCGCTCGTGCCCTTGGTGCGTGTTGCTGCGGGTACGAACTGGCAGGCAAAAGGGCCGCTCGATCTTGGCGCGCTCGGCATTTGCTTCCCAATGACGACGACGCGTGCTGCAGCGGAATCCGTAGTGCGAGCGGCTCGCTATCTTCGGCTCGGGGATCGCTTCTCGGGTCCTTTCTATGCGCCCCTTCGATGGGGACTGTCGATGCGGGAATACCTCGACCGTGCCGATGAAGAGGTGCTGGCGATCGGGACAGTTGGGCACATCGATGCCCTCAACTCGATTTCGGAAATTGTGACGGTGCCTGGCCTCGATCTCTTGTTCATCGGGCCAGGCGATCTCACAACATCTATGGGCCTCAAAGGACAGGCGGACCATCCCGATGTAGTCACCGCGATCAGCACGCTGGAGGCGGCCATCCGCAAGAGTCCGGTAGTTCTGGGAGGGGTCGCGACCACGCCCGAGCAGGCTAAGGCGATGATCGAGCGGGGTTATCGGGCACTCGTCATTGGCTTTGACTGGTCACTCCTGCAACGCGGCATTGGGTCCATATTGAATGGCATTCAGGCAGCGTGACGAGCAACGCGCCTTGCGCAAGGGATTCGCTGGAGCCGCCACGATGCGAGGAACTCTATGTCAACGTCAACAGTCGCAAGGCTGAAATTCTGTGAGGAGTAGTAGGCAATGGCCATCTCGGGAACGCGTCCCTTGAGCGGCTCACCGCTGTCCATTCTAAGGAGTCTCTGTCCGGTGGTAATCCTGGCGCTGATCTCGCTCCCATCGCACGTAACGGCGCAAGAGCCGACTTCCATTGTGGTGGACGCTCGGGAAAGCACGCGAAAGCTCTTCCACTCCGAACTCGCGATTCCGGTTCATGCAGGTCCGCTTACCCTTCTTTACCCGCGATGGGGAATACCGGGCTACCGGATGCCAGATGCCGTGATCGACAACGTCCTCCGGCTACGGATGAGTGCGAATGGGCAGCCTGTTGAGTGGAAACGAGACCCTGTGGACATGTTTGCCTTCCACGTTGTAGTGCCTGAGGGCGCCAAGGTGTTGAACGTCGCCATGGACGTCGTTGCACCCGGTCAGCGTTCGGACCTGAATGCCGCAACTGCCGAGCTCTTCGTCTTGGATTGGTACACCCTTGTCTTGTATCCGCAGGGGGCAAGCGTGCGTGAGATGCCGGTTGACGCCGCGATTCGCCTGCCGGATGGCTGGAAGTCCGCGAGTGCGTTGAAGACCGCCGGCAGCGCGGACGGTATATTCAAGTTCGCGCCGGTTTCTTTGTGGACCCTGCTGGATTCACCGGTTCTTGCCGGCCGGAATTTCCGATCGCTCGAATTGCGCTCCGCTTCTGCGCCTCCGATGTTCGT
>JAWOLO010000424.1:0-5837 GCA_033853375.1 Terriglobia bacterium
CGCTTGGGAGAATGCAAATATCAAGGATGATCCGGTCACTCAGAGCAACAAGCGCGGCTACGTGACCTACGCGAAAACGTCTCAGCCCAATTCGCGCTCCACGCAGATTTTCATCAGCTTCAAGGACAATTCCTTCCTCGACTCACAAGGATTTGCTCCGTTTGGCGTGGTTGAGGCCGAAGGCATGAAAGTGGTGGAAATGCTTTACGATCAGTATGGCGACCAGCCTACTGGCGAACAGGACCAGCTCGCGAAGCTCGGCAAAGCCTATCTCGACAAAAAGTAGCCGAAGCTCGATGTCATCAAGCACGCCACGCTGGTTGGCGCCGCCGCGGTGGCAACTCCGGCAAAACCACCTGCCAGCCACAAAACAGCGGCGCCTTCGGCAACAAAGCCGCAATAAATGTCCAGAAATTGACCACGGCCATGGATTACTTTTTTGCATGCCATGCATCTAAGCCTTGGTAGGGACTTCCTTTGACAAAGGAAGTCCCCGAAAGTATCCTGCTTCCTGTATGAAGAATTGCTGCCAGATGATGTGTTGTCCCTGCGCGTGTAGCGCCATGTGTCACATGACACCCATCTCTGGCCAGAGGAGTTTTCGGACTTAGCCTAACGTAATCATCGAGTTCCGAAGCCCGCTTCCCAGAGAAAACTGGTAAGCGGGCTTTTTTGTTTTTGGGCAAAATTTCGCCAGTGACGTCTACGAACAGACTGGGGGCCACTTTATATGACCGTCGCAACAACCACGGAAGTCGAGGAAAGGCATAGCCGCGAAGCCATTGAAGCGGAAATCGCGCTGTTTGAGGAGCGCGTTCACCAACTCCGCCGCGGCGAAATCACCGAAGAACAATTCCGCCCTTTTCGCTTGAAGCATGGCACCTACGGCCAGCGACAACCCGGCGTCCAAATGCTGCGTGTGAAAGTTGCCGCTGGCGTGCTCAAGTCCTCGCAACTTCGCGTGCTCGCTCGCATTGCCGACGAGTATTCCACTGGCCGCGGCCATCTCACCACTCGCGAAAACGTCCAATTTCATTTCGTCCAACTCGAGAACGTTCCGGCGGCCATGCGCATGCTGTCCGATTGTGGACTCACGACGCGCGAGGCCTGCGGCAACACCGTGCGCAACGTTACGGCTTGCCCGCTTGCTGGAATCTGCCCTGGCGAAGCGTTTGACGTCACGCCATACGCGCTTGGCGTCTCGCGCTATCTCTTGCGCCATCCGGATTTTCACGACTTGCCGCGTAAATTCAAAATCGCTTTCTCGGGCTGCGAAGACGATGGCGGTTGCGCTGTCGCCGGCATTCACGACGTGGGCTTGGTCGCGCAAGTGCGTGGTTCGAACGGCACAGGCCGCCGCGGCTTCAAGGTTCTCGTTGGCGGCGGATTGGGTAGCCTCCCAACCGAATCCGCGGTTCTCACGGACTTTCTTCGCGAAGAAGAGTTGCTGCCCACCATCGAAGCCGTTCTGCGCGTTTTTGGCGAAACCGGAAACCGCAAAAACAAGTTCAAGGCGCGCCTGAAATTTGTGCTTCGCGAAAAGGGAATTGAAGAGCTTCGCCGGCTGATCTTTGAAAAACGCAAAACTTCACAAGCGCCCAATGAAGTTTTCACTGTTCCTTCTCCCGTCCAGCGCACCGCTCTCGTCAATATTTCTCCCACGCCTCTAACTCTCAGTTTGGACAATGCGGCCCCCGACGCCGAGTACGACCGCTGGGCCGAGCATAATGTGATGCAGCAGCGGCAAACCGGCTACGCCGCCATTTGGATTAAGCTCCCAGCTGGAACGTTTCACAGCCGGCAAATGCGCGGCCTCGCCGATCTTCTTGAAAACTACGATGTCACCGGCGTGCGCATTGCCATCAATCAGGACCTGGTGATTCCTTGGGTGCCTCTCGACCGTGTGCGCGCAATTTACAACGATCTTCGTGCGCTCGACTTGGCCATTCCCGGCGCGCGCACCATCTCCGACGTTACCGGCTGCCCAGGAGCGACCACGTGCAATCTTGGCATCACCCGTTCGCTAACGCTGGCCGATGTACTTTCGCGCGCACTCGAAGGCTATGACGATCCCGAAATCAAAAAGCTGCGCATCAAAATCAGTGGCTGCCCGAATTCCTGCGGCCAACACCACATTGCTGATATCGGCTTTTACGGAAACGTTCGAAAGATCGACGATAAGCAGGCACCTTATTACCAACTTCTCCTCGGCGGCCGTGTGAATGGCGACGGCGTGCGCTTTGGCCGGCAGATTATGGCCGTTCCCGCGCGCCCCATTCCTGCCATCGTCCGCGAGTTGCTGGCTTTTTATCAGCAGGATCGACAGCAGAACGAATCGTTTTCGTCTTGGGTTTCACGCACGCCAGACGCCGCAGTTGTCGAACGCCTGCGCCCGCTCGCGACCGTGACAAACTCCACCGAAGACATTTTTCTCGATTGGGGCGATAAGGAAACCTTCTCTCTCAAACTTGGCCGCGGCGAGTGCGCCGCCTAAGCATGCTGAAAAACGCTCTTTGTTGTCATCCCGAGCCTACCTGCGGCAAGCAGGCGCAGCGAGGGATCTGCTTTTCGCTAAACTACGGAAGATTCCTCGCGGTGACGGGCGCTTTTGAGAATCTGTCGGTCTTTTTTCCATCACTGAGTCGTGCTACTCGCTCTTCCTCTGCTGCACGCCCTTCACCGCGCCAAGGATGAGGTTGTACGCCGCTTTCCGTGAAATGCCCGTTTTGTCGTGATCGTCGTACGGCATCGCCGCTACGCCAAACGCTCCCACTTTTTCGTACTTGAACATTTCCGTTAGCGCCGCCGCCAGTTCCAAGCTGGATGGTCCGTTAGGTACGGGAAGCGCCACGCCAGGCACCTCGCTCGGATCGAGGCCATCCATGTCCACGTGAACGTAAATCACGTCCGTGAGTTCGGAGAGCCGCTTCATCTCGCGATGTAAATTCGCGGAGCGCGTGCGCACATCTTCCAGCGTGAGCTGCTCAATCTCCGAGCGATCCAGCAATTCCTGCTCGAGCGGATCGGTGTCGCGTACGCAAACTTCCACAATGTGCCGCGTGGGAATCGCCGGTTCCAGTCCTGCCTTCATGCGCATGCGCGTCAGGCACTGCCCGGCTGCGATCGCCACGGGCATCCCGCCAAGCATCCCGCTCAATGTCGTCTCCGGCGTGTTGAAATCGCCGTGCGCATCAATGAAAACCATGCCCACCCGCAGCGGCTTCGCCGTCGGCCCCGAATGCTGTAACCCGCCGAGCATTCCCAGAAGCCCGTTGCAATTCGCCAGCAGCCCGATCGGAAGATTGCCTTTTCGCCGCTCTTCCGCAACCAGCTTGGACATGTCACCGCTCGCCAGGGCTAGGTGGTTCCATGAACCGTAAGTCTTCTCTTCGTCCACCGACAGAGCCACCGTGGCCGTCGGTTGAACACGAACGCCTTGTTGCTCTAGCAGATTTCGAATGCCCCCTTCTTCCAAATAGTCGGGCCCGCGCGAAGTGTCCGGCACATTCCGTTCGCCGACATAAGCCATCTTGACCAGCGCCACGCGCACCGGCTTCGTTTGGCCTTCTCCAATGTCCGCCAACGTCATCGCCACAAACCCCAGCAGACCGGCAAAGAACAACCACTTCCAATGTCTCATCGTTCTCCTCGTAGCCTTCACGATTGCTGATTTTTCGTGGCCAGCAGCTTTTCCAACGCCGCAAGTCTTCGATTGAGAATGGTGATTGCCACAAACGTGCCAAGCCCGAGAAGTCCTACAATCCCAGCAACAGAGTCGAGGTGTATCTTCAGGACCGCCTGCATCTCGCGGCCTGTTGCCTGGTGATAAAACGGCATAGCCAGCAGAACGAGGGAAAGGATCAACAAATAATAATGAATCACTAACTTCGAGGGCTTCATCGGTTGCCTCCCCACCGCGAATCAGCGAAGATAAGCTAGCACTTCACAGCCCCAAAACTGTAACGAGCTCTTTCACCGAATGCGCCGACTTTTGCAGCGCAGCATTTTCTTCTGGCGTCAATTTAATCTGGATAACTTCTTCCACACCCTTCGCGCCGAGCTTCACCGGCACGCCTACGAACAGTCCCCTGATTCCATACTCTCCTTCAAGGTACACGCAGCAGGGCAAAATCTTTTTTTTGTCCTTTAGAATCGCTTCGACCATTTCCACTGCTGCCGCCGAAGGCGCGTAGTACGCCGAACCGGTCTTCAGCAGATTCACAATTTCCGCCCCCCCTTTGCGCGTCCGCTCCACGATCGCGTCGATGCGTTCTTTCGGCAGCAAGTCGGGGAGGGGAATTCCCGCCACCGTGGAATACCGCGGCAGCGGCACCATGTCATCGCCGTGCCCGCCCAGCACGAACGAGTGCACGTTCTCCACGCTCACCTTGCACTCCGCCGCGACAAACGAACTCATTCGCGCCGAATCCAGCACGCCCGCCATGCCCATCACGCGATTTTTCGGAAACTTGCTGATTTTCAGCGCCGCCTGCGCCATCGCGTCCAGCGGATTCGTCACCATGACGAGGATGCAATTCGGCGAATGCTTCACAATCTGCTCGACCACGCCCTTCACTACGTCATAGTTCGCCTTCAGCAAATCGTCGCGGCTCATTCCCGGCTTGCGCGGAAATCCTGCGGTTATCACCACCACGTCGCTGTTCGCCGTTGCCGAATAATCTCCGTTCGCTGTCGAAATGCCCACCGCGTGCGAATCCGTTCTCGTAATCGGCCCGGACTCCAGCATGTCCAATCCTTTTCCCGCGGGGGGCCCGTCCAGAATATCTGTCAGCACCACGTCCGCCAGCTCCTTGTCTACAATGCGCTGCGCCGTGGTCGATCCCACAAAACCGCCTCCCACCACCGTCACTTTCTTCCGCATGAAGTTCTCCTCTTTCTCCTCGTGTGTGAATCCGCGTTTCCAATAAAATTTGCTTGAGTCTGCTCGCCGCTTCAGTGTCGAGTGTCACCGTGCAGAAGGAAGCTGCCGGTGCCACTTTCGCTCGCAAACAACTTTGCTCCGCAAATTACCTAGTCTGGCTATCTAGATAGTCGCGCCATCTTCATAGCGCGACCATCTAAATTGCGGACGACCCCAAGCCCGAACGCTGGACCTGCGTCTCTTTAGGACACTGATTCCACAAGGTTTGCACTAGCGCCGCGCTGCCGCCGCCCCCTGCATGTTCTCAATGATCGCCGACGCAAACGCCGACGTTCCCAGTTTCGTCGCGCCGGGCATCAAGCGCTCCAAATCGTACGTCACGCGCTTCTGCTGAATCGTGCGCGCGATACCGTCTTCAATCAGCTTCGCTGCTTCCTTCCATCCCAAAAACTCGAACATCATCGCGCCGGAAAGCATCACCGAACTTGGATTGATCACGTCTTTGTCTGCGTACTTCGGCGCAGTCCCGTGCGTGGCTTCGAATACGCCGTAACCGTCTCCGATGTTCGATCCCGGCGCCATGCCCAGCCCACCCACCTGCGCCGCGCACGCATCAGAAAGATAATCGCCATTCAAGTTGGACGTAGCCAGCACGCTGTACTCGTCCGCGCGCATCAGCACCTGCTGAAACACGGAATCGGCGATGCGGTCGTTGATCATCAGCTTCTGCTTCCACGCGCCCTGTCCATGCGTGCTGTAGATGCTGTCGATGACGCCCTTCACCTCGGTGTAGAGAGCGAGGCGGAAGTCCTGGGGCGCGAACTCGAGGCCCGGTTCGACCATCTTGGCGTTGTCTTCGACGGAGAGACCAGGGTTGCGGTCGAGGTTGTCGATGATCCAGCTCTCACGCTCGGTGATGACATCGCGGCGAAACTCCTGTGTGGCCAACTCGTAG